>NZ_JBIRCY010000005.1:0-240467 GCF_044326205.1 Mesorhizobium sp. IMUNJ 23232
GTGAAGGACGGGGAGAAGGGGGCTGGCCGCGCCCTTGCCGCTTCCTCCTTCTCCCCGTCCTTCACGGGGAGAAGGTCCCGGCAGGGGGATGAGGGGCGGCGCGGAGAGATGTAGGTGAATACCAGGGGACAGTTTACTTTCTTTCCGCCAGCGCGAGCCTTGAAGCGCATTCGCTCTTCTGCGGAAAAAAGTAAACTGTCCCCGGAGGCTGATCACGGCGCCTTGACCTCCATCATCCCCGTCGAGGTGCGGGCCGAGAATTGCGGGCGGTACATGTCCTCCACGCTCGCCGCCGGATGGGCGTAGACGCCGGGCGTTACAGCGCGCACGACATAGGCCAGCGTGACCTGCCGGCCGCTGTCGCCGTTGCGGTCGAAGGCCGCGACGAAACGGTCGTTGCGGAATTCGAGGTGTGCGGCTTCGGTCTGTTCCAGCCACGGGAAGCTGGACAGGCTGGCGCTGTTGACGAGGCCGGGATTGTCGATCTCGAAGCCGGCCGGCAGCAAATCGCTGACCAGCACGCGTGACGGCCAGGAGTTCTGCTCGGTGACCTTGAGAACCACGACATAGCGCTCGTTCTGATTGACCTGAGTGACATTCGCCTCCTTGCCGTCCAGCGTGTAGTAGGTACGCTCAATGGCAAAGCCGTCTCCGCCGGCCGGGAGCGGCTGCGACGGGGCGGCGACCGCGGTCACCACCGCCTGCACGGCGCTGGAGCCGGCGTTGGCGATGACAAGCGGACTGTCGACGATGTCACTGCCGTCGAAGCGCTGGGAATAGAGCCCGGTATGCTCTGTTCCGTTGACCGTCAGCTTCATGTCGGCGGCATTGGTGCGCAGCGCACGCGCCGCGAGCAGCATCCAGGCGTCGTCCTGCGTGCTGGTCCAGCGCCTTGCCTTGCGTTCCGCGCCGACCAGCTTGATCAGTTCGGGAACGACCGACGGCATCGGTTTGCTTTCGGCGGCGAGCGCCAGCATGGCGGCGCCGTCGCGCAGGCGCGAGCCGTAATCCGAGCGGTACCAGTCGTGCTCGGGGTTCTGCTTGGCAAGCTGGAGCGCGGCCTGGAAGGTCGCCTCGCTGCGCTGGGTGTCACCGTAGAGCGCGAGGCTGGCGGCGAGCTGGGCCACCGCCATCGGGCTGGAAAAAGCTTCCAGCTTGGTGTCGGCGTAATAGCGCAGGTCGCCGACCGACGCCTTCTTGTTGCGCGCGAGCACATAGAGAGCATAGGCGATCTCGCTGCCGCGGTCCTCGATGTCGAGGTCGTAGGAGAGCGAGTTCTGCAGATTGTTGATCGCCTGCAGCATGGCCTGGCGCGGCACATCGTAGTTGAGCTCGCGGGCCCGCGTCAGGAAGTCGGAGACGTAGGAGTCGAGCCAAAGGTCTCCCGAGCCGGGTCCCCACAGGCCGAAACTGCCCGACGAGGATTGATAGTTGAGCACGCGGTAGATCGCGTCCTGGATGCGGCCGCGCAGTTCGGGCTCGTCAGCCAAGCCGGCGCCGGCCGAAAGCTCGCTGACATAAAGCAGGGGCAGGGCGCGGCTGGTGGTCTGCTCGGCGCAGCCATAGGGGTAGCGGTCGAGCGCCAAGAGCAGCGACGGCACGTCGAAGGCGGCGGACGGCGAGACGCCGACGCTGACATAGGCGCCGGGCAGCACGCTGTCGGCCAGAAGTTCGCGGTCGATGCGAACGCTCTTGCCGTTCGGGCCAAGATCGACGACCAGCCGGTTGGTGACCGGCAGGACGGCGGGGCGAACCGGAATGTACAGGGTCTGCTCGACCGCCGGCCCGTTCTCATGGGCGAGGCGGATGGTCAGGCTGGCGTCGCCCGCCGTCTGGGCAATCAGCGGCACGGTGATCGACTGGCGTTTTCCTGATGTCAGCGTGACGTGGTCGGGAAGTGCCGCGCTGCCGGTCGACAGGTCGCCGGTGGTCTCGATGGCGAATTTGTAGTCGCCGTCGGGGCCGTCGGTGTTGGCGATGTCGAGGCGCATGACGGCGGAATCGCCCGGCGCCATGAAACGTGGCAGGCCGGCGGTGATGACCACCGGATCGCGCACGATCACGTCGGTCTGGGCGTGGCCGACGGCTTCCTTGGTCCAGGCGACGGCCATGATGCGGACCGCGCCGTTGAACTGCGGGATGTCGAAGTCGACGGTCGCCTTGCCGTCGGCGTCCAGCTTCACCGGCCCGGAGAAGAAGGCGACGAGCTTCTCCTTCGGCGGGTTGCCCTGCGCGGTGAGACCGCCGCCGTCGCCGCCGGTGCGCAGCCGCCCCGTGGCGCCGAGCGAGCCGTCGATCAGGCGGCCGTAGAGGTCGCGCAGTTCGAGGCCAAGGCGGCGCTGGCCGTAATACCAGGCTTCCGGATCGGGCGCCTTGTAGTCGGTCAGGTTGAGGATGCCGACATCGACGGCGGCGATGGTGACATAGGCGTCGGTGGCGGCGGGCAGGCCGGTGACCTGCACGGGGATGGTCAGCGGCTGGCGCGGCTCGGTTTTCTGGACCGGCGACAAGGAGACCGCCAGCTTGCGCGCGCCGGGGTCGACGGTCAGCCATTTCAGGCCGATGGCGCGCCCGGGCATGCGCGATTGCTGGGCGTCGCCAGGACGGAACAGGGTCGCCGTGACATAGGCGCCGGCGCCCCAGTCGGCGGAGACCGGGATGTCGATGGTGGCGCCGCCGGCGGGAACCGTGGCGGTGTAGGTGGAGAGCAGCCGGTCGGCGCCGACGGTAACCAGCAACTCGCCGGCAAAGCGCGGCGAGATTTGCAGCTTGGCGACCTCGCCGGGAGCGTAATGCTCCTTGTCCAGCGCGATCTCCAGTCCGTCCGGCGTCTCGGTGGAGGTCGCCGAGACGTACCAGCCGGCGTCGAATTCGACGCTGGTAGCCGGGCCTTCCGGATCGGCGGTCGCGACTTCGAGACGGTAGCGGCCCCAGTCGACCGGCATGGTGACGCTGGCTGTGCCGTCGGCATTGATGTCGAGCGTGCCGTTGGAGACGGCGCGGGTCTGGGTGACCGCCTCGTAGTTCCAGGAATTGCCGGTGCTGTACCACTGGTAGTCGCGCTCGACCTTGACCAGCGACCACTGCGCACCGGGCATCGGCTTGCGGTTGCCGTCGGGATCGACGGCGATGACGGTGAACTTCGCCGTGCCGCCTTCCGGCACCTCGCCGCCGGAGAAATCCGGGCGGATGCCGATGACGTCGGCCTGGCCCCTGATACCGAGGTCGATCGATTCTTCCACGGCGCGGCCGCCGCTCTCACGCATGCGCACGGTGACGGCGGCGGTGAGCAGCCGCGTGGTGGAGGGCAGGGCGTCGACTTGGACGGGGAACGTCGCCTTGCCGTCGTCGCCGACGAGCGGCAGGTCGGTGAGCGGGATGCGGGTGGCGTCACCTTCCTGCTCGTCGGCAAGGCCGAACTGGAAGTTCGGGAAGTCGTCCCACTCGCGGGTGGTGTCGACCGTCATTTCGCCTTCGAGCGCCAGGCCGGCAGCCGGCGCGCCATAGAGGAAGCGGCCGTCGACGGTGATGTTGGCGGGCTCGCCGACGCCGACCTCCTCCTTGTCGCTGGTCATGGTGAATTCGATGCGGTCGGGAACGAAATCCTCGACCAGAAAACTCTGGCTGGCGACGGCGGGCTGCTTGGGATCGGTGTAGATCGACAGCGTCCAGGTGCCGCGCATGGCGTTGGGCGACAGCAGCAGGTCGACGGCGTGGCCGCCGGCGGATGCGCCATCGCTGACAAGGCGCCGGTCCTCGACGCCGTCGGGGCGCGCGAAGACGAAGGTGAGCGGCAGCTTTTCCACGGCGCGCGCCGCGTCGTCGCGGGCGAGCGCGGCGACATGCACGGTCTCGCCGACGCGGTAGATGCCGCGCTCGGTCCAGGCATAGACGTCAAGCGCGCCTGGCGAGGCGCGGCCGGTGACGCCGCGGTCGGAAAGGTCGAAGCCGGCGCGGGTCATGTCCAGGAAGACGAAATCCTTGCCCTCGGCATTGGCCATCAGCACTGCCGGAACCATGCCGCCCGTGCCGCGAGTAAGTCCGGGGTTGAAGGTGGCGCGGCCTTCGGCGTCGGTCCTGGCGGTGCCGAGGATCTCGTTGTTCTTGGCGAGCAGCGTCAGGTCGACATTGGCCATGGCTTTGGCGGAGCCGAGCGAGCGGGCGAAGACGTTGAGCCCGTCCTGGCCGGTGTAGGTGGAAAGGCCGATGTCGGAGACAACGAACCACTGCGTGGCGCGCGACGACCACTCGTCGCTCTTGTCGTTCTCAGGCTGGGCGGTGAGCACGTAGACGCCGGGCTGGCGGTTGGGGAGCGCCTCGTCGACCGGGAAGGAGGTGGTGACGTCCTTGTTGATCTCGTTGGCGATGTCGAGCTTGCCCTCCCAGACGGGCGCGCCCATCTGGTCGGCGATGTTCTCGATGTCATAGGAATCGAGCTGCTTGAGGAACTGATAGCCTGAAAGCAACTGCGCCAGTGAGCGGTCGCCGATGCGGAACAGCTTCATGTCAGCGACGGTCATGTTGACGGTGACGACCGGGATGCCGCGCCGTGCGGTGGCGGGCAGGACAAAACTGTCGCCGGTGAAGCGTACGGAAGCGCCGCGGTCCTGGATATAGATCGACAGGGCGACGGGGGCGGAGATGACCTCGCCGATCGCGGCGGGCAGGCCGGAGCGGATGGTGATGTTGTAGTGGTGGCCGTGTTCCAGGCCCTCGACGCAGAGCTGCTCGTCCTTGGCCTCAACGGCCTTGGGGGCTGCGCCGTCGACGGTGACGAAGGGCGCGTAGTCGACGCCCGTCTTGACCAGTTCCTCGGAGAACTGGACGCAGAGGCGCGGCGAGGGCGTGTCTGCGTCGATCGTGTGCTCGACGACGCGGAAGCCTTTCCGGGCTTTCAGGTCTTCGTATTCGGCGCGGATGGATGCCGAATTGACCAGCGCGAGGCTAGCTTCATAGGCCTGCAGCGACGGGCGGAAGAGGTTGCGGCGGTCGAGGCCGGCGGCAATCGTGGCCAGTACGTCGGCGCGGCCGGGGCCGGTGCGCACGAGCTGGTAGGCATTCCAGGCGGCGGATGCGGCGTCGCGGTTGAGCGTCGCGCTTTCCGAACCGTTGGCGCCCTGAACGGCGAGCAGGGCGCGCGACAGGCCGAGCCACAATTTGCCGTCGTCGGGCGCGATGCGGATCGCGGCGGTGTATTTTGTAACCGCGCCGCGCGCATCGTCGGTGAGCAGCGCCTGCTCGGCGCCTTCGGTTAGATTGACGAGCCCGTCGGTCGGGCTGGGCGGCGTCGCCGTCAGGGCAGCGCGGTACTGCCAGGCCTCGTCGGCCATCCAGGACGGGAAGAAGGACATCTGCGGCGGCGCGCCGATGTCGGGCTCTCCATCGATGGTGACGACCTTGCCCGCGACCGCGCCGTTGAAGGTCTTCAGCGTCGCGAAATCCGACTTGAGGAAGCACCATTTCGCCTTGGTGTTGTAGGTGAAGGCGCGGCATTGCGTGTCGCCGAGACAGGTGGTCTTGCACTGGTCGAGCGACAGGTTCTGCTCGGAGCGCAGGTCGAAGCCGAAATAGTCGCTGTTCTGCGTGGTCTCGATCGCCCGCGCCTCGGCGGCAAGCGCCGGCGCCGACCAGGCTGCCATCATCAGGAACAGGGCCGACAGAATGCGAATCGCTCGCATAGCAACTCCCCCTAAAGCATCATCGCCGAGAGGTATTTATGCCACCCCAAGGCTCATCCTCACCAATTCGGCGGCCACCGCGTACCCATCAACGGTTGGCCATCGTTCTCATACGTGTTACGGCACCCATGGGGGCAAGTTGAACACGTATCATCATGAATTGCCCAACGATTTCTGACAGCGCGATTGTGGCCCCTTTACGAACGGTTCATATCGCCCGTTCAAAATTAGCCCCTGGAGTAAGTTTGCGTTAATGATGAAGCGGCAACCGCAGCGTTGGAGGGGCGAGACCGCGACCGTCAGGATCGCGCGCGTTGCCCTTTCCGGACTGTTGTGCACCACCGCGCTTGTCGCGCTGCCGCCACGCGCCGCCGCCTTCCAGATCTTCGGCTACAAGTTCTTCGAGAAGGAAAACGAGGAAGACGCCGACATCGCTGATCCGCTGCACTACACGGTGACGGTGGAAGTGCCGGGCAACGACGATCTGAAGAAGAAGATCAGTGACGCCTCGTCGCTGGTCGCCGACGAGGACCGCCCGGTATCGGGCTCGCTCGGCCTGCTGACCAAGGCGCGCGGCGACCGCGAGCGGCTGGTTGCGGCGCTCTACGAGGCGGCGCGTTATGACGGCGTCGTCGACATATTGATCGCCGGCAAGTCGATCGACACGCTGCCGCCGGACGCCGAGTTTGGCGCGGGGCCGGTGCCGGTGACGATCAGCGTCGAGGCTGGTCAGGCCTTCGTGCTGGGCGATGTGCAGTTGAAAGGGGATGCGGCGGGTTTGTCGCCGGCGGAGTTCGGGTTGACGCCTGGCGGCGATGCCGGGTCGACCAAGATACTCAAGGCCGAATCGGACGTGGTGAGGAGGCTGAAGGCGGAAGGCCGGCCGCTGGCCAAAGTGACAGGACGGGAAGTGATTGCCGACCACAGGACCGGGACCGTCGACGTTTCGCTGGCCGTTGCGGCCGGGCCGGTCGCCGGGTTCGGGCCGACGACGGTCGACGGCACCGAGACCATGGACAATGACTTCACCGCCTATATGGCCGGACTGGAGCCCGGAAAACCCTATTCGCCGGAGGATCTGGACGAGGCGCGCGACCGGCTGACCGGGTTGGGGGTGTTCAACAGCGTCGCGGTTGCCGAAGCCGACGCGCTGGATGCCAATGGCAGGATTCCGATCAACGTGACGGTGACCGAGCGCAAGTTGCGTTACTACGGTGTCGGCGCCACCTATTCCAACACCGAGGGAATCGGGCTGGAAGGTTATTGGGGCCACCGCAACCTGTTCGGACATGCCGAGAAACTGCGCATCGAGGGCTCGATCAGCGGCATCGGCAGCAACGAGTTCACGGCGTTGAACTACAATGCCGGCATCATGTTCGAGAAGCCCGGGGTCATCGGCCCGGCATCGAAGTTCTTCGCGAGCCTGAAAAGCGTCTTCGAACATCCGGATGCCTACGACCGGTTCTCCGTCGAAGGCAGCGTCGGCCTCGCCTACCAGCTCAGCAAGACGCAGAGCGTGTCGGCGGAGCTGGACGTCGAATTCTCGCGCATCACCGACGTCTTCGTGACCGACCACGACTACCTGATCGTCTCGACGCCGCTGCAATATGCTTTCGATAACCGCGACAACAAGCTGAACCCGACCAAGGGTTTTCGCGCCGTGGGTTATGTCGAGCCGGCCTACGACCTTTTGAACAGCGTCGCCTTCGTGAAGCTGAAGGGCGAGGGCTCGGCCTATCAGGCACTCGATTCCCAAGGCAGGATCGTGATCGCCGGCCGCGCGGTGCTGGGCTCCATCGTCGGTGCCAGCGTCGAGGAGGTGCCGGCCGACCGCCGCTTCTATGCGGGCGGCGGCGGCTCGGTACGCGGTTACGCCTATCAGGGCATCGGCCCCAGAAAGGACGACGAGCCGACCGGCGGCCTGTCGCTGGCGGAAGGCTCGGTGGAAGTGCGCTACGCGGTCAACGACACTTTCGGCATCGTGCCTTTCGTCGATGCGGGGACGGTGTCGCTGGAGTCGTTCCCGGATTTTGCCGACGTCAAGGTCGGCGCCGGCATCGGCATAAGGTACATGACGCCGTTCGGGCCGTTACGCGTCGACGCGGCCGTGCCGCTGAACCCCGACTCCCACGATCCGAGCTTCGGCATCTATGCCGGCATCGGTCAGTCGTTCTGAGGGCGTTGGGATGATCTGGGTCCGAAGATTTCTCAGGATTCTCAAATATACGGTGCTGATCGTGCTGGCCTTCGTGGTCGGTGCGCTGGCGGTGCTGACGCTGACCGGTAAGGGCCGGGAGAACCTTGCCTCGATGATCTCGGATTTTGCGTCGAGCCCCGACCGGAAGGTGCGGATCGCTGGCATTGACGGCATCTGGTCGGGTAATTTCTCGCTCAACCAGCTTGTGCTGGAGGATTCCGAAGGCCCCTGGCTGGCCGTGCGCGGCATTGAGGTCGACTGGTCGCCGATTTCGCTGCTGTGGCTGAAGTTCGACGCCGAGAGGGTTGCAGCCGAACGTGTCGAATTTGCTCGGCTGCCGAAACCGTCTTCCAAGCCACCGGCCAAAAGTGGCTCCGGCTCGCTGCCGGTTGACGTGTCGATCGGCGCGCTGGATTTCCCCGATATCGCGCTCGGCCAACCGGTGACCGGGGGGCAGGTGGCGAGCATCGCGGCCAAGGGCAAGGCGATGGCGCAGGCCTCGCCGCTGACAGTCAATGCGGACCTGACGGTATCGCGCACCGACGGCACGGCCGGCGAGGTGCTGGCGGCGATCGATTTTGCGCCGCGCGACAACAAGCTCGACATCGACCTGAAGGCATCCGAGCCCTCCGGCGGCATTTTGGCGAACCTGCTCGGCCTGCCGGGAAAACCGGCGGTCGACATTATCGTCACCGGTTCGGGGCCACTCGCCAACTGGAAGGGCAATGGCACCTTCGCGGTCGACGGAAACCTGATCACCACGGTTTCGGCCACGCACAGGCAGACCGACGCCGGCAATGTGGTCGAAGCCAAGGGCGACGGCGTGTTCGATCGTTTCCTGCCGGAACGGTTCCGGCCGCTGCTGGCAGGCAAGGCGGATTTTGACCTCGCAGGCACGCTCACAAAAAAGGGTGGCGTCGAGATCGCGCGCGCCCGCATCGACAGCGGAGCGCTGGGCGTCACGGCAACCGGGTCGTATGACCCCGCTGGCCTGACCGACATCGCGATGGAGCTTGCAGCCAAGAAAGGCGGCGTACCGCTGTCCTTCGGCACCGAGCAAAGCCCGATCGACATCGTGATCGGTTCGGCGACGGTGCGGGCGCTCGGCGACGGGCGCAAACCTGGCCTCGACATCTCGGCAAAGCTGCCGTCGGTTTCCACGAATGACGTCAGGCTGGCCGATCTCGGCATCACGCTGCATTCCGACGAGTTCGATATTGCCGCCCGCTCAGGGCCGGTCACCGGTGCTGCGACGGCGGCGAGCCTGACCATCGACAACCCGACCGTCGCGCCGCTGGTAGCGGGCGAGATTCGCGCCGGACTGGAAGGGACGCTCGCCACCGACGCGCTGAAGATCAGCACGGGGACGCTGCGCAGCGACGCGATCGACGGCAATTTCGCCGGCGATGTTTCGCTCAAGGACGGCTCGATCACGCTCAAGCTCGGCGCGGATGTGGTATCGGCCGCGCTGCCGCCCGGCGCCCGGCCGATGCTTGGCGACAAGGTTGCGTTGGCGGCCGATATCGAGCGCGACACTTCGGGTAACGTTTCGGCGAACGCGCTATCCGTGCAATCCGGCGGTCTGACCGCCAGCGGCTCGGCGCGACTTAGCGAGGGCGTTATCAACGCGGATCTCAAGGGGGCTCTGGCTGATATTTCGCCGTTGGCACCGCAGGCATCGGGCGCCATCGTCGTGTCGGCCAGGGCCAAAGGCCCGTTGGCCGCGCCTGAAGTCGAGGCCAACGTCACCAGCGAAAGGCTGGGTTTCGGCGACCGCGCCATCGACGATCTGGACCTTCGCGCGTCAGGAACCGTCGACCTCGCCGCGCCGCAGGCGTCGGTGACGCTGAAGGGCAGCTTCCAGGGCGAGGCGATTGACGGCAAGGCGGTGGTCGCCACGACCGATGGCAAGCGCGAAGTCCGCGACCTCGATTTTTCGCTCGGCCCCAACAAGATTTCCGGCAAACTTTCGCTGGACGACAAGTTCGTGCCGGCGGGCACCGTCGATTTTGACCTGCCGGAACTGGCGCGGCTGGCGGCGCTTGCCGGGCAAACGGTCGAGGGCGCGGCGAAGGGCAGCGCGATCTTTGCTGAAGACGGCGGTGTGCCGCAGGTGAAGGTGACGCTGGCGTCGGATTCGATCAAGCGCGAGGCGGTCAGCGTGACCAATATCGCTATCGATGCGCTGGTCGCCGACTACCTCAAGGCGCCGGCCATAGCCGGCACGATCGGCGCGACGCTGGCCGACGTGATGCCTGGCCAGCCCGCCGCCGACATTCGCATGTCGGTCAACGGCACCATGGCGGTGATCTCCGGCGACGGTACGGTATCGATGGAAGGCAAGCCGGTGACCAGTTTCACCGTGGCGCACCGCATGACCGACGCGGGTAGCCAGATCGAGGCCAAGGGCGACGGCGAGTTTTCGCGTTTCGTACCGGAGCGAGCGCGGCAGTTCCTCGGCGGCAAGACGAATTTCGACGTGGCGGCGCTGCTGCCGAAAACCGGCCCGATCAGCATCGACCATGCAGATGTTTCCAATGGTGCGCTGACGGCCAAGGCCAAGGGCACCTACGATCCCTCGGGTTCGGTTGATATGTCCGTCCAAGTCGGCGCGGGGCAGAGCGGACTGCCTTTGTCCTTCGGCACCGACGAGGCGCCGATCGACATAACCATCGGCTCGGCGACGGCGCGGGTTTCCGGACCGCTAGCCGAGCCGAAGCTGGACATCGGCGCAAACCTCTCGAAGGTCGCGACCAATGATGTGCAACTGGTCGACCTCGGCATCACGCTGCGTTCCGACAAGTTCAACATCGCGGCGCGCGCCGGGGCGTTCACGGGAGCGGCGAGCGCTGTGCGGCTGGTGATCGACAATCCGACCGTTGCGCCGCTGGTTGCCGGCGAGGTCAAGGCCCAGATGGAAGGGCTGCTGGAAACCGATGCACTGACGGTGACCAACGGCATCCTGCGCAGCGATGCGATCGACGGCGGTTTCGGCGGAAAAGTGTCGCTCAAGGACGGGTCGATTACGCTGAAGCTGAAAGCCGACGTTGTGACTGCCGCTCTGCCGGCGGCGGTGCGGCCTGTGCTCGGGCCAAAACTGACGCTGTCGACTGATCTGGAGCGCGACACGGAAGGCAATGTGTCGGCCAATTCACTGGCGTTGCAGTCTGGCGGCGTGACCGGCAGCGGCATCATCAAGCTGAGCAATGGCCAGATCGACGCCAACGTGAAGGGCGCGCTTGCCGACATCTCGCCGCTGGCCCAACAGGCGCGGGGCGCCGTGGCCTTCTCGGCCACCGCCAAGGGAGCGCTGGCCACGCCGGACGTGACGCTGGCGGTGACCAGCGACAAGATGACGGTTGCGGACCGGGACATCGAGAAGCTGGCGCTGAATGCCTCGGCGAGGGCAGACCTCGCCAACCCGCAGGCCAATGTTACGCTTACCGGCCGCGTGGCCGGCGAGACGCTGGATGGCAAGGCCGTGCTGAAGTCGACGGGCGGGCGGAGCGAGGTGAGCGACCTCAATCTGTCGCTTGGCAAGAACCGCATCGTGGGCGCGCTGACGCTCGACCAGAATTTTGTCCCCGACGGCTCTATCGATTTCGACCTGCCGGATATCGGCCCGCTGGCGGCACTGGCGCTGGAGACGGTTGAAGGCAGCGTCAAGGGCAAGGCCAATTTCACTCGGCAGGGACAGGCGGCGCAGGCGACGGTGTCGCTGAAGTCCGATTCGATCACGCGCGGTGACATCGTGGTGCGCGCGGTTGCGGTCGATGCGCTGATCACTGACTACATGGTTTCGCCCGGGGTTTCGGGAACGGTGAAGGCGCAGGAGGTGCGGGCCGGCACGACGGCGGTGCGCGGCATCGACCTGAAGCTTTCGCGCGAGGAGGCGTGGACGCGGTTTTCCGGCGGCGCGTCCGTCAACGACATTCCGCTGAAGGCTGCCGGCCGCGTCAAGGTCGAGAACGGCACCACCACCGTCGAGCTTGCCTCGGCCGAGGCGACGATGCGCGGCATCAAGGCCGCGCTTGCACGCGCTTCGACGATCAGCATCGCCGGCGGCCAGACCAAGCTCGGCAATCTGGCGCTGAACGTCGGCGGCGGTTCGGTGACCGTATCGGGCAGCGCTGGCTCGGTGCTCGACGTGAACGTGGCGATCGCCAGGCTGCCGGCCTCGGTCGTCAACGCCTTCGCGCCGGGGCTTGATACCGGCGGGACGATCTCCGGCACCGTCAAGGCGACGGGCGCCGCGGCAAATCCGGCCGTCGCCTACACGCTGGACTGGACGGGTGCGCAAACGTCGCAGACGCGTGGCGCCGGGCTTGGCGGGATGACCATCCGCTCAACAGGCAATTTCGCGTCGCAGCGGCTGACCTTCCAGGCGAATATGAGCGAGGGGTCCGGGCTGGCGCTGAAGGGTGGCGGTACGGTGGCGATGGGCGCCCCGCCACGGCTCGACCTGAAGTTCGACGGCGGCGTGCCGTTCGGTTTCCTGGCGGAAAAGCTTGCGGCGCAGGGGCTTTCCTTGACGGGTACGGCCAACGTCAACATGACGGTGACCGGCGCGGCCACGGCCCCGGTGATCGGCGGCAGCGTGCGCACCTCCGGCGCGCGCCTCGTCGACGCCAAGACGGGCATCGCGGTCAACGAGATCGCCGCCGACATCGCGCTCGGAGGCGGGCGGGCGACGATCAGCCGGGCCAGCGGCAAATTGTCGAGCGGCGGCTCGGTATCGGCATCCGGCACGGTCGGCATCGATCCGGCGCGGGGCTTTCCGGGCGACATCGCCGTGAAGCTTACCGACGCCCGTTATACGGACGGCGAGGTGGTGACCACGACGGCGTCCGGCGACCTGACAGTGAAAGGGCCACTGGCGTCGGCGCCGGTGATCGGGGGAACCGTCAACCTGTCGCGTACGGTCATCTCGATTCCGCAACGACTGCCCAGTTCGCTGACGGCGCTCGACGTCCAACACAGGAACGCGCCGGCGGCGGTGCGGAGGCAGGACCAGGCATTGTTTCCGCCGCAGGCAAGCGGCGGCGGCGGTTCGGGCGGGCTGGCGCTCGACCTGACGATCAACGCGCCGCAGCGCATCTTCGTGCAGGGCAGGGGCCTTGACGCCGAGCTTGGCGGGTCGCTGAAACTGGTCGGGCCGGTGTCGGCGCCGCGCGCTACCGGGCAATTCACCATGCGCCGGGGCCGGCTGTCGCTGCTCGGCCGGCGGCTGACGTTTACGCGCGGCAATCTCGGCTTCACCGGGTCGCTGGTGCCGACGCTCGACATGGCGGCGGAATCCAGTGCCAGCGATGCCACGATCACGGTCGCCGTCACCGGGCCGGCCAACAATCCGAAATTCAGCTTCACCTCGGTGCCAGCGCTGCCCGAGGACGAGGTGCTGGCGCGGCTTATCTTCGGGCAGGCGATGGGGAACCTGTCGCCGTTGCAGATCGCGCGGCTGGCAGAGGCCGCCGCCGAACTGGCGGGTGCCGGCGGGACGACCGGGCTCTTGAGTTCACTGCGCGAAAAACTCGGCGTCGACGATCTCGACGTCAAGTCCAACGCGGACGGCAGTACGGCGGTTTCAGTCGGCAAATACCTGAACGACAAGACTTATTTGACGATCGAGGCCGGCGATAAGGCCGGCTCCAGCAAGGCGGCTATCGATCTCGACGTCGGGCGCGGCGTGAAGCTCAGGGGCGAAGCCCATGAGGACGGGGAGGCCAAGGGCGGCATCTTCTTCGAGCGCGAGTATTGAGACCGCTGGTAGCTGCCAGTCTGCGTGGCACTTGCGGTGTCTCTCCGAAACATCGCCTTGATGAACGGTCACATGACGATTGTAATCGTCGAGGCCGGGCATATCATCGCCATTGTCAGGCACATGGGAGGCTCGCGGTTTGAAGATCAGCGCCACCAGGGAAGAGGCTGTCGCGATCCTCGCAGCCATGCGCGATGTATCCGGCCTGGACCGCGCTCTGACCGAGGCGGACCGCGCCAGCCTCGTGGCAGCAGCTCACTGGATATTCGGGATCGCGGACCCGGTCGATGCCGACCGCCTCCCGGCTGGTGATCCGGCCGCGCTGGCCGCGGCGCTCGAAACACCCGCGCTCAGAGAAGAGGCTATCCGCTTCATCGCCGTCTCGGCCTTCGTCGACGGCAGCCTCGATCCGGCCAAGATACGGCGCGTCCTCGCCTATGCGGCGGCCGTCGGCGTCGAAGGGGATTACATCGACGAAATCACCCAGGCAGCGAAAGGCAATCTCCAGTGGGCGCTCGGCCACATGGTGCGCGACAATCTGGAATCGATTACCGGCAAACCCTGGGCGGACGGCCCGAACCGCGATGCCGAGGCGCTGGCGTTCCTGCTCCCCTATCGTGGCGGCAAGGCCGATCCGGCACTGGCCGCGCGCTTTCGTACCCTTGCAGACCTTCACGAGGGCAGCTTCGGACGCGCTTTCCTCGATCATTTTGACAGGAATGGTTACGCGCTGCCCGGCGAGCCGGACGCCCTCAATCTGGTGTTTTCGCTTCCGCACGATTCCAGCCATGTGTTCGCCGGCTACGACACAACTCCGCGCGGCGAGTTGCTTGTTTCTACTTTTACCGCCGCGATGCATCCCGTGCACCCGATATCCGGCCACGTCCTGCCCGTGATCTTCTCCTGGCATCTCGGCATCAAGATCAACGATGTCGCGAAATCGGCGGAGGGCGCGATGGACCCTTCGGAATTCTGGCATGCCTGGGCACGGGGCGAAGCGATGAAGATCGACATTTTCGGGCCGGACTGGGATTTCTGGGCTTGGGCCGCCCGCCCACTTGCCGATCTGCGCCGGCAATATCTCGGCGATGGATGAGGACTGGCTGTTCGGCCGGGCGCGCTACGGGCCGAGCGTCGCCCTAGGTCCACCCATGCGATTGTCGGTCAGCGGTTTCTCGTCCGGAGACCACGGCCAGGGCGAGAGATCGTCGCGCGAATCGGCGCTGATCGAAACATGCATATGCTTGGTGTGGGGATTGGTCCCGATATACGGCTCCCACGCCTTGTGCTTTTCCGGCCCGTAATAACGCGGCGACGTGCAGCTTTCGTCCGCCTGCCGCCGGTGCGGTTGATCCGTAAAGCAAATCTGCTTGTTCCAGATCACATAGGTGACGCGGGAATCCCAAACCACATCCTTCGACAGTTCCTCGCAGTCGACGCCATTGGCCGGATCGTGCGTCAGGTCGAAGGCATTGCCGTCATTGTGGTCGCTCTTGCGGGCCTGATGCGCCGCGTCGCCCATGATGCCGTCGCTGGCGCGATTGCGTTTCGGCCAGCGAAGCGTCGCGTCCGACAACGCCTTTCGACATGCTGGTGCCGCGGTTGCCATATCGAGCCTCTCCAGAATGCGCCGCGTTGGCGGCTGTGGTCGCAGGGCCCCCAATAATGAAATTTACCCCGGTGTTGTAACTGCGCAATGCCGTTGTGCGAGCGCGTCGGTTTCATAGCGCGGATCGCAAAACCGCCGGTGGCACGACAGGCGGCGGGTTGTGGTCCTTATGCCGCCGGGCGATGTCTCATATCATTCCGGAAAATCAAGAATCGGATCACGCAATCGCAGATTTGCGAATTTGCGTCATTCTTGTCGTATTCGCGCGTACCGCCCCTCCCGCAAAGTTGCACATTCCGTCACGGGAACACCCTCCCTCCGCTTTGACAAGGCGGTGCGGATGCGGAATGGTAACGGCGAAAAGCCAACAGAGCGGGAGTTTGCAATGACATTCTACAAGAGCAACGGCGATCGCGTTCCGGCGCACATCGAAAAGATGGCCGAAGGCGTGAAAGCAGGATCGATGGATCGCCGCGAATTCCTGGCGCTGGCCAGCGTGTTCGGCGCCTCCACCGCGATGGCCTACGGCATGATCGGCCTCGCCGCGCCGACGCCGGCGATGGCGCAGGAGCCAAAGAAGGGCGGCGTGCTGAAGGTCGCCATGTGGGTCAAGGATCCGAAAGATCCGCGCCTCGCCGACTGGTCGGAAATCTCCAACGCCGAACGCCAGGCGCTCGAGCCGCTGGTCAAGTACACCAGGGACTACACGTTCGAGCCCTATCTGCTGGAAGGCTGGGAGATCAACGACGACGCCACCGAATACACGCTGAAGCTGCGCCCGGGCGTGACCTGGAACAATGGCGACACTTTCACGGCCGAAGACGTGATCTTCAATTTCACGCGCTGGGCCGACAAGAGCGCCGAGGGCAACTCGATGCCGGGCCGCCTCGGCACGCTGGTCGACGAAGCCAGCGGCAAGCTGCGCGAAGGCTCGGTCGAAAAGGTCGACGACATGACGGTGAAGCTGAAGCTCACCAAGCCGGACATTGCACTGATCCCGCAACTCTGCGACTACCCGGCGCTGGTCGTGCACCGCTCCTTCGACGAGACCGGCGCGAATTTCGTGAAGAATCCGATCGGCACCGGGCCTTTCGAACTCGTCTCCTATGATGTCGGCCAGAAGGTGGTCTACAAGCGCCGCGAGAACGGCAAGTGGTGGAACGGCGAAGCCTATCTCGACGGCGTCGAGTTCATCGACTATGGCACCGATCCGTCGGCGATGGTGTCGGCCTTCGAGGCGGGCGAGGTCCATACCAACCACGAGACGTCCGCCGACTATGTAACGATCCTCGAGGGCGTCGGCGCCGTCACTTCCGAGGTGGTGACCGCAGCGACGATCGTGGCGCGTACCAACGTCAACAACAAGCCCTATGACGACCAGAAGGTGCGCAACGCGCTGCAACTCGGTGTCGACAACGCCATCGTCCTGCAGCTCGGCTACGGCAACGCCGGCGTGCCGGCGGAAAACCACCACGTGGCGCCGATCCACCCTGAATATGTCGAGCTGCCGAAGGTGCCGCGCGACGCCGCGAAGGCCAAGGCGCTGATGGCGGAAGCCGGGCAGGCCGATTTCGAGCATGACCTGATCACGGTCGACGAGGACTGGCACAAGAACACCGGCGATGCTATCGCCGCGCAGCTTCGCGACGCCGGCATCAAGGTGAAGCGCACGGTTCTGCCCGGCTCTACCTTCTGGAACGACTGGACGAAATATCCGTACTCGATGACCAACTGGAACATGCGCCCGCTGGGCATCCAGGTGGTGGCCATCGCCTACCGCACCGGCGAGGCATGGAACGAGGCCGGCTATTCCAATCCGGAGCTCGACAAGAAGATCGGCGAGGCACTGTCGATCGTCGATGCCGAGAAGCGCAAGGCACCGATGGGTGAGATCGAAAAGATCCTGCAGGATTCCGGCATCATCATCCAGCCTTACTGGCGCAAGCTCTACAACAGCTCGATGCCGTCGGTGAAAAATCACGGAATGCACCCAACGTTCGAGCATGATTTCGGCAAAGTGTGGCTCGACGAAGCTTGATCGGCGACTTTACGAAAGGGGGCGGCTCGCCCCCTTTCCCGCCTTATCGGGGTGACGACTACTGACCCCAACCCGCACGGCAGGGGGCGATGATGCTTGCTTTTGTTCTGCGCCGTCTCGGCACCATGCTCATCACCATGGTCTGCCTGACGATGGTTGTGTTCTTCATGGTCAATCTCGAACCGAACCTGAAGAAGCTGGCGATCAGCCAGCTCGACATGCGCACGCCTGCCGACCAGCTCGAAAGCTGGCTGGTCAAGAACGGTTATAGGCAGAACTTTTTCGTGCGCTACGGCCAGTGGATCGGCGTGGTGCGCAAGCAGCCGAACATCGATGCCGCGACCGGCAAGGCGACACCGCGCTTCTCCTTCTGCAACGAGCCGGCCGAGCCGTATTTCGGCGGCATCCTGCAAGGCGATTTCGGCTGCTCGACAAAATTCAAGACGACGGTGTCGACGAAGCTCTGGCCGGCGCTGGGCGCCACCGGCATCCTCATGTTCTGGGTAATGGCGACGATGGTTCCGATCGCGCTGCTGGTCGGCATCCTCGCCGGCATGCGCGAGGGCTCGCGCTTGGATCGAACGCTGTCCGTCGCGTCAATCGCCACGACGGCGACGCCCGAATATGTGTCAGGCGTCATCTTCACCGTCATCTTCGCCTCGTGGCTCGGCTGGCTGAACGGCTCCGCCGCCTCGGCGCCCGGGCAGGGCATCACCTTCTATAATTTCACGCTGCCGGTGATGACGATGGCGGTCTACGGCATCGGCTACATCGCCCGCATGACCCGCGCCTCGATGGTCGAGGTGATGACGCAGCAATATATCCGCACCGCGCGGCTGAAAGGCCTGAGCTTTTCGAACGTCGTCATCAAGCACGCGCTGCGCAACGCGCTGATCGCGCCATTCACGGTGATCATGCTGCAGTTTCCCTGGCTGCTCACCGGCGTGGTCATCGTCGAGACTATGTTCCGCTATCAGGGTTTCGGCTTCACACTGGTGGAGGCGGCGGGCAACAATGACATCGACCTGTTGCTCGGCTGCTCGCTGGTCTCGGTGTTCGTCGTGCTTTTCACGCAGTTGATCTCCGATGTCGGCTACGCCTATCTCAACCCGCGCATCCGCGTGCAGTAGGAGCGAACGCCCATGCAAGTGGAATATATCGGCGCCCTCCAGATCATTCTCGGCGTGATCGCGCGGTTCTGGCCGGTCTGGCTGGCGATGGCGATCGTGATCGGCGCCAGCGTCGTCTACAAGAAGAAGCTCGGCCTCTACGGCCAGATCTACGACAACAATGTCGGCATCGCCGGCGTGCTGATCTGCTTCTTCTGGCTGTTCACGGCGATATTCGCCTCGACGGTGGCGCCCTACGATCCGCTCGCGCAGATACCGGTGATGAAGGACGCACTGCCGGGCGCCATCGTTCCAGACGCAGGCGGCATCTACTATTTCGGCGGCGACAAGCTGGCGCGCGATATCTTCAGCCGCATGGTCTATGGCAGCCAGATCGTGCTGATCATCGCGCCGGCCGCCACCATGTTCGCGATCATGGTTGGCGTCACGCTGGGTCTTCCGGCTGGTTATTATGGCGGCAGGATTGACTCGGTCCTGTCGTTCCTCGCCAATCTGGTGCTGGCCTTCCCCGTCATCCTGCTGTTCTACCTGCTGGTGACCCCCGGTATCATGGACACGCCAATCCCCTACGGGCTGGCCGGGGTGTTCTTCCTGTTCCCGATCATCTTCTTTGCCACGTTGTTCTACACGCGCTTCAAGAACCGTCCTGACCGGCTCTACATCCTGCTCGGCCTGACGATCGTTCTCGGCGGCTGGATCTATCTCGGCCTGGTCTTCGACGCCGATCCGCTCGGCATCGTCCACATCGATCCCAACCAGCTCAATATCTTCGTGGCCGTGGTGTTCGCGTCCAGTCCTGGTGTGTTCCGCATCGTTCGTGGCCTAGTGATGGACATCAAGACGCGCGACTACATCGCCGCCGCTCAGACGCGCGGCGAGAGCCCGTGGTACATCATGCTGTGGGAAATCCTGCCCAACGCGCGGGGGCCGCTGATCGTCGATGCTTGCCTGCGCATCGGCTATACGACGATCCTGCTCGGCACGCTGGGTTATTTCGGCTTGGGCCTTGCGCCGGAAAGCCCGGACTGGGGCACCGCGATCAAGGACGCCAGCCGCCTGCTGCGCTCCTTCATCCATCCAGCGCTGCCGCCGACCATCGCGCTGATGAGTTTCGTGCTCGGGCTGAACCTGTTGGCCGACGCGCTGCGCGAGCAATCGCTGAAGGACTGAGACCGAACTGCCGCTAGCGACCGAGGAGCCAGCCATGAACGAAGTCGTGAAACCCTCCGCAGTCCAAAGCTCGCAGCCGATCCTCGAGATCGAGAACCTGTCGATCTCCTTCTTCACCAAGCGGGGCGAGATCCCGGCCGTCATGGATTTCTCCTGCGCGGTGCAGCCTGGCGAGGCTATGGGCATCGTCGGCGAATCCGGCTGCGGCAAGTCGACCGTGTCACTCGGCATCATGCGCGACCTCTCCAACATCGGGAAGATCGTCGGCGGCAGGATAAGGTTCAAAGGCAAGGACATGGGCGAGATGAGCCAGGAGGAGCTTCGCTCCATCCGTGGCAACGAGATCGCCATGATCTATCAGGAGCCGATGGCCAGCCTCAATCCGGCAATGAAGGTCGGCCAGCAACTCATGGAAGTGCCGATCCTGCACGACAAGGTGTCGAAGGAGGAGGCCTATAAACGCGCGCTGGAGACGGTACGCGCGGTTCGCCTGCCCGACCCCGAGCGCATGATGCGCAGCTATCCGCACCAGCTTTCCGGCGGCCAGCAGCAGCGCATCGTGATTGCCATGGCACTGCTGTCGAAACCGGCGCTGCTGCTGCTCGACGAGCCGACGACGGCATTGGACGTGACAGTCGAGGCCGGCATCGTCGAACTGGTGAAGGGGCTGGGAAAACAGTTCGGCACGTCGATGATCTTCGTGTCGCACAATCTCGGCCTGATCCTGGAGACCTGCGACCGCATCACCGTGATGTATTCCGGCGAGGCAGTTGAGACCGGCAAGATCAAGGATGTGTTCGACCGGATGCGGCATCCCTATACACAGGGCCTGTTCCGATCGATCCCGCTTCCGGGCGCAGACAAGAACGAGCGGCCGCTGATCGCCATTCCCGGACAATTGCCGCTGCCGCATGAGCGGCCGAAGGGCTGCAATTTCGGCCCGCGCTGCCAGCATTTCGTGAAAGGCCGCTGCGACGCTGACGAAATCCCCATGATCCCGGTCGAGGGTCATGACGGACATTTTTCCCGCTGCATCCGTTTCAATGAGATCGATTGGGCCGCGCTGCCGGAGGGCGCGCGCAAGCAGAACCCGCCGGTCGAGCCGGGCGCGCCGGTCCTGAAGATCGAGGACCTCAAGAAGTACTACCGGGTGGTCGCCAACGAGGTGTTCGGCGGCAGCGCCGAAGGCCGCGTGGTCAAGGCCAACGAAGCGATCAGTTTCGTGGCGCGCGAGAGCGAGACCGTGGCGATCGTCGGCGAATCCGGTTGCGGAAAATCGACGCTGGCGAAGGTGCTGCTCGGGCTGGAGACAGCGAGCTCCGGAAAAGTGACGCTCGGCAATTCTGACATCCAGTCGACCGGCATCGAGATGCGCAATGTGCAGACCGTGTCGTCGATCCAGATGGTGTTCCAGAACCCGTTCGACACGCTGAACCCCAGCCATTCGGTCGGCTCGCAGATCATCCGCACGCTGGAGAAATTCGACATCGGACAGACGGTGGCCGACCGCAAGAAGCGGATGTTCGAGCTGCTCGACCTCGTCAAGCTGCCGCGGGCCTTCGCCGAGCGCATGCCGCGCCAGCTCTCTGGTGGCCAGAAGCAGCGCATTGGCGTGGCGCGCGCCTTCGCCGGCAATGCGAAAGTGGTGGTGGCGGACGAACCCGTCTCGGCGCTCGACGTGTCGGTGCAGGCGGCCGTCACCGAACTGTTGATGGATATCCAGCGCAAGAACAAGACGACGATGCTGTTCATCAGCCACGATCTTTCCGTGGTGCGCTACATCGCCGACCGCGTCGTCGTCATGTATCTCGGCCATATCGTCGAGCAGGGCACGACCGACCAGATCTTTGCGCCGCCCTATCACCCCTACACGGAGGCGCTTCTATCGGCGATCCCGATTGCCGATACCAGCGTGGTAAAGAAGCATATCGTGCTGGAAGGCGACATCCCGTCGGCAATGAACCCGCCGCCCGGCTGCCCCTTCCAGACGCGCTGCCGCTGGAAAAAATTCGTGCCGGGCAACAAATGCGAGACGCAACTGCCGCCGCTGAAGGCGCTCGGTAACGGCCATATGAGCCTGTGCTGGCTAGATGATGAGCAACTCGCCTCGATGGAGCCGGTGATCAGTTTCGACAAGGAGCATGCGGCGCACGAGGGCATGCCGGAGGACGCGCCGCACGGATCGGGTCCCGGCTTTGTCGGCACGCCGCCGCAGCGCCCGCATGGAAAGGTCGCAAGCGCGGGCGCCGGCGAGGACGAGGCTTCGTTCGAACAGGCCGAGGCTCGCGGCCATGCGCGCTCGCATGAACAGCGTGACGACCGCTCGGAGGATTTTGGCGCGACGCGCGACGCCAACACCGAAGTCGGGCCGATCGCGCCGCTCCAAGTCGGTGACGGAAGGCAGGCGGACGACGCCGACGTGCCTTCGGCCTTCGAGGACGACGCGCGGCCTGAGGACGAACCGAAGAAGGCGTGAGATCCGCGAGCCTTCTTGGCGTTCGTCCAGCCGCTCAGCCGCCGCAGGAACGCAACTGGACCTGATAACGGCGTGCCATATCATCGGTATCGCGCGCGTATTTTTGGATTTCCGGGGTCCAGTTGCCACGCTTGAAGCCGCCCCAGCCGTGGTAATAGGCGAGGTACAGGCGGAACGTGTCGTCGGGCGCGACGCCGTAATTGCTGACGGTTTTGGAATGATACCAGCCGACGAAATCCACCGCGTCGGCGAATTTGGTGCGCCGGGCGGTAAAGTTTCCCGTCTCGCGTTGGTATTGCGACCAGGTGCCGTTGAGCGCCTGCGAATAACCGTAGGCGCTGGAGACGCGCGTCCACGGAATGAAGCCGAAGAGTTTTGTGCGCTTTGGCCGCGCATTGCCCTTGAAGCCGGATTCTTTTCGCACCGTCGCCATGAGCACATGGACGGGGATACCGTATTTTTGCTCAGTCTTCTTCGCGGAGTCCTGCCAGTTGTCGAACCAGCCGTCGCGCTGTTCGAAGACGGCGCAGATGTCGTTGATGTGGCTCGGAGGCGTGGCGCAGGCCGACAGCGCAAGCAGAAGCGCGACCGGTACAATTTTACTAAAACGCGACACACACATTCCCGGACCAATAGGCCCAAAACATAAAAGGAGTCTTGCCGGCGCCGTTAAGGAATCTGGCGCGGCGATGCGAGGCTTGGCAAAGGATCAGGATTCCGACAGTTGGTGTCGTTTTGCTCTTATTCTGCCTTCTCCAATGACGCCACGGCTAAAATCGCGCCTGCGAATGACGAATTCCTGACAGCCGGGCGGCCCTGGTGGGGTCTTTGATATCTGTCATGACCGCATCCCGCAGCCGACGCAGCGCCGACCGCGCCCATTCACGGGCCGGCGCAGCCATACCGCAACTAAGCGCGAAAAACGTACGCAACCCCTATCCGCCGATGCAGCTTCTGTCGGTGGACCAGATCGAGGCGATCCACGAAGCCTCAATGCGTATCCTCGAAAATTTCGGCATCGAGGTGATGTCTTCGCGAGCGCTCGCCCTGTTCGAACAAGCGGGCGCATCGGTCGATCACGCCACGCAGACCGTTCGACTGGATCGCGGGCTGGTCGCGGAAAAGCTGCAAACGACACGGCCGACCTATACGCTGACGCCGCGCAACCCGGCGCAGGCCGTGCATATTGGCGGCGACACCATCAACTTCACGCTGGTCGCCGGGCCACCGAATGTCCATGATTGCGAGCGCGGGCGGCGCGCCGGAAACTATGGCGACTATTGCGAGCTGGTAAGGCTGGCGCAGCATTTCAACTGCATCACCATGCTCGGCAACCAGGTCTGCGCGCCGGTCGAACTGCCGGCCAACTCGCGCCACCTCGACACTTATCTCGCCAACCTGACGCTGACCGACAAGGCGTTCCACGTTTCGGCGATCGGCCGGGGCAGGGCGCTCGACGGCATCGAGATGATGGCGATTTCGCGCGGCCTGACGCTGGAGCAGCTAGCGGACGATTCCGGCGTGACCACCATCATCTCAGTCAACTCGCCGCGCCGCTTCGACGAGATGATGGCGGAAGGGCTGATGACCATGGCCGAATTTGGCCAATCCGTGGCGGTGACGCCGTTTACGCTGATGGGCGCGATGAGCCCGGTGACGCTGGCCGGCGCGCTGGCGCAGCAGAACGCCGAGGCGCTGTTCGGCATCGTGCTGACGCAACTGGTGCGGCCCGGTGCGCCAGTGATGTACGGCGCTTTCACCTCGAATGTCGACATGCGCTCAGGTGCACCGGCCTTCGGCACCCCCGAAAACACCAAGGCCAACATCGCCTCCGGCCAACTGGCGCGGCGCTACAACCTGCCCTACCGCACGACGCCGGGCAGCGCCTCCAATGCCGCCGACGCGCAGGGCGCCTACGAGACCATGATGGCGCTGTGGGGCGCGGTGCTCGGCCACGGCAATCTCGTCTACCACGCCGCCGGCTGGCAGGAGGGCGGGCTGACTGCGTCGTTCGAAAAGTTCATCCTCGACGTCGAGATGATCCAGCACATGATCGAGTTCCTGCGGCCGATCGCGGTGGACGAGGGCGAGCTGGCGCTGGATGCGCTCGGCCGCGTGCCGACGGGCGGACATTTTTTCGGCGACCCGCATACGCTCGAGCGTTATTCGACCGCGTTCTACCAGCCGATCGTGTCGAACTGGCAGAATTACGAAGCTTGGGCCGAGGCTGGCGGGCTCGATGCCACGGCGCGCGCGACGCGGGTGTGGAAGAAGGCGCTGGAGGAATATCGGCAACCGGCCATGGATGCTTCCGTGCGCGAGGCGCTGGAGGCGTATGTGGCGAGGCGGAAGGAAGAGATCGGGGATGGGGAGCCGTGAGGTCGTTGCGTCACTCTGCCCGGAATCCCTCACGCTTTGATTTAGCCTCCTCCCAAAACGATTCCTGAAATCCCTCCAACTCCCTGAACGAGAACGAAAATCATGAAATCGCATGCACGGGTCGTGGTCATCGGAGGCGGCGTCGTCGGCTGCTCGGTGCTGTTCCATCTGGCGCGAGCCGGCTGGACCGACGTCGTGCTGCTGGAGCGCGACGAACTGACGTCGGGCTCCACCTGGCACGCCGCCGGCGGCATGCACACCATCAACGGCGATCCGAACGTCGCCAAACTGCAGAAATACACGATCGAACTTTATAAGGAGATCGAGGAGCTTTCCGGCCAGGCGACCGGCGTGCACATCACCGGCGGCGTGCTGCTGGCCGCCACCGAGGCGCGCATGGACTGGCTGCGCGGCGTCGTCGCCAAGGGCCGCTATCTCGGGCTCGACCTGGAAGAGATTTCCGCGGAGGAGGCCCACCGCCTGATGCCGCTGCTCGACCCGAAACAGTTCGTCGGCGCGGTGCGCAATTCGGAGGATGGGCATCTCGATCCGTCCGGCGTCACCCACGCCTACGCCAAGGCGGCGCGAAAACTCGGCGCGGAGGTCGAGCGCTTCACCAAGGTCGAGGACATCCAGCGGCTGGCCGATGGCACCTGGCGCATCATCACCAACAAGGGCGAAATCGTCGCAGAGCATGTGGTCAACGCCGGCGGGCTGTGGGCGCGCGAGGTCGGCCGTATGGTTGGACTTGAACTGCCGGTGCTCGCCATGGAGCATATGTACCTCATCACCGAGGACATGCCGGAAGTCGCCGAGGTGAACCGGACGACCGGGAAAGAGGTGATCCACGCCGTCGATTTCGACGGCGAGCTTTACCTGCGCCAGGAGCGCGGCGGCATGCTGATGGGCACCTACGAGAAGGCCAACAAGCCGTGGTCGGAATGGTCCACGCCATGGAATTTCGGCCACGAACTCTTGGAGCCCGACATCGACCGCATCGCGCCGTCGCTGGAGGTCGGGTTCCGGCATTTCCCGGCGTTCCAGAACACCGGCATCAAGCAGATCATCAACGGCCCGTTCACCTTCGCGCCGGACGGCAATCCGCTGGTCGGGCCGGTGCGCGGCCTGCCGAATTTCTGGGTGGCCTGCGGGGTGATGGCCGGCTTTTCGCAGGGCGGCGGCGTCGGGCTGGCGCTGTCAAACTGGATGATCCACGGCGATCCGGGTTTCGACATTTTTGCGATGGATGTGGCGCGCTACGGCGACTGGGCGTCGATGCGCTACACCAATGCGAAGGTGCGCGAAAACTATTCGCGGCGGTTTTCGATCCGCTTCCCCAACGAGGAACTGCCGGCCGGCCGGCCGCTGAAGACGACGCCGGTCTACGATCTGCTTACGGCGCGCGGTGCGCAGTTCGGTGTCGCCTATGGGCTGGAGGTGCCGCTCTGGTATGCGCCTCATGGCGTCAAGGACGAGTTTTCCTGGCGGCGTTCCAGCGACTTCCCGCATGTGGCGAAGGAGGTCGCGACCGTGCGCGAGCGGGTCGGCCTGGGCGAGATTTCCAGCTACGCGAAATACCGCGTGACGGGGCAGAAGGCCAAGGCTTGGCTCGATCGCATGCTTGCCTGTAGGCTGCCGAAGCCGGGCCGCATGACGCTGGCGCCGATGCTGAAGGAAGACGGCAAACTGATCGGCGATTTTTCGCTGGCGAATTTGGGTGGAGCGCTGCCTGTGAATGGGGGTTCGACAGGTGGCGACCAAGAGTGGCTGATCCTCGGCTCGGGCATCGCCGAGCAATATCACATGCGCTGGTTCGAACAGCATTTGCCGGCGGATGGCTCGGTTTACGTCGAGGCGCTGGGGCTGAAACTCACCGGCCTGTCGATCGCCGGACCCAAGGCGCGCGACGTGCTGGCGAAGGTGACGCATGACGACGTGTCGAACGCGGCGTTTCCCTTCATGGCGATCCGGCGGATGGATATCGACATGGCGCCCTGCATCGTCGGCCGCGTCAGCTATTCGGGCGACCTCGGCTACGAGATCTGGATGGCGCCGGAATACCAGCGGCATGTGTTCACCACGCTGCTGGAAGCCGGCGAGGAATTTTCCGTCGGCCTGTTCGGCGGCAGGGCGCTGAACGCGCTCAGGCTGGAGAAGAACTACGGCACATGGGCGCGCGAATACCGGCCCATCTACGGGCCGGTTGAAGCGGGGCTTGACCGCTTCGTTGCCTATTCGAAGGAAGCCGACTTCATCGGCAAGGCCGGCGCATTGGCCGAGCGGAAAAACGGCGGAAAATACCGGCTGCGTGCCTTCGTCATGGAGGCGCTCGACGCTGACGTGATCGGCGACGAGACGATCTGGCACGGCGGCGCGGTTGTAGGCTGGGTGACGTCCGGCGGCTACGCGCACAATGCCCAGAAATCGGTGGCGTTGGGTTATGTGCCCAAGGAAGTCACCGGCGAGCAGGACGGTTTCGAGATCGAATTGCTCGGCCGGAGACATAAGGCGCGCCTTCAGCCGGCGCCGCTGTTCGACGCCAATCTGGAGCGGCTGAGGGGATAAGACCAATGCCGGCGGCGGAACCATGCCGGCTGCGATGGGTTGAGACCAAAACGGAGCCGCCGGATTCCGGCGCAACGTCCAATGTTCAGCGCTTTGCAAATCTTCAGCCTGCTGCTTGTCGCCGTCGCCATGGCGCTCTCGCTTGCCCATACGCTGGAGCTTCCGGGCAAGCTTCGGCTGTCGGAGGCGGAGTATCTGGCGGTGCAGCCGATCTATTATCCCGGCTTCACCATCGGCGGTGGCGCCGAGCCGGCGGCCGTCGTCGTACTGATCGTTCTTGCCCTCTTCATGCCGGCGGGCGCGCCGTTCTGGCTGACGGTCGGCGCGGCGGCAGCGGTTGCAGCCATGCAGGTGGTTTTCTGGCTGGCGACCCAGCCGGTCAACAAGGTCTGGCTGCAACGAACCAAACTGTCGAAGGCCGGCGAGAGCTTCTTCGGCGCGGTCTGGATGCGGTCGGACGAGATAGCCGACTGGCGCAGCCTGCGCGACCGCTGGGAGGATCTCATGTTGTCCGCGCAGTCCTGTCGACGCTCGGCTTTGTTCTGCTTTCGGCGGCGGTAGTGCTCGCTTGAGCGGCGGCCGCCGTGAGCCTACGTGTCGGTTTTCACCCAAAATTTGACCGATTGATAAAAAATCGAAACGTGCTAGCCTGACCCCAACAAAGCCAGCGAAAAGCCAGCTCAAGGGGAACATGGATGGCTGAAGGCCAGTTCAAGGAAGGCATCGCCGCGGCGCGTCTGTCGCCGGTGCAATATGCTGAGAATTTTGCCGACCTGCATCCGCCGCTCGACCATCACGAGGCGCTGGTCGAGGCCGACCGGTGCTACTTCTGCTACGACGCGCCGTGCATGAATGCGTGCCCGACCTCGATCGACATCCCGCTGTTCATCCGCCAGATTTCTACGGGCAATCCGATCGGCTCGGCCAAAACCATCTTCGACCAGAACATTCTGGGCGGCATGTGCGCCCGCGTCTGTCCGACCGAAACGCTGTGCGAGGAAGTCTGCGTGCGCGAGACGGCCGAGGGCAAGCCGGTGCAGATCGGCCGGCTGCAGCGTTTCGCCACCGACACCGCCATGCGACAGGGCAAGCAGTTTTATGAGCGCGCAGCACCGACCGGCAAGAGGATCGCCGTGGTCGGCGCGGGGCCGGCCGGCCTTGCCGCCGCGCACCGGCTGGCGCGGTATGGACATGACGTGACGATCTTCGAGGCGCGGCCGAAAGCCGGCGGGCTCAACGAATACGGCATTGCCGCCTACAAGAGCGTCGACGATTTCGCCCACGCCGAGGTGGAGTATGTGACGGCGATCGGCGGCATCGCCATCGAGAACGGCAAGGCGCTGGGCCGCGACATCCAGCTTTCCGAACTGACGGCCAATTTTGACGCGGTTTTCCTCGGCATGGGCATGGCCGGCGTCAATGCGTTGCGCGCCGAGGGCGAGGAGGCCGACGGGGTTCGTGACGCTGTGGAATTCATCGCCGAACTGCGGCAAGCCTCTGATCTTGGCGGATTGCCGGTCGGGCGGCGCGTCGTCGTGATCGGCGGTGGCATGACTGCGGTCGACGCTGCGGTGCAGTCAAAACTGCTCGGCGCCGAGGAGGTGACCATCTGCTACCGGCGCGGCCAGGAGCACATGAACGCCTCGGAATACGAGCAGGATCTGGCAGCCGCCAACGGCGTGACGATCCGCCACTGGCTGCAGCCGAAGCGAGTGATCGCCGAGGGTGGCAAGGTGTCGGGCATCGAGCTCGAATATACGGCGATGGCTGGCGACAGGCTGGCCGGAACCGGCGAACTTCTCATGCTGCCCGCCGACCAAGTGTTCAAGGCGATCGGCCAGACCTTTGTGCCGGCGGCGCTGAACGGCAGCGGCCCGGCGATGGTGCTGGAAAGCGGACGCATCAAGGTTGATGCGGAGGGCCGGACTTCGCTGGCAAAGGTATGGGCCGGCGGCGACTGCGTTGCCGACACGCGCGAGGATCTGACGGTTTCGGCGGTTGCGGCCGGCCGCGACGCGGCGGAGAGCATTCACCGGGCGATGCTGGGGTAATCACGTTGCTTGGTCGCCTGAAAGAAGTTTGGGCAAACGCGACCCGGCGAAAGAATAGTCTCTATCTTGTTGGAGACGGCGACGATGATGATCTGATCGACGCGATAGATAAGCATTTCGGCGTATTGATACGGTCATCTAAAGTGCTTCCACTCATCACAGTGGGTGATCTTAGCGACGAGATCGCAGAGCAACTCCGAACCAAGCCAAATCGCGAAATCGATACGCAAGGGCTTTGGAATGAACTCTGTCGGATCGTCGTACGCGAGACTGGTTGCACCGCTCAGATAGACCGTGCGACGACATTTATTTCTAGCGACGCCAAATGAGGTAGCGCCATGGCAGACATCCGCAACCACTTCGTCGGCATCAAATCACCGAATCCGTTCTGGCTGGCCTCGGCGCCGCCAACCGACAAGGCCTACAACGTCATCCGCGCCTTCAAGGCGGGCTGGGGCGGCGTGGTTTGGAAGACGCTGGGCGAGGAGGGACCGCCGGTCGTCAACGTCAACGGCCCGCGTTACGGCGCCATCTGGGGTGCCGACCGCCGCCTGCTAGGCTTGAACAATATCGAGTTGATCACCGACCGCGCGCTGCAGATCAACCTGCAGGAGATCAAGCAGGTGAAGCGCGACTGGCCGGACCGGGCGCTGGTCGTCTCGCTGATGGTTCCCTGCGAGGAACATGCCTGGAAGGCGATCCTTCCTGTCGTGGAGGATACCGGCGCCGACGGCATCGAGCTCAATTTCGGCTGCCCGCACGGCATGAGCGAACGCGGCATGGGCGCCGCTGTCGGGCAGGTGCCGGAATATATCGAGATGGTGGTGCGCTGGTGCAAACAGAACACCCGCATGCCGGTGATCACCAAGCTGACGCCGAACATCACCGACATCCGCCGCCCGGCGCGCGCGGCTAACGCCGGCGGCACCGACGCGGTGAGCCTGATCAACACGATCAACTCGATCACCTCGGTCAATCTCGACAGTTTTTCGCCGGAGCCATCGATTGACGGCAAAGGCAGCCATGGTGGCTATTGCGGCCCGGCGGTGAAGCCGATTGCGCTGAACATGGTCGCGGAGATCGCCCGCGATCCAGAGACACGCGGCCTGCCGATCTCGGGCATTGGTGGCATTACCACTTGGCGCGACGCGGCGGAGTTTTTGGCTCTCGGTGCCGGCAACGTGCAGGTGTGCACGGCGGCGATGACCTACGGCTTCAAGATTGTGCAGGAGATGATCGAGGGGCTGAAGAATTGGATGGACGAGAAAGGCCATGCCTCGCTCGATTCGATCGTCGGTCGCGCCACGCCAAATGTCAGCGACTGGCAGTTCCTCAACCTCAACTACGTCGCCAAGGCGCGCATCGACCAGGACGCCTGTATCAAATGCGGCCGCTGCCATATCGCCTGCGAGGATACTTCTCACCAGGCGATCACATCGATCGTCAACGGCGTGCGGCATTTCGAGGTGATGGAGGACGAGTGCGTCGGCTGCAACCTATGCGTCAACGTCTGCCCGGTGGAAGGCTGCATCACCATGGAACCGCTGGCCGCCGGCGTGATCGACCAGCGCACGCAAAAACCCGTGTCGCCGGTCTACGCCAACTGGAGCACGCATCCGAACAATCCGATGGCGAAGGTGGCGGCGGAGTAGGAGCCGCAGGGGACAGTCTACTTTTATCCCCTTGATCCATCGGCAGATCGTCGAGCCTTTCAGGGGATAAAAGTAAACCGTCCCCGGGTTCCCGCGCCGGTTGCGTTTGCGCTTCCAGCGGCGCTTGCGATCGTCTATCACCGCCGTCAAACAGGCGGGTGGACATGACGACCGCAGAGTTTCTGACGCATATCGGCCGGATCATTTTCGGCGGCTTTTTTCTCATCGCCGGTATCCGGAACTTCCTGCATTTCCGCGAGCGAACGGAGCTTTCCACAAACTATGGCTGGCGGCTGCCGGCGGCGCTGATCGCCGTGGGTTTTGCGATGCAGCTTGTCGGCGGCGTGTCGCTCATCTTCAACCTGCATGCCGCGACCGGGGCGGGATTGCTGATCGTCTTCCTCATCGTGGCGACATCGCTCTACCACAACCTCTTCATGTTCCAGGGCAAGGAGCGCGACCCGCATCTTTATCTGACGCTGGTCAACATCACGCTTGCCGGCGGCTTGCTTATGGTGATCGCCGACGCGCTGTAGTCAGCCTCGGTCAGTTCACGAACGAGCAAACCCTGTCATTCGGATAACGGAATGGTGGTTACGCCTATTGCGGATATAAAATATCCATGATATAAAATATCCACGATTGGAGATCGTCCATGAAGCTCAGCGAAGGCGTGGAGGCGGCGGTGCATTCGGCGATCGTGCTGGCCGACCTGCCCGAGGGCGCCACCCTGCCCAGCTCGGCGCTGGCCGAGTATCATGGCGTGTCCGGAAGCTATCTGCTCAAGCACCTGAAGGACCTCGTTGCGGCAAAAATCCTGGATTCGGTGCCGGGGCCGGCCGGTGGATACCGGCTGGCGCGTGGCGTCGACAGGATCAGCCTGCTCGACGTCGTGCTGGCGGTGGAGGGGCCGCAGCCGGCCTTCCGCTGCCTGGAAATCCGCCAGAAGGGTCCGGGTGCGCTGGAGCCCGCCTCCTACAAAAGACCGTGCGGCATCAACACGGCAATGCTGAAGGCCGAGCGCGCCTATCGCGCTGTGCTCGCCGAGACAAAACTCTCCGACCTGATCGAGGAGTACGAGATCGATGCCGACCCGAGGGCGGTGGCGTTCGGCTGCGCTTTCCTCGAACGTTATCAGCGCATGCCGCGCTAATCGATTTTTCCTCAACCAAATGAAAGGAACGACCATGAAGACGCGCATGAACTATTTCGCCAAGGCGCCTGAACTGCTGAAGGCGGTAAGCGCGCTCGAACAGGCTGTGCAGGATTCCGGCTTCGACAGAAAGCTCACGCATCTGGTGAAGCTACGCGCCTCGCAGATCAATGGCTGCGCCTATTGCGTCGACATGCATGTCAAGGAGGCGCGCAAGGACGGCGAGACCGAGCAGCGCATTCACCTGATCAGCGCCTGGCGCGAGAGCCCGCTCTACAGCGAGCGCGAACGGGCCGCATTGGAGTGGACCGAGGCACTGACCCTGCTGCCGCAGAGCCGCGCCAACGACGAATTCTACGAGCCGCTGAAGACGCATTTTTCCGACGCGGAGATCGTGCAGCTCACCGTGCTGATCGGCGCCATCAATGTTTGGAACCGGCTCGCCGTCGGTTTCCGCTCGCAGCATCCGGTCGACCGACAGGCCGCAGCGGCCTAAGGTCGCTTGAAGGAGGGCGGCACGGACCCGTGCCGCCCATGCAGAACCGGAGGGGCAATGGATCCCGACTTCTCGACGGCGATGATCGCGATCGGCCGCATTCTGCTCGGCGGCGCCTTCGTATTCGCCGGCATCCGCAACATCATCAACGCGTCGCTGGTGAGTGGCATGATGGCGGCGCGGGGCGTGCCGATGGCGAGGCAGGCGCTTTATGCCGGCATCGTGCTGCAGATTTTAGCCGGCCTGCTGCTAGCCGCCGGCCTGTGGGTGCCCTACGCCGCTGGGGCGCTGATCGTCTTCCTCATCGCCGCCACCCCGATGTTCCACAATTTCTGGGATGTTCAGGGACCGGAGCGGGCGGCGAAGATCAACGGCTGGGTCAGCAATGTCGCGCTGGCAGGCGGCCTGCTGATTGCCGCTGCTTGAGTTAGGCGAGCGTTGTGTAGCCCGCTCCGACCGCCTCAAACCTCGACTGTATCGAAGACCAGCAAATCCACCCCGCCATCGGCGAAATTGGCGAGGTCGCCGGCAGTCGCCTGGCCCTCAGGCGAGCCCAGCGCGCTCTGGATCGCCGCGACGGAATCGAACTGCAACGTGGCGACCAGATGGAAATCCGAGGGACCCGCCGGCGTGTTCACGCCACCCTTGCTGATGTCGTATTTGCGCAAGCCGGGAATCTTCTTGGCCAACGGAATGTGAGTGGCGTGGTAGTAGCGGTCGAAGGCGTCCTTGTCCTTCGGCGTCTTATAAAGTGCGATTAGTTTTGCCATCGGTTTTCCTCCCGGTTGTGGATGCTCCGGGTTTGCGGCCCGCAACATCGATGCTTGCTCGGCGCGATGGTGTGCCAGGCATGCATGGCAGGCAATGGGACTTTCGGGGCAAGCGGCACGCCGGCCCTCACGCCGTCGCGAACTGGTCCCAGGCGCGCAGCGCGTCCGCCGCATACATCAACGCCGGGCCGCCGCCCATATAGACCGATATGTCGCTGGTGATCTGGCGAAAATCCTTGGTCATCATGGTCTCCGGAATAGTGCTTGTCATATGCGATTTTTTTGATATCATAAAAGTATGAAATGTAAACGCGGGTCGCGATGGGGTTGAGCGACGAAATGCCCGAAAGGGCGCAGGCCGTGGCGGGCTTCCTCAAAGGGCTGGCGAATGCCGACCGGCTGCTGGTGCTGTGCGCGCTGGCCGACGGCGAGAAGAACGTCACGCAACTGGTCGAGATGACAGACATCGCGCAGACCTCGATGTCGCAGCATCTCGCCAAACTGCGCGAGCAGGGCATTGTCGATTTTCGCCGCGCGCATCGCCAACTGTTCTATTTCATCAGCAACCGGGCGGCGGACGAGGTCATGGCCGTCCTTTACAGGCACTTTTGCAGGATGGACCAAAACGATGCATCAGAACGCGATCAGGACGGTTGATCCGCAAACCGCCGCCGGATGGCACTCGGCCGGCGACGCCATTCTCGTCGATGTACGCGAGCCGGAAGAATTCCGCGCCGAGCACATTCCCTACGCCGCGTCGGTGCCGATGCAAGCGGCCTTTCGGCTCGGCGAGGCGTCTGGCCTGCCGCGGGGCCGCAGAATCATCTTCCAATGCCTGGCCGGCAGCCGGGGCGCACAGGTCTGCGGCGCGGTCGCGGGAGCCTTTCCGGACCGTGAAATCTACAATCTCGCCGGCGGCATAACGGCGTGGAAGGGCGCCGGCCTGCCCGTCGTCGGTACGACGGGCCGCGGGGCGGCATTGCCCTCGCTGTTCCGCCAGGTGCAGATCGCGGTCGGCTCGCTGCTGCTGGCCTTTCTTGCGCTGGGCTGGCTGGCCAATCCCGCCAGCTACGCCGTGGCGGCGGCAATGGCGGCCATGCTGGTCGTGGCGGGCGTCACAGGCTGGTGCGGCATGGCGATGCTGCTGTCGCGCATGCCGTGGAACAGGGCCTGACAGCCGCTCAGGCCGGAATCAGGCGGACGGTCTCAGGCCGTTTAGAAAAAGCTGCTCCAGGAACCGAGCGGCGTCCTCGAAGCGGCCGTCGGCGCCGCGGTCCGGTCCAAGGACGGCGCGCACCTGCACGTCGAAGTCGGCATAATGCTGGGTGGTCGCCCAGATCGAGAAGATCAGATGGTAAGGATCGGTGCGGGCGATCTTTCCCGAACGCATCCAGCCCTTGATCACTTCGACCTTGTCGTCGACCAGCGCCTTCATCTCGCCGCTGAGGATCGGCATGATGCGCGGCGCGCCTTGAAGAATCTCGTTGGCGAACAGCCGGCTTTCGCGCGGAAAATCGCGCGCCATTTCCAGCTTGCGTCTGATATAGCTCCTGAGCTCGGTCATCGGGTCGCCGATGTCGTCGAGTTCGCGCAACGGTGCAAGCCAGGTGTCGAGCAGGCGCCGCATCAGCGTCACATGGATGTCTTCCTTGCTGCGGAAATAATAGAGCAGGTTGGGTTTCGACATGCCCGCCGCCTCGGCGATCTGGTCGACGGTGGCACCGCGAAAGCCGTGGGCGGAAAACACCTCCAATGCTGCTTCCAGGATCAGCTCGCGCTTTTCCTGCTGGATGCGGGTGCGGGGCCGGCGCGTCGCGCTTTCCATCAGGCTCGGCACCCTTCGCTACAGGAAAAATCGGCTCTCTGGCCCAATCGTCTGGACCAGTTTCTGACCTGCTGTGGAGCGCGATTTCGGCGCGGCATTTCCGATACTATTGTCTTGACCGCCGATCCGGCGGTGCTAACGTTTGTCCAATCGGTCAAAATTTGCGTATCACCAAACGTCGCGAAGACCAAGCGTCGGCCGTTAGCTGGTTAGGGGAATTTCTGGAAAGGCTTGGTCATGTCCAACCGTTTGAAAGTCACGCCGAACGATCTCAGCGCGTTCTGGATGGGGTTCACGCCCAACCGTCAGTTCAAGAAGCAGCCGCGCATCGTCGTGTCCGCCAAGGACATGCACTATCAGTCCTCCGACGGCAGGCAGATCCTCGACGGCGCTGCCGGCCTGTGGTGCGTCAATGCCGGCCACTGCCGGCCCAAGATCACCGAGGCGATCCAGCAGCAGGCGGCTAATCTCGACTTCGCGCCGACCTTCCAGTTCGGCCATCCGACGGTCTTCGAGCTTGCCAACCGCCTCGTCGACATCGCCCCGGCCGGGCTGGAGCATGTCATGTTCACCAATTCCGGCTCGGAATCGGTCGACACGGCGCTGAAGACGGCCATCGCCTATCACCGCGCCAAGGGCGACGGCTCGCGCTTCCGTCTCATCGGCCGCGAGCGCGGCTATCACGGCGTCAATTTCGGCGGCGTCTCGGTTGGCGGCATCGTGCCCAACCGAAAAATGTTCGGCACGTTGCTGACCGGTGTCGATCATCTGCAGCATACGCACAACCTCGCCAAGAACGCCTTCACCAAGGGCGAGCCGGAGCATGGGGTCGAACTCGCCGACGAGCTGGAGCGCATTATCGGCCTGCATGACGCCTCGACCATCGCGGCTGTCATCGTCGAGCCGGTGGCCGGCTCCACCGGCGTTCTCATCCCGCCGAAGGGCTATCTGAAGCGGCTGCGCGAGATCTGTACGAAGCACGGCATCCTGCTGATCTTCGACGAGGTCATCACCGGCTACGGCCGCCTCGGCACGCCATTTGCAGCCGACTATTTTGGCGTGACCCCCGACATCATGGTGACTGCCAAAGGCCTGACCAACGGCGTTATCCCTATGGGCGCGGTGTTCGTCACCAAGGCGATCCACGACGCCTTCATGAACGGGCCGGAGCACATCATCGAGTTCTTCCACGGCTACACCTATTCGGGCAACCCGATCGCCTCGGCCGCCGCGCTCGGCACGCTCGACACCTACAAGGACGAGGGCCTGCTGACGCGCGGCGCCGAGCTCGCGCCCTATTGGGAGGAGGCGGTGCATTCGCTGAAGGGCGAGCCGAACGTCATCGACGTCCGCAACATCGGCCTGATCGGCGCGGTCGAAATGTCGCCCATCCCCGGCGAGCCGGGCAAGCGCGGCTTCAACTCGATCATCCGCGCCTTCGAGCACGGCGCCATGCTGCGCATCACCGGCGATATCATCGCGCTGTCGCCGCCGCTGATCATCACCAAGGGCCAGATCGACGAATTGATCGACCACGTCCGCGACACGATAAGGGCCGTGGCGTGACCTACCAGGCGCGGCAGCAGGCAAACGCCACTCGGTTGGTGGACGACGAAAAAGTGCGCGTCACGCGCTGGGATTTCGATCCAGGCGCGGAGACGCGATGGCATCGCCACGAGATGGACTATGTGGTCACCACGCTGACGCCATGCAGTTTCCTGCTGGAAGAGCCGGGCGGCGGCACGCGGCGCGTCGACATGGAGGCCGGATCGGTCTATCGGCGTGACGAGGGCGTGGAGCACAACGTCGTCAATGGCGGCGACCAGCCGATGAGCTTTGTCGAGGTGGAGCTGAAACGGTAACGCCACACCGGTGAGTGGGTCAATGGGGCATGGTGTCGGCTGCACGAACAGAAAAGCTCGAAGCAGAAAGGCAACTGCTTGAGTCCGAATACAACCGGGCACTGTTGGCTGCGCTCCGAGCTTGTCGTGAGGGGGCTTGGGGGCTCTTTAAACAGAATTCGGGATTGCTGTCGGAGGCCTTGGAAGCGCGTTTGATCCATGCCTCGGTAAGGGAACTCGAGACCGTTGGCGACCGGCTCGTTTTCATAAGGCGCAGGCTCGGGTACACGGACCACTATGGGCCGATGCAGAAACTTCTGGACTTGCAGGCAAGGCGAGACGCAAACACTCTAGGCGAGACGCGCTTGGCCGAAGCGCTTCTTCACGAACTCTATCCAGCGAGACATTGAATGGCAGCCCCCGGCGAAAATCTGCGAATCAATCCAGAGCGTTTGTGGGATTCGATCATGGAGATGGCGAAGATCGGCCCCGGCGTTGCCGGCGGCAACAACCGCCAGACCGTGACCGATGAGGACGGCGAGGGCAGGCATCTGTTCAAGCGCTGGTGCGACGCCGCCGGGCTCGAAATGGGCGTCGACGAAATGGGGACCATGTTCGCCCGCCGCGAGGGCACTGAGTCAGATCTGCCGCCGGTCTATGTCGGCAGCCATCTCGACACCCAGCCGACCGGCGGAAAGTTCGATGGCGTGCTGGGCGTGCTCGGCGGGCTGGAAGTTGTACGCACCCTCAACGACCTTGGCATCAGGACAAAACATCCGATCGTCGTGACCAACTGGACGAACGAGGAGGGTGCGCGTTTCGCCCCGGCGATGATGGCGTCCGGCGTGTTCGCCGGCGTGCTGGATCAGGCCGATGTCTACCAGCACACCGACCGGGCGGGCAAGAAATTCGGCGAGGAGTTGGAGCGCATCGGCTGGAAGGGCGACGAGAAGGTCGGCGACCGGAAGATTCACGCCTTCTTCGAACTGCATATCGAGCAGGGACCGATCCTGGAGGACGAGGGCATCGACATCGGCGTCGTCACCCATGGCCAGGGCCTGAAATGGCTGCAGGTGACGCTGACCGGCAAGGAGGCGCATACGGGCTCCACCCCGATGCCGAAGCGCCGCAACGCCGGGCTCGGCATGGCGCGCGTCACCGAACTGGTGCATGAAGTGGCGATGGACTACCAGCCGGACGCGGTCGGCGCGATCGGCCACATGGAAGTCTATCCCTGTTCGCGCAACATCATCGCCGGAAAAACCGTCTTCACCATCGATATCCGCTCGCCGGAAAAGGAAGTGCTGGACGCGATGGACGGGCGCATCCGCGAGGGCATCGAACTGATCTGCGAGGCGCTGGACATAAAGTTCGAGATCCAGCAGGTCGGCCATTTTGATCCAGTCACCTTCGACGAGAACTGCGTGAAGGCGGTGCGCGACGCCGCCGAACGGCTTGGCTACAGCCACCGCAACATCGTGTCCGGCGCCGGCCACGACGCCTGCTGGATCAACCGCGTCGCGCCGACCGCGATGGTCATGTGCCCATGTGTCGACGGGCTGTCGCACAACGAAGCCGAGGACATCTCTAAGGAATGGGCCGCCGCAGGCGCCGACGTGCTGTTCCACGCGGTGGTGGAAACGGCGGGGATTGTGGCTTGACGCGGCGTTGATCGACGAAACGAAAAGCCTCAATGTCCTGCTGGGGTGGACACCCACCCCACCGCCTTATCCGACGCGCCTTGTCGAAGCATGTGAAGCAGCCTTGGCTGCACCGTTGGGCAGCCTGAGCGCGAGCCAAATTCGCATGTTGATCGGCCAGGGTTTTGGATTGGAAATCCTGTTGCCGAAGGCGTTCGACCTTCTCCGTGAAAATCCGCTGGTATCGGTGGAATTTTACGAAGGTGATCTTCTTTGCACGTGCCTCAAGGCCAAGCAAGAATTTTGGGCTGATCACGACGCGCTTTGGATGGAATTGAATTCCATCGTCGAGTCATTGCATGACACGATGGAGCAGGTGAATCGCGATTTCAAAGAGTTCCAAGCGCGCAATCCGTACGGAGCGAAACTTTGAACGCTTCTGACGGAATGGCGGGCGCTGACGTGTTGTTTCACGCAGTGGTAGAAATGGCGGCCGGCAGTCGCATCGCATGAGAGTTGCCGGCCTGTTGCTCGTTCTCGCATCGACCGACGCGCTTGCGTGGGAAAAATTCCCGCCGGGCGAAAGCTGGGACTGGCAGCTAACTGAGCCGATCGATATCGAGCGCAAGGTAGACGTGCTCGATCTCCATCCCGACCTTGTCGACGCCGATGCCGTGCGGGCGCTCCAGGCGCGCGGCGTGAAGACCATCTGCTATGTCAGCGTCGGCACTCTGGAGAAAACATCGCCGGATCGCGGCCGGTTTCCGAAAGAAGTCGTCGGCAAGGTTTACGGCGACTGGCCGGACGAGCGCTTTCTCGACATCCGCCGGCTCGATGTGCTGTTGCCGCTGATGAAGGCGCGGTTTTTGGCGTGCAAGGCGCTCGGCTTCGACGCCGTCGAGCCGGACAATATGGACGTGCATGAGAACGAGTCGGGATTTCCGATCAACGAGGAGCACGCGGCGTCCTACGTGCTGGCGCTGGCGAAGATCGCGCATGAGACCGGCCTCGCCATCGGCCAGAAGAACGTGCCGGAACTGACGCAGAAGCTTGTCGTTTCGCTGGATTCGCGATTGCCGAGAGCTGCTTTCAGGACGGTTGGTGCGACGCGCTCGCTCCATATGTCGCGGCGGGCAAGGCGGTTTTCGCGGCGGAATATTCCGACCGGCCGCTCGACCTGGCGGCTGCGTGCCGGGCGGCCAAGGCACTGGATATTTCAATGATCGTCAAGGACAGGGATTTGACGCGAGAGTCTCATGCCTGTCGGGATTGAGGTATGGATAGAGAACCGATCGCAAGGCGGCGGACTGGGCGTGATTTGACCAGTTCCACAGCGAAACGGCGCGTTCTACCGCGCCGTCGATTTCAAGATCTGCCAGCCGAGGGGAAATGATGCGACGACTACCGCAGACGGAAGGGGCGCGACAATGATCGTGGCGGAGCGCTACTTTTCCTTGCCGGCCTCTTCGTCTTCCTCGTCCTTGTCGTCGTCATCCTCGTCTTTGTCATCATCATCGCCGTCGTCATCGTCGTCATCGTCGCCGTCTTCATCGCTTTCGGACTCGTCGTCCTTGCTCTCGGCGTCGTCGGATTCCTCGCCGGTCTCCTCGTCAGTCTCGGCCTCTTCATCAGCCTCGGCGACGACCTCCTCCTCATCAGCCTCGGCTACGACTTCTTCGTCTTCCTCAACGTCGGATTCGGCTTGTTCGACGGCCTCGCCGGCATCATTCTCCGGCTGGGCGGCCGCAAGAATTTCCTCGGACGCGGCTGAGGAAGGGGTTTCTTCTTGAACGAGCGTATTGGTTTCTTCTGTCATGTCGGCCTCCGGAAAAGGGTTGCGGAGACGACCCTATGGCCGCGTCATGAATGGGCGGTGACGCCGAGACGACGGCTTGATGTCCTGTCGATGACGGTTTTGCCCGTGGCTTTGCGTGGCGTGTTCGCGATGGCTTTCGCGGCTGCGGCGCTGCCTGCCATCGCCGCCGACACGCTGCCGATCACCGGCGCCTACGGCAACGCAGAGGGCTGCAAGTTCCACAAGGACGGCACGATCGACAACGATACCTTGCTGCTGCTCACCACTGACTGGGTGCAGAGCTACGGCACCGGCTGCGACATCCTGCAGGCGCTGCCGGGCAAGGACGGCGCCTTCCTCATTTCCGGCATATGCGGCTTCGAAGGCGAGGAGACCATCGCGCCGCGCATGATGGTGATCACCAAGGTGCCGGACGATCCGGCGGCCCTGCGCATTCGCGACGAGGAGGGAACGGTGTGGGGCGACGTAAAACCCTGTCCGTAACTAGCTTCCCGCATGGCCCCGACAGGAACGGGAATTCACGCCGGCACGCGCGCGTCGAGATGCGGCAGCAGCACGACGCTCTCCTGCTCGTTCGGATCGGTCCGGGCGATCACCGCTGATGCGGGCTCGTTGGAAAGATTGGCCGGCAGATGCGGCACGCCGGCCGGGATGTAGAACAGGTCGCCGGCACGGGCGACCAGCAGATGTTCCAGCTCATCGCCGAACCAGGTGTGAACCTCGCCCGACAGCACGTAGATCGCCGTCTCGTGGCTTTCATGCATATGCGCCTTGGCGCGGCCACCGGGTGGCACGGTGAGCAGATGCATGCAGATGCCTTGCGAGCCGACCGTCTCCCTGGCGATGCCGGCGAGGTAACGAAAACCCTGCTTGCCGTCGTAACCCTCTTCTGCCCGCAGCAGGCGGCATGTCGGCTTCGATCCCTCTTCCATTTTTGTCTCCTGCAACCCCTGCCCAGCGAATGATGACGATCAGGACGCAAATTGATGTTTATACGGCATCAGCGACAGCCTGCCGCTCTTGAAGCTGCCGTGGCCTGTGCAACAAGATGACTTCATGAACACTGCAGTTGTTTCCGCCAGCGGCCTGTCGCTTACTTTCCAGACCAATGACGGTCCGGTCAACGCCCTGTCGGACGTCGATCTCTCGATCGGCAAGGGCGAGTTCGTCTCCTTCATCGGCCCCTCCGGCTGCGGCAAGACGACGTTTTTGCGCGTCATCGCCGACCTGGAAAAACCGACCGCCGGCTCGATCCTCATCAACGGTATGACGGCCGAGCAGGCGCGCGAAAAACGCGCCTATGGCTACGTCTTCCAGGCGGCCGCGTTGCTTCCCTGGCGCACCATCGAGAACAACGTGGCGCTGCCGCTGGAGATCATGGGCATTTCCCGGGCCGAGCAGCGCGAGCGGGTGAAGCGCACGCTCGACCTCGTCAACCTCAGCGGCTTCGAGAACAAATATCCGTGGCAGCTTTCCGGCGGCATGCAGCAACGCGCCTCGATCGCCCGGGCGCTGGCCTTCGACGCCGATCTTTTGCTTATGGACGAGCCGTTCGGGGCGCTGGACGAGATCGTGCGCGACCATCTGAACAAGCAGCTTCTGGAACTCTGGGCGCGCACCACCAAGACGATCTGCTTCGTCACCCATTCCATTCCGGAAGCCGTCTATCTCTCCACCCGCATCGTGGTGATGTCGCCGCGGCCAGGGCGGGTCACCGACGTCATCGAATCCAACCTGCCGCGCGAGCGCCCGCTGCACATCCGCGAGACGCCGGAATTTTTGGAGATCGCCCACCGGGTGCGGGATGGGCTGAGGGCGGGGCATAGTTATGAGGATTGAAGTGGCGCGCGCGAGACGACGGTTGGCTCAGCTCATTCTCGCTTCTGGAATGGCGGCTGCAGGGGTGCTTGCTCCGGTAGCAGTGCCTTTGCAAGGTACCGCTGTCGCGCAGTCCGACCCTCCGCCTGCGTTGCAAACTCGCGACGGGGAACTCAGCACTGTCGTGCTGATCACATCTGATGCGGACTGGCTGGAGAAGTGGAATACTCCTACTTCCAACATTCCGCAGTTCAAGACCGCAAGCCAATTGAAAGCCGGGCAGACGGCAACACTTCTAATTTTCTTTTCCGGACTGGTTCCGGCGGAAGGCCGCCTGAAGGCTTTGTGTACAATTGAAATCCGTAAGCCGAACGGAGTCACTGACGGATTGCCGGAGTCCGTTTGTTACGACCAGATGTCGCTTGGCCAACGGAAGAATGTTTTGTTGGCTGATGCCCGGGTCGAATTCAAGGTGGAGGCCGATGATCCGGAGGGTCTTTGGCTATTTCGAGTAGTCTTGTGGGACCCTAACAGCTCGTCACGAACTGTGAGCGAGGTTGGCGTTCGGCTTCTAGGTGACGGCGGAGATCCGTGAAAAATTCGATTACGCCTGTCACCACCATTCTAATCTTGCTCGTCGTCGTCTGGTACATCGGCGCGGTGTTCATGAACGCACCGTTCCAGCGCGATCTCGACCGGCGCGGCGATGTCACTCGCACCACGCTGGAGTTCGTGCAGGCGACGCTGTCGCAGCCGAAGCCGACGCTGCCGGCGCCGCATCAGGTGGCGGCCAATTTCTTCGAGAACACGTTTCTCAGAAAAATCACCAGCAACCGCAGCCTCGTCTACCATTCCTGGGTGACGCTGTCGTCGACGCTGGTCGGCTTCCTGTTCGGCACGGCGCTGGGCATCGCGATCGCGGTCGGCATCGTGCATCTGAAGTCGCTCGACCGCAGCCTGATGCCGTGGATCATCGCGTCGCAGACAGTGCCCATCCTCGCCATCGCGCCGATGATCATCGTGGTGCTGGCGGCGGTGAACGTCACCGGGCTGATTCCCAAGGCGATGATCTCGACCTATCTGTCGTTCTTCCCGGTCGCCGTCGGCATGGTGAAGGGGCTTCGCTCGCCAGAGATCATGCATCTCGACCTGATGCGCACCTATTTTGCCAGCGCCTCGCAGGTGTTCTGGAAGCTGCGGGTTCCGGCCTCGGTGCCGTTCCTGTTCGCCTCGATGAAGGTGGCGGTGGCGGCGAGCCTGGTCGGCGCCATCGTCGGCGAGCTGCCGACCGGCGCGGTCGCCGGCATCGGCTCGAAACTTTTGGCGGGCTCCTATTACAGCCAGACCATCGACATCTGGGCGGCGCTGGTAGCGGGCTCGGTGGTGGCGGTGCTGCTGGTGGCGCTGGTCGGGCTCGCCGGAAAAATCGTCGAGCGCGCCATGGGAGCGCGGCCGGCATGAGGTCCCGGAACATCTCGTGGCAGGTTTTGGGCTCGCTCGTTCTGGCGCTAGCATCGTTTGCTTTCCTTCCGATCGTTCATGATGAGATTGGGACGCTGAACTTCCCCATGCTCGATCTTCCGCCACCGCTCGGAGGCCAGGGAGGAGCGTTTCTCTCGCTTTTGGTTTTGCTCGTCAGCGTGGCCGCTTTGTCTGCAAGGACCGTTGTAACTGAAGCCACGATTGAGATCGTCGCGGCTCATGTCATTGCGCTGCTGCTGCTCGACATGATTTCAACTGCTGGCAACGGCAATGCCGGAGCGGCGTACTACGTTCTGCTTGCCGCCGCCTGGCTGCTCGCCTGGCGTTGCGTAACCCTGCTGTCCGGCCTGCAGCCGGCGGCGCGCTGGGCTCAAATCCTGCTGCGGCTCGTCATCCCGGCAATCTTCGGCCTGTGGCTGCTGATCTTCTGGGAGGCGATCACGCGCGGCGCCGGCATCCCCTTCATCCTGCTGCCGCCGCCGAGCGCGGTGGGCGCACGCATCGCCACCTCCCTCCCGATCCTCGCCGCCGACGTGCAGCAGACCATCTTCAAGGCGGCGCTTGCCGGCTATGCCATGGGCTGCGCGGCGGGTTTCGTCGTCGCCATCCTCGCCGACCGGTTCCTGTTCCTGCGGCGCGGCCTGATGCCGATCGGCAACATGGTGTCGGCGCTGCCGATCATCGGCGTGGCGCCCATCATGGTCATGTGGTTCGGCTTCGGCTGGGAATCGAAGGCGGCGGTGGTGGTCATCATGACCTTCTTCCCGATGCTGGTGAACACGGTGGCCGGGCTGGCGGCGAGCGGCCACATGGAGCGCGACCTGATGCGTACCTATGCATCGTCCTACTGGCAGACGCTGTTCAAGCTGCGCCTGCCGGCCGCCGCGCCCTTCATCTTCAACGCGCTGAAGATCAACTCGACGCTGGCGCTGATCGGCGCCATCGTCGCCGAATTCTTCGGTACGCCCGTGGTCGGCATGGGGTTCCGCATCTCCACCGAGGTCGGCCGCATGAACATCGACATGGTGTGGGCCGAAATCGCGGTTGCGGCGCTCGCGGGTTCGGTCTTCTATGGCGTGGTCGCCCTGTTCGAAAGGGCCGCCACGTTTTGGCATCCGTCTGTCCGTGGTGGATAGACTTATCCAGAGGGTAGAAAAAATGAAAAGAACGATCGTTTCACTGCTTGCCGGCGCGATGTCGCTCACCGCCTGGCAGGCGCTTGCCGCCGACGCGGTGACGCTGCAGCTCAAATGGGTGACGCAGGCGCAGTTCGCCGGCTATTACGTCGCCAAGGAAAAGGGTTTCTACGAGGAGGAAGGGCTCGACGTCACCATCAAGCCGGGCGGCCCCGACATCGCGCCGGAGCAGGTGATCGCCGGCGGCGGCGCCGACGTCATCGTCGACTGGATGGGCGGCGCGCTGGCCGCCCGCGAAAAGGGCGTGCCGCTGGTCAACATCGCCCAGCCCTTTAAAAAGGCCGGCATGGAACTGGTCTGTCCGAAGGACGGGCCGGTCAAGACCGAAGCCGATTTCAAGGGCCATACACTCGGCGTCTGGTTCTTCGGCAACGAATATCCGTTCTACGCCTGGATGAACAAGCTCGGCCTGCCGACCGAAGGCGGGGCCGACGGTGTCACCGTGCTGAAGCAGTCTTTCGACGTACAGCCGCTGATCCAGAAGCAGGCCGACTGCATCTCAGTCATGACCTACAACGAATACTGGCAGTTGATCGACGCCGGCTACAAGCCGGAAGACCTGATCGTCTTCAACTATACCGCGATGGGCAACGACCTGCTTGAGGACGGCCTCTACGCCATGGAGGACAAGCTCAAGGACCCGGCCTTCGAGGACAAGATGGTGCGCTTCGTCCGCGCCTCCATGAAGGGCTGGAAATACGCCACCGAGAATCCCGACGAGGCGGCCGAAATCGTCGTCGACGCCGGCGGGCAGGACGAAAACCATCAGAAGCGTATGATGGGCGAGGTGGCAAAACTGATCGATAACGCTGACGGCAAGCTCATCGAGGCCGCCTACCAGCGCACGGCTGACGCCCTGCTGGCGCAGAAGATCATCACCAAGGAGCCTTCGGGCGCCTGGACGGCGGCCATCACGGACAAGGCGATCAAGTAAGGGCGGTTGGTTTCACGCAAGATCGGGAAGGGGCGGGCGACCGCCCCTTCTCAATGGGGGATGCCGATCGTTATTCGTCGTGCTTGCAACTACCCCCTGATCCCTTTTGAGATGCCACCTTAATGGTGGCATATAGACTATGGAAAAGCGCAAGCCGAGCTGCCGATATTGCCGCGGTCAAAGCCGCGGTCGGCAGCGTGGAGACGCTGTCGATAACCGCAGCGGCACTGCGAAGCGCGCGGCTATTCGGTTTGATATCGAGGATATCGTAGAGGTCATTCGGAGTGTTGAACGAAGGATGTTCTTCAAATCGATGACGGCCTACGCCGATCATCGCAAGTGGCAGGATGTCTACCATGTACCGGCTCGCGGTATGGTTCTCTATCTAAAGTTCCAGAGCGACGTCGTCACGGAGTTTACGGTGGTGTCTATCAAGGAGAAATAGAGATGGCCACGCCAAAACCACTTCCGGAAACGATGGTGTCTCCCGATACGGGCGAGACGCTGGTCCGGCAAGTTCGACCAGTCACCCTTTCCTACAAAGGCCATGCGGTCACAGTCGACATGCCGGGGTACTACAATCCGAGCAACCCGGACGACGCGGTGCATGTCGGCAATGACATGCATGACTACGACGAAGTCTGGCGCGAACTGCGTCGGCGCGTCGACGGCCTTCCGTCGCCGTCGACAATCAAGGAAATCCGCGCCAAGCTAAAACTGTCGCAACGCGAGGCGGGGGAACTCTTCAAGGTCGGGGAGAATGCGTTCGACAAATACGAGCGCGGGCTCGTCGAGCCGAGCGGCCCGACGACGCAACTCATGAAACTCCTGTCGAAGCATCCGGAACTTGTTGACGAGTTGCGGAAGTAGACGGCGAAGCAGTTTTGTTGCTCACCGCCTCTCGCGAATGTCCGTCAGCGTCCGCGTCGGCGTGATCGCTTCCGGATCGATCCTGACCTCGATGATCGCCGGCTTGCCGCTCGCCCGCGCCCGCTCGAAGGCCGGGGCGAACTGCTCGGTCTTTTCCACCGTCTCGCCATGCCCGCCATAGGCGCGGGCGAGTGCTGCAAAATCCGGGTTTTTCAGGTCGGTGCCGGAGACGCGGCCGGGATATTCGCGCTCCTGGTGCATGCGGATGGTGCCGTAGATGCCGTTATTGACCAGCACCACGATGATCGGCAGGTCGTATTGCACGGCGGTGGCGAATTCCTGGCCGTTCATCAGGAAGCATCCGTCGCCGGCGAAGCAGATGACGTCGCGATCCGGGAAAAGCTGCTTTGCCGCGACCGCCGCCGGCGCGCCGTAGCCCATCGAACCGGAGGTCGGGGCGCCTTGCGTCGCAAAGCGGCGGAAGCGGTGGAAACGATGCACCCAGGTGGCGTAGTTGCCGGCGCCGTTGGTGAAAATCGCGTCGTCGGGCAGCACGGTTTCCAGATAGGCTATGACTTGGCCCATGGCGACCTGGCCGGGGCCGCTCTCCGGCGGCGTCGACCAGTCGAGATAGGCGGCATGCAGCCGCTCGGTCTCGGCTTCCCAGGCAGGCGGCGCTTTCGGCGCGGTCGCGGCGAAGGCCTCGGCGAAGGCGGCTGGCGATGAATTGATGGCAACCGTCGGCCGGTAGACGCGGCCGAGTTCATCCGGATCGGCGTGGACATGGACCAGAGTCTGGTCGGGGTAGGGGCTTTTGAGCAGCGTATAGTCCGAGGACGGCATTTCGCCGAAACGCCCGCCGACCATCAGCACCAGATCGGCCTGCTTGATGTAACTGGCGAGTTTCGGGTTCGGCCCGATGCCGACATCGCCGGCATAACAGGGATGCAGATGGTCGAACAGCATCTGCCGGCGGAAGGAGACACCGACCGGCAGCGCCCAAGCTTCCGCGGCCTTCTCGAATGCCGATTTGGCGTCCGCAGTCCAGCGCGTCCCGCCAAGAATGGCGATCGGCCGCTTGGCGTTCGCCAGCAGGTCGGCGAGCTGCCGCATCTCCGGCTCGCCCGGTCGCGTTTCGACCGGTGTCCAGGCTTTCGCCGCCGGGGCCTCGACTTCGCTCGTCAACATGTCCTCCGGCAGTGCGATCACAACCGGTCCGGGCCGTCCCGAGGTGGCGACTGAGAACGCGCGGGTGACGATTTCCGGAATGCGCGAAGCATCCTCGATCTCCGTCGCCCATTTGGCGATCGGGCCGAAAAACGCGCGGTAGTTCACCTCCTGGAATGCCTCGCGTTCGCGCGCGTGGCTGGCGATCTGGCCGATGAACAGGATCATCGGGATCGAGTCCTGCATGGCGATGTGGACGCCGGCCGAGGCGTTGGTGGCGCCGGGGCCGCGCGTGACGAAGCAGATGCCGGGTTTTCCGGTCAGCCGGCCGTGGCAGTCGGCCATCATCGCTGCACCCCCTTCCTGGCGGCAGACGATGGTCTTGATCGGCGAATCGTGCAGCGCGTCGAGCACGGCCAGATAGCTCTCGCCCGGCACGCAATAGAGACGGTCGACGCCGTTGGCCTCCAGCGCGTCGACGATCAGTTGTCCGCCGGTTTTCATGAGCCCTCCAGTTCGGCAAGGATTTCGGCCGTATGCTCGCCGAGGCGCGGCGAGGGCCGCTCGTATGCCAGAGGCGTCTGCGAAAACACCATCGGCGAACGCACCGAGGGCAGTTGGTTACCGTGGCCGTCGTCGAGGTCGAGCCGCATCTTTCGCGCGATCGCCTGCGGGTCGGCGAACATATCGGCAATCGTGTTGATCGGACTGGCCGGAACGCCGGCCGCTTCCAGCTTTGCGAGCAGCGTGGCGCGATCGAACCCCGCCAGCTTTTCGACCATTGCAGGGCGCAGCGCGGCACGGTTGGCGACACGTGCCGAATTGGTGGAAAATTCCGGATTGTCGGCAAGACCGTCCAGCCCGACCACCGCGCAGAATTTGCGGAACTGGCCGTCATTGCCGACCGCCAGGATGAAATGGCCGTCCGCGACAGGAAGCACCTCGTAGGGCGCGATGTTGGGATGGGCGTTCCCCATTTGCGCGGGCGCCTTGCCGGAGACGAGGTAGTTGAGGTTCTGGTTGGCGAGCACGGAAATCTGCGCGTCGAACAGCGCCATGTCGATGTGCTGGCCTTCGCCGGTAGCCTCGGCGTGGCGAAGCGCCGCCTGGATGGCGATGACCGAATAGAGCCCGGTGAAAACATCGGTCACCGCGACGCCCACCTTCTGCGGTTCGCCGCCGGCCGCACCCGTGATCGACATCAGGCCGGACATGCCCTGGACGATGAAGTCGTAGCCGGCGCGCGCCGCGTAGGGTCCATCCTGGCCGAAGCCGGTGATCGAGCAGTAGATCAGTTTCGGGTTGAGCTTGCGCAGGCTTTCATAATCGAGACCGTATTTCTTCAGGCCGCCGAGCTTGAAGTTTTCGATGAGCACATCGGCGGAAGCTGCCAGTTTTCGAATCGTTTCGGCTCCCTCCGGCGTCGAGAAATCCACCGCGATCGAGCGCTTGCCGCGATTGCAGGAGTGGTAATAGGCGGCCGAGAGGTTCTCGCCGTCCGCCCCTGTGACGAAGGGCGGCCCCCATTTGCGGGTGTCGTCGCCTTCCGGGCTTTCGACCTTGATGACGTCGGCGCCGAGATCGGCCAGCAACTGCCCGGCCCAGGGGCCGGCGAGGATGCGGGCGAGTTCGATGACGCGGATGCCGTGAAGAGGTGGATTGGACATCGCTTCTCTATGCCAGTCCGGCGCGCGCCAGGAAACAGGATTCGGATGCGACAGCTTCGCCGAGGCCGCAGGCACGTGCGGTGCTGCTGCGCAGCTTTTGTCAAGGTGATGCGTGCAATCCTTTTAGAGGCGGAAGCAGTTTTCGTAAAATTTGAGATGACTTTTGTCAAAATTCCAAGAAATATTCATCTATAGGATTTGTTAACCATGAATTTCTATGGGGGGGAATCCTATGGCAATCGTCAAAGACAATACGTTGGGGTTGGCTTCGGTACAGTTCGACCAGGGGGCACAAGCGCTAAGCAATGCTTTTGGCTTGGAAATTCTGTCTGTCGGGGGGCAGACTTTCGTCTATGTCGCAGGTTATCTCGATGACGGCATATCCATCAACAAGCTGGATGCCAGCGGAAATCTCTCCTTCGTCTCGTCGACCTTCGATGTGGGTGCGACAAAACTCGATGGGGTCGCAAATTTCGCATCTGCCAGCTTCGGTTCGACACGCTATCTCTATGCCGCTGGAGCGCTCGAGAGCGGCATCAACACGTTCAAGGTCGGCAATGACGGCAGTCTGACCTTCGTCGGCAGCGTCGCCGACGACGCGACTCTCGAACTGGCCAACAATGAAGGCGAGATGACCGTCGTCCAGAAGGGCGGCAAGCAATTTCTCATCGCGCCTGGCCAGAATGACGACGGCGTCAGTGTCTTCGAATTGCAATCGAACGGTTCGATGACCAACGTCGCCAATCTCTCGGACACCGCAACAACGGCTCTCAACGGCGCCTACGGTACGACATCGTTGACGACGGCAACCTCCACCTTCGTGTTTGTCGGCGGGCGGGTCGACAGTGGCGTATCGGCTTTCGAACTGGGCGCCGACGGATCTCTGACGGAAACCGACACGGTCTTCAACAGCACCGGTCTCAACATCGCGAGTGTATTCTCGCTGGCGACCACCACTGTGGGCGGAAACCATTATCTTATCGCTTCCGGCGAGGCTTCGAATGGCCTCAGCGTTTTTTCGGTCTCCGATACGGGCGTTCTGCTCAACGTGTTCAATATTTCGCATTCGGCGGATATTCCGCTCAACGGTGCCCGAGGCTTGAAGGTCTTCTCATACGGCGGTGAAACCTACCTGGCGGCCGCGGCAACCGGGTCCAGCGGGGCGGTTTCCTATTTTCGCATCGAGGCGAACGGCTCGCTTACCCATATCGACAGCTTCTTCGACGCTGAGAACACTGCGGCACGCCTGACCTACGCTTCGCATGTCGATTTCGTGGAATTGGGCGGCACCGCCTATCTGGTCGCAACAGGGGCTACCGGTGACGGCGTCAATGCGTTGAGCATAGGCGGCGGCAATAGCACGCTCGACGGCACAAGCGGCGTCGATTCGCTCTACGGCTATGGCGGCAACGATACGCTGAACGGGTTGAGCGGGAACGACCGGCTGGATGGCGGACTGGGCGCCGACACGATGGCGGGGGGCAAGGGCGACGACTTCTATATCGTCGATCAACAGGGCGACGTGATCGTCGAGACCGTGGGAAACGGCACGGCCGATCGGGTCGCGGCCCGCGGCAGCTACGCGCTCGCAGCAGATGACGACATCGAACTGTTGACCACGACCAACAGCGCCGCCACGTCGTCGATCAATCTCACCGGCAATCTGGGGTTCCAGACGATCTATGGCAACGCCGGTAACAATGTGCTGAGCCCCGGCGGGGCGAACGGCGCGACGGACGTCATGCGCGGGCTGGGCGGCAACGATACCTACCGTGTGTACAATTCGGGAGACACGATCGTCGAAGGTGCGGCGGAAGGGGCGTCCGACCGCCTGGCCGCCGCGGTGGATTACGTGCTTGGCGCAAATGTCCATATCGAGTTGATGTTCACCAACGGTTCGACCGGAACGGCCTCGATCGACCTCACTGGCAACGCTCTCAAGCAGGAAATCGTCGGCAACGCAGGCAACAATACCCTGCATGACGGCGGAGTCGGCGCGGCCGACTCGATGAGCGGCCTCGGCGGCAACGACACATATCGCGTGTACAACGCCGGCGACGTCATCTTCGAGGCGGCAGGCAACGGCAACGACCGCGTGGCCACGACGGTCAGCTATATTCTGACCGCGGGCGCCGAGGTGGAAACGATCCAGACCAGCTCGACGCTGGGGTTGGGCGCAATCAACCTGACCGGCAATGAGTTCGGACAATCCATTATCGGCAACGCCGGCAACAATCGCCTGGAGGGCAAAGGTGGCGCCGACACTTTGCGCGGGCTGGACGGCCTCGACACATTCGTTTTCGCCAGTTCACTAGGGTCAGGCAATATCGACACGATTGTCGGTTTTGTGGCTGCCGACGACCGCTTCCAACTGTCGAAGGCAATCTTCTCCGCTTTCACGCAGACCGGCGTGATTTCATCCAGTCAATTCCGCGCCAACGCGACGGGCGAGGCCGAGGATGCCAATGACTTCATCATCCAGGACGTCGACAACGGCCGGCTGTATTATGACGCCGACGGTTCGGGGCTAGGTTTGCGCATTCACTTCGCTACCGTTGGAGCGGGCGTGACGTTGACGAGCGCGGATTTCATCATCGCCTGATGGGCGAAATGCCGGCGGACGGAATCAATGTGATCGGGCGCTTGCTGCGTCTTCCGGCATTGCGGCAAGCGCCCGACCGCTTTTTGCCGCAGGATGCCTGGCGACGATATTTGTCAGTGGGGAGCGTTCGTTCGTTGTCTTGGTTGCCGGGCGGAACACTCGGAAACCACGCGTTTCGCCCAGCCGCTGAAATCCGCCGTGATCTCGTCGCGGTTGATGTCGTTCAAGCTTTCGTGGCGAGTCTCCGGCCAAACCTTTGAGACCAGATTCGAAAAGCCCATTTTTCGCATGCGCGCGGCAAGTTTCTCGACAGCTTTGCCGTTTACTGTCGAGGGGTCGGCGCCGCCGCCGGCGAGGTTGAAAGGCAGGTTGCGGCGGACCGATGCAAAGCTGCGGTCGTCGGCGCCGGCGAAGACCATTTTGAACACGTCTTGCCACATCGATACCGATGCATCCCAGCCGCAAAGCGGATCGGTCACGTATTTGTCGACCTCGACGGGGTCGCGCGACAGCCAGTCGGCGGAGGTCCGGTGGTTCGGGATCTTTTTGGCCCAGTCCTGGAAGGTCAGTTTAGGCAGGATGCGCGACGGCACATCGGAGCCGAGGCGGAATTTTTCCCAGGCAAGGATTGCCTGGCCGACCCGGCCGAGCAGGCCGGGTGAAAAATTGGCGTTCCAGACCGCCGCGCCGGCGAGGTGTTTTGAGCGGCGCAGGACCGAGTTCAGCGTAACAATGCCACCCATCGAATGACCGAAGATGATCAGGGGCAGGTCCGGGTGCTTCCTGACTATCTGGTCGTGAACCGCGTCGATATCAGTCAGGACCTTTTCGACGCCGTCATTCGCGGCGAAGCGTCCGGGGACGGCGTCGGCGGCCCTGGTGTGGCCATGGCCGCGATGGTCGTGGGCATAGACATGGAAGCCGGCCCCGGCCAGCGCATCGGCGAAGCGGTCGTAGCGGGCTGAATGTTCGGCCATTCCGTGGTTGATCTGGATGACGCCGACCGGCTTGCCCTCGGCCAGCGTAACGGTCTGGGAAAGCACCGCTCCGGTCGGTGACGCGAACTCCCTGTGGTGACGAGTGACCATGCGTGCCTGGCCCGTTTGCGGCGGCGCCAGGCGCCTCGCCATAGCCTTAGACGATGGCAAGGTGGTCAGCAATCCGGTGCAGGTGCCTGTGCAGCGTGTTCGAGAAACGCGCACCGAAACCGGCCCGGACGACGCGGCCCGGTCGAAAGATCAGGGCTTCAGCCGCGACAGCAGTGCCACCAGTTCGGCTGGCGACTGACGCCGGTCTTCCGGGCAGGCGGCCGGTAACAGGCGATAAATACGCCGGGAGCAGTGATGCTCCCGGCGCTTGACGTTTTCCGGTCCGGCCGAAGCCGGACTATGGGCGTTACACGATGAAGAAATCCGCGTTGGTAATGCCGAGACCTGCTGTCAGTGTCGCGAACAGGGTTGATCCGCCGGCGGCGTTGCCGTTGGTGTCGTAGTAGAGTTCGCCAGTATCGGTCTCGTAGATGATGCGGTCGTTGGCGTCGCCCGCCGTGCCGCTTGTATTGGCCGCGAACTGCGCCGCTGAGAGCACACCGACCCCGATGATGGCATTGAAGATGGCGTTGTCCAACTGAATTGTGTCGTTGACGAAGTTGAAGTCGGTGATGTCGTCGACATTGGTCGCGCCAAGGGCGGTATCGAACAGGAAGTTGTCGTTGTTGCCGCCACCCGTCATGGTGTCGCTGCCTGCCCGGCCGTTCAGCGTGTCCGCGCCGCTGCCACCGAGGATGACGTTGATGGCGCCGTTGCCGGTCAGCGTGTCGCCGAAGGCCGTACCGGTGAGGTTCTCGACCGACGAATAGGTGTCGCCGGCTGCGTCTCCGGTGTTGATCGCCGGCGTGGTCAGGCTTGCGATGACGCCGGCGGCGGCCGTGCTGTAGGAAGCCGTGTCCGATCCGTTGCCGCCGGACAGATCGTCCGCGCCGGTGCCGCCGACCAAGGTGTCATTGCCATCCTGGCCGAACAGATTGTCGTCGCCGCCGAGGCCGATCAGCAAATCGTCGCCGGCGCCGCCGATGATGCTGTTGGCGCTGTTGGTGCCCGTCAGCTTATCGGCGAAGGCCGAGCCGGTGAGGTTTTCGATCGACGCATAGGTATCGCCCAGCGCCTCGCCGGTGTTGGTTGCCGGGCTGAGCAGCGCGGCCGTGACACCCGATGCCGCGTTCTCGTAACTGGCCCGGTCGTTGCCCGCGCCGCCGGACAGATCGTCTGCTCCGGCGCCGCCGTTCAGCACGTCGTCGCCGTCCTGGCCGAACAGATTGTCGTCGCCGCCGAGCCCGATCAGAACATCGTTGCCGGCGCCGCCGATGATGCTGTTGGCGCTGTTGGTGCCGGTCAGCTTGTCGGCGAAGGCCGAGCCCGTGAGGTTCTCGATCGAGGCGAAGGTGTCGCCCAGCGCCTCGCCGGTATTGGTGGCCGGGCTGAGCAGGGCCACGACCACGCCGGCCGCCGCGTTCTCGTAGGAGGCGCGGTCGAATCCGAGCCCGCCCGAGAGATCGTCTGCGCCGACGCCGCCGTTGAGCACGTCGTCGCCGTCATTGCCGAACAGATTGTCGTCGCCGCCGAGGCCGACCAGCACGTCGTTGCCGTTGCCGCCGAGGATGCTGTTGATGCCGCCATTGCCGGTCAGCGTGTCGGCGAAGGCCGAACCGGTCAGGTTCTCGATCGAGGCGTAGGTGTCGCCGGCGGCTTCGCCGGTGTTCGCCGCTGGATTGGTCAGGCTGGCGACCACACCTGCCGCCGCGTTCTCGTAGGAGGCACGGTCGAAGCCGAGGCCGCCGGACAGGTTGTCGGCGCCGGCGCCACCGTTGAGAACGTCGTCGCCGTCGTTTCCAAACAGATTATCGCCTCCGCCGAGGCCGGAGAGCTTGTCGTTGTCATTGCCGCCGATGATGCTGTTGACGCCGTTGGTGCCAATCAGCGTGTCAGCGAAGGCCGAGCCCGTGAGGTTCTCGATCGAGGCGTAGGTATCGCCGGCCGCTTCACCCGTGTTGACGGACGGATCGAACAGGCTCGCCACCACGCCGGAAGTCGCGTTGGCATAGGTTGCCCGGTCGAATCCGAGCCCGCCCGACAGCAGGTCGTCGCTGCCGCCGCCGTCCAGCACGTCGTTGCCGCCGGTGCCGAAAAGCTCGTCGCGGACGGACGTGCCGCGCATCTGCTCGTCGTCATTGTCGCCGAGGATGATCAGCCGGTCGCCCTCGCCGACGCCCGGGTTGAAATCGAACACCTGCAACTGCGACAGGTCGACCGAAGTGGCGGCAAGCATCTCGACGCGGAACTTGTCGGGCGTGCCTACAGCCGAAAAATCGACGATGAGGTTCGCGGCCAGGCCGGCGCCGATCTGGTCGGCGCGGACAGTCACCGACTTTTCGGGCGCCACGGCCTGGAACTCGATTTCCTCGATCGAAAACAGCGCCGTGTCGACGAGGCTGATGTCGCCGGTCGCCAGGATGCGGTCAGAATCGGCGCCGCCGTCGAGCGAGTCGTTGGTGAATGCATCCAGCCCGCCGCCCTGGAACGTGTCGAAGCCCGCATTGCCGAAGGCGATGTCGCTCAGGCTGTCGACCAGAATCGTGTCGCTCGCGGCGTCGCTGGTCGAGAAGCGCTGGCCCTGGAGGATCTGCCCGACCACGTCGCCGGCGGTCGCATTGGTGTGGAACGTCGCGAGCTGGCCGTTGTTCATGGCGGCGATCGAAACGTCGAAATCGTTGTGGGTGGTGCCGACGCTCGATTTGGTCAGGGCTGCCCCGGTGTTCTGGTCGACGAGGGTCCAGACCGGGTCGTTGTGCCCGAAAAAGTCATCAATCGAGCCGACCGCGATCATGCCGTTTGAAAGCACCGTGGCCGAAGGCCCGGTGTCGTTCGAAGTGTTCTGTGAAATGTCGTCCCAGTCGACGAAATTGCCGGCGGCGTCGAAGCGGGCGAGCGTGATGTCGATGTCGCCGTCCCAACCATTGTCCTCGTAGGCAATGGCGAAGCCGCCATTGTCGAGCGCAACCACGCTGGCGTTACGGTTCACGGTGCCGATGTTGTCGAGCTGCGTCGGCGCCAGTCGCACGGTGCCGTTGGCTTCGTAGACGGCATACCACAACTCGTTGCTGGAGCCGACGTTGCGGTGCCAGGCGACGGCGAAGCCGCCGTCGGCCAGCCCGGCGACGCTCGGGTTCTGGTCATTGGCGCCGCTGGCGTCGACCGCGAAGTTCAAGAGCAGGTTGCCGTCGTTGTCGTAAATCCGGAGGTCGACGTCGTTGTCCGTGCCGCCGAAGAAATCCTGGATGGCGACGACGAAACCGCCGCCGGTCAGGGCCGCCACTTCCGGATCCAGGACGTCTGGCCCGCCCTCGCCGATGCTGGTGTCGACCCGCACGGTCGCACCCGTGGTCGTGACGATGCGGAATGACATGTCGGTGCCGATATCCGACAGCACGACGATGTTTCCGTTGCTGAGCTGGGTCACGGCCGAGTCGACGCCGGTGATGACGGACGCGCTTCCCGCAATGTCTCCGTCAGCCTCGAAGGTCGTGAGGTCGGTGTGCCCGATATGATCGCCGACGACGGCGACGCCGCCGTCGGAAAGGCTGGTGGCGTCAGCGCGTCCCGTGATGGAGAAAGGATCGATGCTTTCGAGGAAACCGAATGAAAAGCTTGTGGTGATGGCCATGGATAGAACTCCCGTTCTGGTTACGGTTGATCCGGATTGCGCGGCGCGCCCGGTCCCCGAGCCGGAATTGGCCGGTTCTCGCGCGGCAAGGGCAGGGCAAAAGTCGGTCGTCGGGCGCGGCAAAGCACACCGCCCGTATCAGGACCGCATCCAGATGAGCCCGGCCAAAACGACTTAAGACAACGCGTCAGGTTTCCCGCCCATGACACGGAGGCGTTGACAGTCCCGCATTACCCATGAAGCGGACGGCTTAGGCAGTCCGTATCGCAGGGTGATTTGTGTAAATCTCTCCTGTTCCCATTGCTTGTCTCTTCAAGCAGAGGGCCTGTTGTTTACCATCTTGCCCCAGCGTCCACATTTCGGGACGGGCGAAGCTCCAGCTAGGAGAAAAAAGAGCTTCAAGATATACGGTTAAACAACTTTTGTTTTTCTTACATTATGCAAAGTATTTCGATTCAAGCAAGGAGAAATTGTAAATTAATCCACAATCTACGATTGTTAATACCTTTAGGATATGGTCGATATTTCAAATTTCCTTTGCCTGTCAGATGGTTGATCGATCGCCGTCAAATTTGGAATGAAGGCATTTTTGTGGAAAGTTGCAACATTTGCGTGCCGATTATCAACCCAGCGTTTCAGTTCAGGCCGTCCGTGCGGCGTTGCCGCGCGGGTCTGCCGGCGCTCGAATCGCCGCCACTTGGACATTGCCGTTTGGCGCCGCTTCGCCTACATAGCGCGCGACCCTCCGAAACCCGTCCAAGGATATTGCGCGCGTGGCACGCCAGTTCATCTATCACATGTCGGGCCTCTCCAAGGCCTACGGCACCAAGAAGGTGCTGGAGAACATCCACCTGTCCTTCTACCCCGACGCAAAGATCGGCATTCTCGGCCCCAACGGCTCGGGCAAGTCGACCATCCTCAAGATCATGGCCGGGCTGGACAAGGAATATTCCGGCGAGGCGTGGCTGGCCGACGGCGCCACCGTCGGCTACCTCGCGCAGGAGCCGCAGCTCGACCCCGACAAGACCGTGTTCGAGAACGTCATGGAGGGGGTCAAGAAGAAGACCGCCATCATCGAGCGCTACAATGAGCTGATGATGAACTATTCCGACGAGACGGCCGACGAGTCCGCGAAACTGCAGGACGAGATGGACCGCCTCAACCTGTGGGATCTCGAGCAGCAGGTTGAGATGGCCATGGAGGCGCTGCAGTGCCCGCCCGGCGATTCCGAGGTGACCAACCTCTCCGGCGGCGAGCGCCGCCGCGTCGCGCTCTGCCGCCTGCTGCTGGAGCAGCCCGACCTGCTGCTGCTCGACGAGCCGACCAACCACCTCGACGCCGAGACCACGCAGTGGCTGGAAAAGCACCTGCGCGATTATCCCGGCTCGGTGCTGATCATCACCCACGACCGCTACTTCCTCGACAACGTCACCGGCTGGATTCTGGAGCTCGACCGCGGCCGTGGCATCCCCTACGAGGGCAACTACACCAAATATCTCGACGCCAAGGCAAAACGCCTGATCCAGGAGGGCCGCGAGGACGACGCCCGCCAGAAGGCGATCTGGCGCGAGCGCGAGTGGATCGCCTCCTCGCCGAAGGCCCGCCAGACCAAGTCCAAGGCGCGCATCAAAGCCTATGAGGATCTGGTCGAGCAGGCCGACAAGCGCCGGCCGACCGACACGCAGATCGTCATCCCGGCCGGAGAGCGGCTCGGCAACGTGGTCATCGAGGTCGCCGACATTGACAAGGGTTTTGGCGAGGAACTTTTGATCGAGAACCTGTCGTTCAAGCTGCCGCCCGGCGGCATCGTCGGCGTCATCGGCCCCAACGGCGCCGGCAAGACCACGCTGTTCAAGATGATCACCGGCCAGGAAAAGCCGGACGACGGCTCGATCCGCGTCGGCGAGACGGTAAAACTCGGTTACGTCGACCAGAGCCGCGATGCGCTTGACCCGACCAAGACGGTCTGGGAGGAAATCTCGGGCGGCGCCGAGGTCATCAAACTCGGCAAGCACGAGGTCAACTCACGCGCCTATTGCTCGTCCTTCAATTTCCGCGGCGGCGACCAGCAGCAGAAGGTCGGCAACCTCTCGGGCGGCCAGCGCAACCGCGTGCACCTGGCAAAGATGCTGAAGAACGGCGGCAACGTGCTGCTGCTCGACGAGCCGACCAACGACCTCGACACCGAAACGCTGGGCGCGCTGGAAGACGCTCTGGAAAACTACGCCGGCTGCGCCGTCATCATCAGCCACGACCGCATGTTTTTGGACCGCATGGCCACCCACATGCTGGCCTTCGAGGGCGACGCCCATGTCGAGTGGTTCGAGGGCAATTTCGAGGAATACGAAAAGGACAAGGCCCGCCGCCTGGGACCGGAGGCGCTCGTGCCTCACCGCATGACGCACAAGAGGTTGACGCGGTAAGGGCAGCCCGATGTTCGATCGGCTGCGAGAGCGAGGCTTCGACATACTCGCGCTTCATCATGCCGAGGCGATCATTTCGCGCGACATGGCCCTTGCCGAGGCGGAGATCGAGCAGTCTTTACTTGAACTGAATATTCCAATTGCCGAGATCGTTGCGGGAGGAGGCGGAGAAGCCGGTTTGACGCAACGGCTTCGCCGAGGTCTTGCCGAGCGCGGCTGGCGCAAGCGCAATATTCAGGTGCGTAAGCTTGTGAAATGGGGTGACGATCAGCCCGAGCGGGAGGTCGCCGCGCTGTCTCATGAAATTGACCACGTTAAAGGCTTCGGAGTGGAGGAGTCGATCTTTGCGCTCGAAATCGAATGGAATAACAAGGATCCATTCTTCGACCGCGACCTTGAGAGCTTCAAACGACTACATGCCGAGGGTGCTGTTTCGGTAGGCGGAATCATTACTCGTGGCGAGAGCCTTCAGCGAGATATGCGAGGACTCTTAAAACGTTTCGCCGATGAAGCAGAACTCAATGATCTCGATCAACTTGACGCTCGGGGCTACACGCCGACACGCCGCCAGCGCAAAATGATTCTTGAACGGGCCGAAAGGACTGGCGATTTACGGCAGTCATGGGTCGATGCGTTCGTCAGCGATAAATTCGGTGAGGCCACGACCCACTGGCGGAAACTCCAAGACAGAGTTCTGCGTGGTGTGGGCAATCCTTGCCCGCTGGTTCTTATTGGAATTCCGTCTGGGGCTGTGACTTTCTAGCCGTTACTCAGCCGCCTCCGCCGCCGAATTGTAAGCATACGTTTTCCATGTCGGCTTATAATCCTCGTCAGCCTGATTGCCCCAGTAGGTCCAGCCCGGCCGCGTTCCGCGTGCGAACAGTTCCAGATATGGACCCTTCGAGCAGCTTTCGATTAGCTCGTATTGTTCGTCCGGTTTGCGCGAGTGCTCGCGCTTGCGCGACGACATATAGTTGACTTGGCTTCGTCCCGGCGCTTCCGTTCGCGCGTTTTTCCCACGCGTGCCGAACAGCAAAAGTTCAGTGACGTTGCGAAAGTAGAAGCCGACGCCCCGTCCATCCGACCCGCCGTCCTTGCGAACCTTGTGCCAGACGATATTTGCCTTGTATTCGAAACCCCAGGCTTTCATGACTCGAAGGCCGTCGGGCAGCAGCGCGTTCGGCACCCACAGATAGAGATGAGCAGGCTGCCATGTGAGGTCGGCGACCGGCAATTCGCAAATGTCATCCGTGGTCATCGTCTCGTAGCGCGAGAGCCTGCGATGCTCCGGAGCCACCTTTCCAGTTCGATTGGTAAAGCGCCACGGGGGATCGGCGAGCACCGTGTGAAAGCGCTTCCCACCAGTTCGCTTCGCCAAGTCGATGGCGGCATTCATCGCTTCGGCGTTCACGGCAAATCCCCTTACATGATGAACAAAAACAGAACAAACCCTTTAAGTCAAGATTGCACGATTCGAAGGGGCTGTCCGAAGGAATCCATTTGAAACGGCTATAATCCCCCACGGGATGAGAGTGCCAGCCGTTCGCGAATTGGCGAAAACGTTACCAATCTCCCTCAAGTTCGATATCCTTCCAGCCTTCTGCGATAGAGGCCATTCCCATGGAAAACATCGACCGGCTGGACGACATCCGCACCAAACTGATTGAAGCGAAGGAGGTTTTGGAGCGGGCGCGTTACAGGGTGGATGCGCTCGACCTGATTCTTGAGGGCGTCGCCGACCAGAAGGTCCGGGGCGCTTGCCACGAAGTGTTTGGACTGACCACCGAGCAGTTGGACGCCTTGGACGACCGGCTGGACGAGATCTACCGGGATGTGGCGGCGATTGTGCGCGAAGCCCGCGACAAGGCGCCGGAATAAAGCCGGCGCGAGACAGCTTCACCGGCGGATTGCCCGGCTCATGCAATTCCATGTTGTCCGCGGATCATAGGGTGAAACTCCGGCCGATGCCGGAATGGCAAGCGTCGGTCTTTTGAGGATTTTTGTGAGGACTTTTTGCGGCCGCTTGGTCATGCTTGTTACGCAAAAATCCAATCGGGTTGCCGCCAACTATCTGTTTCTGCTCGGCTTTACAGGCATGACATTGTTTTCGACCGGCCTTGCGCCCAGGCTGGGAAGGCCATGATGCAGGCCGTGGCCTCTCGAAAAATGAAACCTTTTCAATGTGTTGTGCAGGTGGCGATGGCAGCCTCGCCTTCCCGTCATCGTCAAGGATTATTTTCTTAGGGTGCTTGTATTTGTTCCCTATATGTTCCATACTGAATGCTGGCCCTGTCTGGAGGAGGCAGCGGGGGAGTTGATGGACGGAAGTTTGGCGATCGAGAAGAACCGGGAAGCGCTGAAGCGTATCCTGGCAATGCTTGTCGGCATGGCCGAGATGGCCGGCGGGGCGTCAACTCTGCCCCGTCATCTCTACCGCGCCATCTTGCGGTTGCTGCGCCCGGCCGAATCCGCCGCCCGGCGCCTCATCATCGCGGCGGCGCGCGGCATCGTGGTGGCCTTGCCGCCGGTGCGCCCGCGAAAACCGAAGCCCGTGGACACGGCGGCCGCCATGCGCCGCCTCGGCCTCGCCGTCACCGTGTCGAATGACGATCTCAGGCGCGCCGCCGCGGCGAAGAAAGCCGCAGCGCTGCGCGCCGCCAGGCCCCGCACAATGAGCCTGCCGCTGTTCGATCCGCCGAAATATCCGTTCCGCATCCGCCGCAAGTATGTGCCGGCGCACGCCATGCCGCGCATCTGGGTTCCCGGCTTCAGCGAGCCGGCTCCGCTGCCGCTGCCACCGCCCCCGCCATCGCGTGACGACCCGATCGATGCGGCGCGTCTGTCGTTGCGGCTCGCCGCGCTGGGTGCGGCCCTCGACGACCTGCCAAAACAGGCCAAACGCTTCGCCCGCTGGAAGGCGCGTTGCGATGCGGCAGTTGCGGAAATGAGGCAAATCGGCAGCGCTGTAATTGTGCGCGGCAGGACGGCGCGCGGCACGGTCCGGTTCCAGCGGACACGGCCGCTATGGTCCGGCCGGCCGCCGGGCGGCCGGCTGTCGCCCTACGATCCCATCGCCCGGCGTAGCAAGAACATTCGCGAGATCGACGATATCTTGGCGCACTGCCATGCGCTGGCCTTGGACGCGCTGGATCAGCCGCGCCCCGACACGTCGTGACGGCGCCCTCGCGCGACGCAACACCGGAAGGGCAAGAGCCACGGCGGATTTCCGCTGTGTGGCGACGACAGCGCTTGTGGCGTCGGTCGATTTGAATGCAAACTGCCCGGCAATGGCCTCCGCGAACAATTGCTTTCCCCCGGCTCGTACGATGCAGAAGACGACGAAAGACTGGTCCGCGCAAAAATACCTGCAGTTCGAGAACGAGCGGACGCGGCCGGCGCGCGACCTGTTGGCGCAAGTCCCGCTCGAAAATCCGCGCCGCGTCGTCGACATCGGCTGCGGGCCGGGCAATTCGACCGAATTGCTGGCGGCTCGGTGGCCGCAGGCAAGGGTCAGTGGCATCGATTCCTCGCCCGACATGATCGACAAGGCGCGCAAACGCCTGCCGGGGCTCGACTTTTCGCTGGCCGACATCGCCCCCTGGACGCCGGATGCGCCGGTCGACGTGCTGTTCGCCAATGCCGTCCTGCAATGGCTGCCCGGCCATGAAACGCTGCTGCCACGCCTTTTCGGCCTGCTCGCGCCCGGCGGCGTGATGGCGATCCAGATGCCCGACAATGTGTCAGAACCCTCGCACCAACTGATGCGGGAGACGGCGGCGGCCATGCCCTTCGCCGCCAAGCTAGCAAACGCGGCGCGCCCGCCGCTGCCGCCCGTCGGCTTCTACTACGACCTGCTGGCGCCGCATGCTGCGCTGGTCGACGTCTGGCACATCGCCTACAACCACCCGCTGGCCGATGCGAAGGCAATCGTCGACTGGGTGAGTTCGACCGGGCTGAAACCGTTCCTCGACCCGCTCGGCGCGGACGAGCAGGAAAAATTCCTTGCGGCCTATTCGGCTGGCATCGCCGAGGCTTACCCACCGCGCGCCGACGGCCGCGTGCTGTTGCGCTTCCCGAGATTGTTCATCGTCGCGCAGCGGGCATGATGAGCCGGCCTTTGCGGCGCGATTAATTCAGCGTAAACGGGTGCGGCGCAATGTGACGCCGCCGGGGCGGGTGAGCCGGGCCGGGGGCGCAAGCCGGTCGCGCGGAAGTCACGGAAGTCATAACAAGCATGCATCGCGTCATGATCAGCGGGATCGGGGTGCTGATCCCCGAGGCTGCCATCACCAACGAAGAGCTGGTCGCAAGCTTCAACACCTATGTCGACGCCGAGAACGCGCGGCGCGAGGGTACCGAAAAACCGCCGCTGCAAAAATCGGCCGAGGAATTTATTGCCTATGCCTCCGGCGTGAAGACACGGCATGTGCATACGCTGGACGGCATCCTCGACCCCGACCGCATGGCGCCGCGCATTCCGCCGCGCGCCGACGACGAACTGTCCGTCATGGCCGAGTTCGGCGTCGGGTCCGCCCTGCGGGCGCTCGACCATGCCGGGCTGACCGGGGCAGACATCGACCTCGTCATCTGCGCGGCCTCGCACCACCAGCGGCCCTATCCGGCGATCGCCATCGAGATACAGCAGGCGATCGGCGCGCCCGGCGCCGGCTTCGACATGGGGCTCGGCTGCTCCTCGGCCGCCGCCGGCCTGCACGTCGCCGCCAATCTGGTCAGGGCAGGGGCGCAGCGCCGCGTGCTGGTGGTAACGCCGGAGATCATCACCGGCCATCTCGATTTCCGTGACCGCCAGACGCATTTCATCTTCGGTGATGCCTCCACCGCCATGATCGTCGAGCGGATGGGCGACGAGCCGAGGCCCGGTCGCTTCGAGGTGGTCGACACGCGCGGCTGGACGCAATTCTCCAACAACATCCGCACCAATTTCGGCTTCCTGCTGCGCGATGGGCTGGACGACACTTCGGCCATTCCCACGGAAGGCAATCTGATCAAGCAGGTCGGCAACAAGGTGTTTAAGGAAGTCACCGTCGCCGGCCACCGCTTCATCGTCGACTTTTTGGCTGAGCACGGGCTGACGCCAGACGACATCAGACGTTTCTGGCTGCACCAGGCCAACGCCCGCATGAACGCCATGATTTTAAAGCTCTCCTTCGGCCACGATGTCGGCCGCGACCGCGCCCCGATGGTGCTGGACCGGCTGGGCAACACCGCCGCCGCCGGCGCGGTGGTCGCGCTGAAGGAAAACCACGAGGACATGGAGCGTGGCGACTGGGGCCTGCTCTGCGCCTTCGGGGCGGGATATTCGATCGGCGGCGCGCTGCTCAGGATGATGTAGGGTTGGCCGTTAGGGGGTCTCAAAGCAAGCTCCCCATTTACCGCCTTGATTGACCGATCAGGCTTTTTGGCTGGACGCCGCCTACCGCCGTGGGCAGATTGCGCAAAGCGAAGGAGTGCTTATGCTCGACCTGCCGATCCCGCCCACCCGCGAAGCCGGTTTCAACATCGTCCCGGCAAAGAAGCTTACCGGCCGCGTTGCCGGTCTTTATCTCGCGGCGGCGGATCATTTCGAAACTGCGGCAGTCGATGGGCTGACGCTCGGCTTCGACGGCATTCCCGGCGATTTTCACCGTGGCCCGACGCGCCGCTCCGGCAGCCGCGAGCCCTGGTATCCGCGCGGCACCGAGATGCGCAACGAACGGCAACTGTCGATCGTCGCGCCGGATGAGCTGACGCTGGTTGCCGAGCGCATGGGGCTTGCGGAAGTCCGTCCCGAATGGATCGGCGCCAACATCCTGCTCGATGGCATCCCGCATCTGTCGATGCTGCCATCAGGCACGCTGCTGTTCTTCAAGGGTGGCGTCACCGTCAAAGTGGACGCGCAGAACGGCCCGTGCCGCTATGCCGGCAAGCAGGTGGCGATGCGGGCGGGCATGGCGGACGAGGAGGCGGGCTCGCTGCTCTTTCCCAAGGCGGCGAAGCGCCTGCGCGGCCTCGTCGCCTGGGTGGAAAAGCCCGGAACGCTGACGATAGATGAGGAGGTTTCCGCCCGCGTCCCGGAGCAATGGATCTACCGGCCCGCCTGACCGACGGGCCGGCGAGGGCCTCAGCCCTTGCGGTTCTTCTTCTCGCCCTGCGCCATGTCGGCAATAAAATCCCACTTTTCCCAGAGCGCCAGGCGACTGGCGTATTCCTGGCGGATCATCGGCAGGCCGACATCGCCGAAGAAGACGCGGAGCGGCGGTTCCGCTGCGTCGACCAGCGCCAACATGGCTCTGCCGGTGGCTTCCGGGTCGCCCGGGACGACATTCGCGCGGCGCTCGAGCATGCGGGCGCGGGCGGAATCATAGACGGGATTGGGCGTCGCGCGTTTGGCCGATGGGCCGCTCCAGTCGGTCGCGAAGCCGGCCGGTTCGACCAGCGTCACGTGGATGCCGAACTCGGCCACCTCGAGGCCGAGCGCCTGGCTGAAACCTTCGAGCGCCCATTTGGAAGCATGATACATGCCGATATTGGGGAAGGCATTGACGCCGCCGATCGAGGATATCTGGATGATGTGTCCGGATTTCTGGGCGCGCATGATCGGAAGTGCTGCCTGCGTCACCCACAATGCGCCGAACACATTGGTCTCGATCTGGGTGCGGGCATCCTCCTCGCTGATTTCCTCGATGGCGCCGAACTGGCCATAGCCGGCATTGTTGATGACCACGTCGAGACGGCCGAAGCGCTTATGGGCCTCTGCTATCGCCGCGCCGGCCTCGGCTTTGTCGGTGACGTCGAGTTTCAGTGCCGCGACGCGGTCGCCGTATTTTTCGACCAGATCGGAGAGCGTTTTTGGATCGCGGGCGGTAGCGGCGACGGAATCGCCGCGCGCCAGCGCGGCTTCCGCCCACACCTTGCCAAAACCCTTGGATGATCCTGTGATGAACCAAACCTTGCTTGCCATGATTGTTTGCCTTCCTGCCCCGTGGGGCGAATAGCGGCCTCTTGCCCGCGGGCGCGGGCGGCCATAGATAAGCGGAGTGACCTCCGTTTCGGAAATATACGGAGCCTCCTCCGTTTTACCAGAGGTCGCGGGAGAAGTTTTTTGAAATCGCCCGAAAAGCGAAAGCCGCCGCGCGCCGATGCGGCACGAAACCGTGAGAGACTGCTGGATGCGACCTCGGCGCTGGTCGCCGAGAAGGCTGGGGAACTCTCGCTGGCCGCCGTCGCCGAGCGCGCCGGCGTCGGCATTGGCACGCTCTATCGGCATTTTCCGAACCGCGACGCGCTGCTTGCCGGGCTTTACCGCAACGAGGTAGCGCGGCTGAAGGCGGAGGCCGACATATTGGCGCGTGAGCTGCCGCCGCTGGAAGCACTGACGACCTGGCTGGAGCATTATGCGGCGCTGATGGCGGTGAAATATGGTTTTGCCGACGCCATGAAGTCGGCGCTGAATTCCGACGCCGAGGTGTTTTCTCAATCGCGGGTGCAGGCGGCCGGCGCGCTGTCGTCGCTGCTTGAGGCGGCGGCGGAGGCCGGCGCCGTGCGCCGCGGCATCGATCCCGAGGACGTGCTGATGGCGGTGGCCGCCACTATCTCGGCCAGCCTCAACCGTGAGGACTCGGCCGCGCGCGGCAAGCGCCTGCTCGGTCTGATTGTCGACGGGCTGCGGTTTCAGGAAGGATGAGCGCGCTTTGAGCCGAATCGGATCAGGGCAGCGGAGCGAAGCGAAGGTCGGGTGCGGTTGACGTTACAGCCTCTTCACGATCACATATCCTCATCGTCCGGATCGAGCAGCCTCGTGGCGCGCCAGCGCGTCAGCACGGCGTTGATCTGGTCGACGACGAAGAAGCGGGCGGAATCGCGGTCGTAATCGTCCTCCAGCAGCGCCTCGTAGTCGGTGTGCGCGTGGCGGACATGCGCCACCGTGGCCAGCCAGACAGCAATTGTCGGCGGCATGGTCCTCAAATGCTTTGCGCCGGCATCCGTCCTGATTTTTTCCGCATCGGCAAAAGGCGCCAGCGGCAGCAGCGCCGTCAATGCCTTGGCGATGGCTCGCTGACGGTTCGTCGACATCAGCCCTCGTCCGGATCGGCTACGGGACGGCTCTTGGCGTAGGTCGCGTCCGGAAAGGCGTCGGTCGATGCGAAATAGGGTTTCACGTCGATGACCGGCGTCTCGTCCAGCACGTCGATGCCTTCCAGCGTGAGCACGCCGGCAGCGATATCGACGCCCAGCAGTCGCGTCACATGCACTCCGACCGGGTTCGGCCGCGCGGGTGAGCGCAGGGCGAAGACGCCTTTCGAATCAGTGGCATGGCGCGGTTTCTGCACAATCAGATTCCGCGGCGCGTGATGCAGCCAGGTGAGCAGCACGACATGGCTCGCGGCGGACAGGCCTTGAAGCCCCTCCCGGAAGGCAGGCGCGATCTCGACGGTGGCGGCCTCGCCACGCTCACGCGCCTCGCGCATGTTCTTCGGGCAGTTCTCGCGTAGCACCCAGGGCGAGCGCACGGTTCCGATGAAGACCAGATGCGCATCGCCGGCCTGATCAGCCGGGTCGTCCGGAAGGGCGATCTCGCCGCCGCGTATCTCGAACATGGCCATATCTCCGTAACCGGCAAGCGGCATTTTCTTGTCCGTGAACGACATAAAGGTTGCGGTGTTTCGATTCTTCACATAAAGATATGTTTATGTCTTTTTGGCAAGTGATCGACCGATGCGCATTACCTTGGACCTGATGGTTGATATATTGAAGGCGGCCGCCGAATCCAGCCGCTTGCGCATCCTCGCTCTGATCTCGCGGGGCGACCTGACCGTTTCCGACATCACTGAAATCCTCAACCAGTCGCAGCCGCGCGTCTCCCGCCACCTCAAGCTCCTGATGGAAGCCGGGCTGGTCGAGCGCTACCAGGAGGGGTCCTGGGCGTTCTTCCGCATCTCCGACGACGAGGACGTGCGCGAATTCGTCGCCGGCATCGTCTCGCGGGTGCATGAGCGCGACGCGCTGGTCGACCGCGACCTCGAACGGCTGCATGCGGTGAAGCAGCGGCGGCAGGAGAAGGCGAGCGCCTATTTCGACCGCAATGCCGCTTCCTGGGATCAGTTGCGGACATTGCATGCACCGGATCAGGCGGTGGAAGCCGCTCTGCTGACACTCATCGGCAAGCGGCCGTTCCAGTCGATGCTGGATCTCGGCACCGGTACCGGCCGGCTGCTGGAACTGTTCGCCCCGCTCTACCGCCGCGGTGTCGGCATCGACCTGTCGCGCGAGATGCTGGCCGTCGCCCGCGCCAATCTCGACAGGGCAGGGGTGTCGCATGCGCAGGTGCGGCAGGGCGACTTGTTCGCGCCGCCGGTCGAGCGTGACAGTTTCGACCTCATCACCATGCACCAGGTTTTGCACTATCTCGAAGAACCGGGCGCCGCGATCCGCGAGGCGGCGCGGCTGCTCAGGCCGTCGGGACGGCTGGTCATCGTCGACTTCGCGCCGCATACCCTGGAATTCCTGCGCGACGAGCATGCACATCTGAGGCTCGGCTTTTCCGACCAGCAGATCGCCGAATGGTTTTCGGAGGCCGGCCTGGATGTTGAGGCCACGAAGGCATTCGAGCCGCGTTCCGCCGGGCGGGCGACGCTGACCGTAAAACTGTGGCTCGGCCGCGACCGCCGGGTCCTGATCGCCGACCAACCCGCGCTGCAGAGGGAAGCCGTCTGATGAGCCAGTTCCGTTTTTCGCGACGTCCCGACATTGGTGGCCGGGTGCGCGTGTCCTTCGAGTTCTTCCCGCCCAAGACCGACGAGATGGAGGAGAGGCTGTGGCAGACGGTCACCCGTCTGGCGCCGCTCGGGCCGAAATTCGTATCGGTCACCTATGGCGCGGGCGGTTCGACCCGCGAGCGGACCGCACGCACCGTCAAGCGCATCCTGACCGAGGCCAGCATTCCCGCTGCCGCGCACCTGACCTGCGTCGGTGCGACCAGGGACGAAGTGGATGCGGTGATCCGCCAATACCAGGGCATCGGCATCGGGCGCTTCGTGGCGTTGCGCGGCGACCCGGCGACAGGGGTCGGTAGCGTCTATCGCCCGCATCCGGGCGGCTACCAGAACGGCGCCGATCTCGTTGCCGGGCTGAAGTCTATCGCCGATTTCGACATTTCGGTCGCGGCCTATCCGGAAAAGCATCCGCAAAGCCCTGATTTCGCGACCGATATCGAGATGCTGAAGCGCAAGGTCGACAATGGCGCGACCCGCGCGATCACCCAGTTCTTCTTCGACAACGACCTTTACGAGCGCTACGTCGAGCGGGTGCGGCGCGCCGGCATCTACATCCCGATCGTGCCCGGCATCCAACCCGTGCACAGTTTCCGGCAGGTGGCGAATTTCTCGGCCAAGGCCGGTACCCATGTTCCGGCCTGGCTGGCGGAGCGGTTCGAAGGGCTGGACAACGACCCGCAGACCCATGCGCTGGTGGCTTCGGCAGTGGCCGCCGAGCAGGTGATGGACCTGATGGAGCGCGGCGTGGAAGAATTCCATTTCTACACGATGAACCGGGCGGATCTTGCCTTCGCGATCTGCCACATGATCGGGCTCAGGGCGCATGAAGCGCCTCAAACCATCGAGATCCCCGGATCGGCCGCGGCCTGACCGGCAAATCACCGCAAAAGAAAAGGCCCGCCGGCGAACGGCGGGCCTTTGTCTTTTTCGGTATCAGAGCGCGTCTGACACCCCCCAAGCTCATGCGGTCAAGGAAGAACCCCCATTATCAGGGCGCCGATAAATGCGAACGCAGCACAAATCATCAATGCGTTGATTGGCCGTGCAAGTCCCATACGATGCCTCCATGAGGTAGAGTACGAGGGCGGAGTCTAGGGGAGTTTGGGCCGCAGACAAGCGGAAACCATGCTGCATAGCGGCAGAATTATGGAAAACCCTTGGCGTGATCGGTCGTTAGCCGTTGAAAAGATTTTGCAATCCGGGCTCGTAAAATTATGGCGAAGGTTTCGGCCCGATCGCCCTGGTAGCGCTATCAAGCAGCCTGCCGTCGATCGTCACCAGCCCGAGCGCGATGACGACCATGCCCAGCATCTCGATCGGCTCCAGCCTTTCGCCGAGGAACAGCACGCCGAGCAGGACCGCGCTGGCCGGCACGATCAGGGTGACCAGCGAGGCATTGGTGGCGCCGGCCTCGGCGACGAGGCGGAAATAGAGCAGATAGGCGAAGGCGGTGGAGAGCAGCGCCAGTGACAGCACCGCCGCCCAGACCGGAGCGCTGAAGGCGAACAGACCGTCGGAGCCGTTCAGGATCAACACGATCGGGAGCATGACGACGGTCGATGCGGTCAGTTGCGCGGTGGCGACGACGGCGGGTGGAATCTTTCTGAGGCGCTTGGCGACCATCAGGGCGAAGGCATAGGACAGCGACGCGCCGATCAGCGCGAGTTTCGCCCATGTCGGTGCGCCGAGGCCGGAAAACAGGCCGGGGCCGATCATCACCGCCGTGCCGGCGATGCCGAGCAATATGCCCAACATCTTGTTCCAGGAGAGTTTTTCGTCTGTCGTCAGGTGGCTGGCCAGGAGCACCGTCCAGAATGGTGTCGTCGCGTTGAGCACCGAGGCGAGGCCAGCGCCGAGCTGCGTCTGGCCGGCAAAGATCAGCGAAAAGGGGATCACGTTGTTGAGCACGGCGAGCAGCACGAGGCCGGGCGCATAGGGCAGGGCGGCGCGAAACGAAACGCCCGTTGCCGCGAGGTAGATCTGGAGGGCGAGTGCCGCGATGGCGACGCGGAACAGCACCAGTGTCAGTGGCTGGAGTTCGGAGACGGCGATGCGGGCAAAGAAGAACGAACCGCCCCAGATGATGCCGAGCAGGACCAGCATCGCCCAGCTTTTCAATGACATAGTGGTCGATCTTGGCTGCGCCCGAACCGTGGACATTGTTCATCCTTTTGACGGCTGCGATATAATCCAGGCCGCCGAAGCCCCGCCACCCGTTTCCCGGTGCATGTCAGGGAATCGATGAGGCCAGAAGTGGGCGCGGAGCGCATCAAGTCCTCTTTTTTCAACGATTTCATAAGCTTGTGAGAAAATCGCAAGTGAGGGACTCGTTTTGACCCGACGCGGGGTGGTCGCGGACTGGAGAAACAGGCCCGAATCGGCGCCATCGGCAGGACAGGCGACCCAAGACGGCGTTCTGGAATGGCCCGAACGCCACGCGCAAACGACATTCAACTGGCGTCCAAAACGCGCTAACACTCGGCGGCCATCCCGAGGAGCCGCCATGCAAAGATTCGAAAATGCCAAGGAAGCGGCGCTGGCGCTGCGCCCAGACGATCCGGTCTATTGCTTCCGGCCGGAGGTGCTGAAGGCGGATGCAAGACAGTTCATGGGCATGTTCCCCGGCAAGACCGCCTATGCGGTCAAGACCAATGGCGAGCAACTTGTGCTGAAGACGCTGCTGGAGGCGGGGGTGACAGCTTTCGACGTCGCCTCGCCCGGCGAGTTCGCGGCGGTGCGGGCGGTCTCGCCCGATGCAGAGATGCTCTACATGCATCCGGTGAAAGCGCAGTCGGACATCCGGCTGGCGCTGGAGGAATACGGCATCCGGGTGATTTCGGTCGACCACGAGGACGAGATCACCAAGCTGACGCGGGTGGTGCGGGCCCTCGACATCGACCCCGGCCAGATCACGGTGTTCGTACGCATCCAGACGAAAGGCTCCGCGGCCTACGAGCTTTCGAAGAAATTCGGGGCCGGGCCGGCTTATGCGGTCGAACTGGCGCAGCGGCTGGACAAGACCGGCTACAAGGTCGGTCTCTGCTTTCATGTCGGCAGCCAGATCGAGGATCCCGACACCTACGACCGGGCGCTGGCCTCGGCCGACTGGGTGCGCAATAGGGTCGGTTTCCCGCTGGCGGGGCTGGATGTCGGCGGCGGTTTCCCGGCGGAATATGGCGACGATCCTTCTTCGAAGAAGCCGCCCATGCCGGCACTCGGGCAATTGATGTCGCGGCTGCGCGCCGACATCGTCGCCTGGAACTTTGGCGAGATGCCACTGGTAGCGGAGCCGGGCAGGGTTATCGTGGCGCGGGCCTTTTCGCTGATAGTGCGGGTGCTGCTCAGAAAAGGCCGGCGGCTCTATATCAATGACGGCATCTGGGCGTCGCTGTCGGATTCATGGACCGGCAAGCTGACGCTGCCGGCGCGTTTCATCCCCGATCCGGCGATCCGCTCGCGCAATGGCGACGAGAAGAACATCGTGCCGTTCAAGGTGTGCGGCGCCACCTGCGATTCCGTCGATATCCTGTCACGCCCGTTCTGGCTGCCTGAGACGATCGACACCGGCGACTGGATCGAGATCGGCCATATCGGCGCCTATTCGCTGTCGCTCCGGACGCGCTTCAACGGGTTTTATCCCGACAAGTTCGTCGAGGTGACGACGCCGTTCGAGGACGGCGACAAGCCGCAGGGGTTTGCCAGCATGGAGACGATGGCGGCGGAGTAAAGGGCAGGGGCACGCGATATAGCGGCAGAGCGGTCATTCGGCTGCCGCCACGACGATCGGTCACGGATTGCGCCGGGCCACCTTGAGCACCAACAGCACGATGCCGACCACGAGCAGCACGATGCCGGCCACCATATAACCAGTCGAGTCGGCCCTGTAGCCTGATGCCGCTAGCAGAAAGCCGATTATGACAAGCGCTATTGCGACGAGTTTATTGGTTAATAGACTGCTTCTTCCATCTAGTGCCGGCATCATCGACCTCCGTGCCACATCGAACTGCTTTCGCACTGGCGATTGGAGGATAGATTGCCTGGGCTCCGCGGTCGAGTGCCCGTTGCGGATATCGATTTGTTGAACTAGCATCGCATCCACGAGTAGAAACCTTCCATGGGCTGCATCCACCGCAGGATGCCAGGGAGGATGTGCATGGATCTGCTTGATCCCCTCGTCGATGCCGAAAACGCCTATGTCTCGACCGGGAGCCTTCCGCCATCCGATCGCGTCGCAAGGCTGGTAACGGAAGCCCATGAACGTTTCGGATCGGTTGCGCTCGGGCAGAATTCCCAAGTCTATCCGGCTCTTGCCCGGGTTCCGAGCAATCTGTTCGGTATCTGTGTGGCGGGCGCGGACGGCCGCATCTTTTCGGTCGGCGACGCAGAGCATGAATTCACCATCATGAGCGTATCGAAGCCGTTCATCTTCGCGCTGGTCTGCGATGTGATAGGTGCGACCGGCGCGCGCAAGCGGCTCGGCGTGAACGCGACGGGCTACGCATTCAATTCGCTCACCGGCATCGAACGCACTCCGGACGGGCGCACCAATCCGATGGTGAATGCCGGAGCCATCGCCACAACCAGTCTGGTGCCAGGCGAGAATGAAGAGGCGAAGTGGCGTTTCATAAATGACGGGCTGTCTCGTTTCGCCGGCCGGAAACTGTCGGTGAACGAAGAGGTCTACGCCTCGGCGACGGCCACGAATTTTCGCAATCGAAGCATTGCCTGGATGCTTGAAAGCATAGGGCGTATTTACTGCGATCCCGTCGAGGCCACGGAACTCTATACGCGGCAGTGCTCGCTGAATGTGAGTGCGAAGGATCTTGCCATAATGGGTGCGACGCTGGCGCATGGCGGCTTCAATCCCGTCACGCGCGAACAGGTGGTCAAGCCTGACGTCTGTCACTATGCATTGGCCGTGATGCTTACCGCCGGCCTGTATGAAACGTCCGGCGATTGGCTCTACGAGATCGGACTTCCAGGCAAGAGCGGCATCGGTGGCGGGATTGTCACGGTCTCGCCCGGCAAGGGAGGTCTGGGCACATTCGCTCCGCCGCTTGATGAAGCAGGCAACAGCATAAAGGGCCAGTTGGTGGCGCAGTTCCTGTCGCAGCGGCTGGGGCTCGATCTGCTCATGTCGTCGCCGGGCGGATAAAGCCTGCGATTCGATCTTAGCTAAGGGAGGCAAATCCATGGCCGCGACCACATCCGTTCCCCAAAATCATGCGGAAGAGCGAGCGTCGTGGATCCCGATGATCGCGATTGCATTCGGCCAGGCGATCATGTCCTTCAACGTGGCCTCCCTGCCCGTGGCGCTCGGGGGCATGGTTGCGAGCTTTGGTGTGCCGCCGACAACCGTCGCTACCGGTATCGTCGCCTATTCCATGATTGTCGCAGGCTTCGTCATGCTGGGCGCGAAACTCGTCCAACGGTTCGGGGCCTTGCGTGTATTCCGCCTGGCCGTGATCGTTTTCGGCTTGGCGCAGGTGCTCATGACCTTCAGCCCGACCGCGACCGCGATGATCTCCGCGCAGGCGCTGTCCGGAGCGGCCGGGGCCGTGATCGTTCCGGCACTCGTGGCGCTGATCGCCGAGAATTACCACGGCACCCAGCAGGCGACGGCATTGGGCACCCTGGGGTCGGCACGAGCGGGCGCCGGTGTCCTGGCGTTTCTGATCGGCGGTATACTTGGCACCTATATAGGCTGGCGGCCGGTCTTCGGAATTCTGATCGTCGTCTCCGCGCTCGTTCTGCTGCTCAGTTTCCGGCTCAAGCCGGATCAGGGACGTCCGGAAGTGCGAATCGATCTGGTCGGCGTGCTGCTGGCGGCATTGGCGATTGTCCTCATAAGCTTCGGCTTCAACAATCTGAACGGCTGGGGACTTGCGCTGGCACGACCGACGGCGCCGTTCAATCTGCTCGGCCTGTCGCCGGCGCCGATCATGATCGTCGTTGGAATTGTGCTCGGCCAAGGATTTCTGCTGTGGACGCGACGTCGCGAGGCCGCCGGCAGGACGCCCCTGCTGGCGCTCGAAGTGCTGGATTCGCCCCAGGAGCGTGCGGCGGTCTACACGATGTTTTCCGTCGTTGCGCTCGAGGCGGCCCTCAATTTCTCGGTGCCGCTCTACATCCAGATCGTGCAGGGCCGCTCGCCCCTGGCGACTGCCGTCGCCATGCTTCCGTTCAACCTGACCGTCTTTTTCGCAGCGATGCTGATCGTGCGCTTGTACCAGCGGTTCACGCCAAGGCAGATCGGCCGTTTCGGGTTTGTGCTCTGTACGGCGGCGCTGCTGTGGCTCGCCTTCGTGGTGCGCAACGACTGGAGTACGATCCCGGTGCTGATCGGTCTGGTGGTGTTCGGGATAGGTCAGGGGTCGCTCGTGACGTTGCTGTTCAACGTCCTGGTCACGGCCTCGCCCAAGGAACTCGCCGGAGATGTTGGATCGCTGCGCGGTACAACGAACAACCTCGCGTCCGCCGTAGGCACAGCCGTCGCCGGCGCATTGCTCGTGGGTCTGTTGAGTTCCGCGGTCATGCGGCAGCTCACTGAAAATCCGACCTTGCCGATCGATATCCAATCCCAGGTCGATCTCGACAGCGTTACCTTTGTTAGCAACGAGCGGCTCGAAGCCGTCATCGCAGCCACAACTGCTACGCCCGAACAGAAGGCCGAGGCCATTCGGATCAACACGGAGGCCAGGCTGCTGGCGCTGAAAATCGGCTTGCTGGTCATGGCCGGGCTCGCCCTTCTGGCGATACTGCCGGCTGGCCGGCTGCCCGCCTATCGGCCGGGCGAAATACCCGAGCCCTGAACAGGTAACGCGCCCTGCGTGAAGACTTCGGCGCTGCCGATCACTCCGCAATCAGATCGGGCTCGCAATGCCAGAATGATTCATCGGCCGACCTGGCCGAATGCCTGGGCTATGAGCCAGCCGAGGCGAGGAAGGCGAGCACGACCAAGAGGAAGCTGATGGCGACCGTAAATAGCTCGGCGTTCCGACGGCACCAGCCATGCAGGCGACAATCTCGCCGGCTACATCATCCCCAGCAGCGCCGGCGTCGGCCAGCCATCGACGGGGATGCCGAGCTTCATCTGCTCCTGGCGCACGGCCTCGCGCGTGTTGACGCCAAGAATGCCGTCGACGCCTCCGACGTCGTAGCCCTTGTCGGCGAGTTTCTGCTGCAGTTGTCTCATCGCGTCGCCGACGAGGCCGGGCTCGGGGTTGCGCTTGTCGTAGGGCGGGGCGCCAGCGAGGCGGGTAGCCAGAACGGCGGCGGTCAGCGTGTAGGTGGCCGACTGGTTCCACTGGAGATAGATGTCGTAATTGTCGTAGCTCAGGAAGGCCGGGCCCTTGCGGCCCATCGGCAGCACGACGCCTGCATTGAGCCCGTGGTCGAGCAGCGGCGAGCCGTCGCGGTTGGTGACGCCCCACTCGGTCCATTTCGCCACCGGCAGCTTGTTGGTGCGGCCGGTCTGATCCCAAGGCATCTCGTCGGGGACGCGGATTTCGACCAGCCAGGGCTGGCCGGCCTTCCAGCCGCGATGCTGGATTTTGTTGGCGGTGGTCATGATGACGTCCGGCGCGCTGCCGCGCAGGTCCACCTTGCCGTCGCCGTCGCCATCGATGCCGCGCAGCAGGTAGTCGGTGGGTAAAATCTGCGTCTGGCCGATCTCGCCGGCCCAGGCGCCCTTCACGTCGGCCGGCACGATGCCGCGGTCGATGAGGGTGAGCAGCGGCACCAGTTGCGGGCGGAAGAGCACCGGCCGGCGGCAGTCATGCGCCAGCGTGACTAAGGCGTTCAGCGTGTCGAAATCGCCCTGCACCGCGCCGAAATCCGTCTCCAGCGCCCAGAAGGCGGCAATCACTGGGCCGGGTACGCCATAGTTCTGTTCGGCGCGGGCGAACACGTCGGCGTATTTCTTCAGATTGGCCGCACCCTGCTTCAGCCGGTAGTCGGAGATCATGCGCGACGAGAATTCGATGAAGGTCTGGTTGAAGACGCCCTGGGCGCGGTCTCGCGCCAGCACACGCGTGTCGATGTCGGCAGAGGCAAGTGCTGCCAGCCCCGTCTCGCCGACGCCGGCAGCGCGCGCCTCGTCGGCTACGTCCTTGCGCCAGATCTCGAAGTCGATGCCGCATTCGGGCGCTGCGGCCGTCGTGGGCTCGGCGGGCGCCTGAGTCTGCGCATGGGCCGGCGCGGCGACGGACAGGGCGGAGAGAACGATGGCAGCTACGAACATCCGCATTCTGGGCGCATCCTGATGATCTGGAGACTGTCCCCAAATGGACGAGGGCGGCTTGCGAATTTTCGCCGCCCGTCGACCATACTCAGACAGACTTTTGGAGAACTCGGCGTCCTCTGCCCAAGTCTCATGGCGAAAACCGGGCGGAACGGCAAGTGCAAGTTCCGGTGAACGCCTTTTCGGTGTGACGATTCCCTGGTGCCTCGCGGGCGAAACAGCCCCTGCGCAGCGGGGCCGCGCGGCGATGATTCGCGAGGCACCAGGCAGGCGGCTACACTACAACAAAGTCGGCCGCCGTGAGTGCAGCATGGTTGGCGAGGACGGCAAACTTGACCGCCGCGAACGCGCTGCCTGAGCCATCCGCGTCGTAATAGAGGTTGCCGGTGCTTGTCTTGTAGATGATGCGGTCGCTGGCATCTATCGCGCCAGCATCGAGGTCCTTGAAGGCAGCGGCGGAGAGTGTGCCGGTCACCGTCAGTGCGGCAAATATGGCATTGTCGATCTGGATCGCATCGGCTGCGGCGTTGAAATCGGTGATGGTATCGACGTTGGTCGTGGCGTTCAGCGCGGTGTTGAAGACGAAGTTGTCGACCCCCGCCCATCCGGTCAGCGTGTCGTTTCCCGCATAGCCTCGGACGATGTCGTTGCCCTTGCCGCCGTCAATAATGTTTGCGACGCTGTTGCCGGTCAGTGTGTCGTCTCCCCCGCCGCCAGTCAGATTTTCGAAGCCGGTGAGGATGAAAATTCCCTTGCCGGTATTCACTTCCGCGGAACTCGCAAGCGAAATGACGAGGCCAGGTGTAAATGCAGCGAAGCTGACAGAGTCAAAGCCGCTACCACCGTTCATCAGGACCTTGTCGTCGACGACGTCCAGCATCGACAGCACCACGGTATCGTCCCCGCCGTATACGCTGATCGAACCGGTGCCCCCCTTGCCGAGATTGACCTTGTCGATACCGTTGTAGCCGACGATCGAGCCAACCCAGCCCGCTCCGGTGGTAACGATATTATTGCCGTGCCCGACATTCACCGAGCCGGCGCCGTCCACGCCGACCGTTACGATGTCCGTGCTGGAGTAGCCAAAGATCGCATCCACCCAGCCGACGCTGGTGACAGTATTCTTGCCGCTGCCGAGATTGACGGAGCCGGCGCCGCCGGCCCCGATGTCGACAGTGTCTATTCCTTCCCGCGTCACCACCGAGTCGACGTAGCCGGCGCCGGTCTTGACGACATGATTGCCAGTGCCGAGGGCGATGCTGCCGACGAAGCCCGTGCCGGTGATCGAGACCGTGTCGTCCCCGTCGAAGGCGACGATGGCATTCACCGTGCCGTTGCCGACGGTGACCGTGTTGTTGCCGTCGCTGACGCGGATCAGTTCCATGTTGCCGTTGCCGACATTGACGGTGTCGTCGCCCGCGTTGGTATCGACGACGCCCACCCATCCGGTGCCCCCGATTACCGTATCGTTGCCGCCGCTCATGGCGATGGCCTCGACGTTGCCGGCCCCAAGAGTGACCTTGTCATCGCCATCGCCCATGCCGATAAGACTGATGTTGCCGGCTCCGGTGGTAAGAGTGTCGTTGCCGTTGCCGCCGAGCACCGAATTGACAAATCCGCCGCCGGTCTTGATCACGTCGTTGCCGTCACGTCCGTCGATCGTCGTGAAGCTGCCCGAACCGACGGTGATCGTGTCGATGCCTTGCCCACCCTGGATGAAGTCGACGCTCGTCTGATTGAGCGTGATCTTGCTGCCGCCGGTGTTGCCGTTCGCCACCAGCAATTCGATATGGCGGTCGGCTGCGGGCGTGGCAGTATCGGTGATGATCACCTTGATGTTGGCCTGACCGTTGAACCGAATTGTGCTCATGTCCCATGAGCCGCTGAGGTTGACGGTGGCCGTATAGGTGCTGCCCGTGTCGCCGGACCAGACATCGACGTAGCCGAGCCAAGCGTTATCCCAGGAATAAACGTCGCCCCCAATGGTGAAATTGTTGACGCCGTCAAGATTAAAGCTGACGTTACTATGGATCGTCGACATTCCCCTCTCCCACGATTCTTTTGTTTCGCTTATGCGGTGGCAGGAAACGACATTGGAAGCCAGAACCTGCTTCCGCAGTATATTCATATTACCTTAGCCCGGCGGGAGCAACAGGATTGCGATTGTCGCTTTTGGGGGACGGGCACGGCAATCATGACTATCAGGCACCAACTCGCGTTGACGCCTGTGGTCTCAAGTGCAACTGCGTCGAAAGCTCCGCGCCGCTAATGCGTGTTCGCGGCGACCCATTTGCGCCAGGTCGCCTGGCTGCCGTTGAAGACGTTGATGTCGGCGTCGCCCTTGATGCCGGGCACGACGCCGGTGCCGGTGTACTGCCAGAAGGTGAAGGGATGCGCGCCGTAGCGGTCGCTCGGATGGTCGGCGACCGAACGCAGCCAGTAGGGATAGTCGGTGAAGCCCGCCAATTGGTTGTCGTCGAAGAAGTCGATCGAGGTGTAGATGATGGGCTTCTTGCCGTAATGTTTTTCGACCATCTGCAGGAAGATGCGCATTTCGCTCCGCACCGTCGCGGCGGGCGGGCGAAGCTTGCAGGTTGGCGACTGCGGATTCCACTCCATGTCGAGCACCGGGGGCAGGGCGCCGCGCTCCTTCGGCACGTTTTCGATGTACCAGCGCGCCTGTTCGGCGGCGGTGCGGCAGAAATAATAGAAATGATAGGCGCCGCGCGGGATGCCGACCGCCCTGGCGTTGCGCCAGTGCTCGGCGAATTTGTCGTCGACGCGGTCGCCGCCCTCGGTCGCTTTGATGAAGGCAAAGGAGATGCCGGCGTCGCGCGCCTTCGGCCAGTCGATCGAGGTCTGGTATTTCGACACGTCGGTGCCGTGCACGGCATAGGAAAAGGGCGTGCGCGCCGTCCACTCGTGAGGGTCGCTGTCGCTGAAGCGTGGGTTGAGCACGGAGACATTGGCCGTTGCCTTGGCGCTCGAAGGCGGCAGGGCAGAGGCCGACGAGTCCAGGCCGAGATCGCCGCTGGTGCTACAGGCGGAAAGCAGGCAGGCAAGGGCTAGAGCCGCCAGTCGGCGCATGGGTCTCCTTCGCGCCGGTCCCCCCGGCTGGTCTCTTGGTGCCTGACGGTCCCGCAACACGCGGGCCGTTATCGTTCACACGGTCATCAACTCCTAACCGTGATCGCCGAACATGGTTGATATTCGGTTGATCCCGCTCGACATCGGTAGCGAACTACGGGACGAATTCGGGCAATTTGAAGGACAAAAGAGGGCAGGGCATGCGACTGATATGGCGGCTGGTCAAAGGACTGGCCATTTTTATGGTCGCGGCCATAGCGGTGCTGATCGGCTGGCTGTATGTCGCGCCGCCTGAACTGATCCGCGTCGGCGCCGGCTACAGCGCGAAGATCGTCTGTTCCAACGTCTTCCTCGCCGGCCGCGACGCTGGCCAGGTGCTGGCCGACGACGTGCAGGCGCCGGGGCATCCGCTGCTGAAGATCATGCGGGTGAGCGTCGACCGCGACCGCAAGATGGTGAGCGCCGGCCTGTTCGGTTTCCTTGGCGAACGTACGGCCGTGGCGCGCGACGGGCTGGGCTGCACCGTGCTGCCCGAAGGGGTGTCGGCCGATTCGCTGGAGCAGGTGCCGCCAGCTTCGACGGCGCAGGCTGCGTCAGGTTCGGGGCTATGGCCGGATGGCGACGGCGTCGCGCCGTCGGAAAATCCCAAACTCACGGCAATTCTCGACGATCCGGCGATGGCCGGGCCGGGGATGCGGGCGATGGTGGTGGCCAAGGACGGAAAAATCGTCGCCGAACGATACGGGCCGGGTTTTTCGGAAAACACGCCGCTGCTCGGCTGGTCGATGACCAAGACAGTGAACGCCGCGATCATCGGCACGCTGGTCAAGGACGGCAAGATGAAGGTCGACGACAAGAGGCTGTTCGGCGACTGGCAGGCCGACGGGCGGGCCAACATCTCGGTCGCCGACCTGATGGGCATGTCGAGTGGGCTGGAGTTCAACGAGGATTACGGCGACGTGACCGACGTGACGCGCATGCTGTTCCTCGAACCAGACATGGCGGGCTTCGCCGAGGCAAAGCCGCTGGCGCATCCGGTGGGCAGCGATTTCAGCTATTCGAGCGGCACCACGCTGCTGCTGTCTTGGGTGTGGCAGCACGCGCTGGGTGACGGCGCGGCGGCACTGACCTGGCCGCGTGCAAAACTATTCGGGCCACTCGGCATGGACAGCGCGGTGCTGGAGACGGACGCGGCGGGCACCTTGGTCGGCTCCTCCTATCTCTACGCGACGGCGCGTGACTGGGCGCGCTTCGGCCAGTTCCTGCTGCAGGATGGTGTGTGGAAAGGTGAGGCGGTCCTGCCGGAAGGGTTTGTGGCATGGATGCGGCAGCCGGCGCCGGCCTCGTCGGGCACCTATGGGCGCGGGCAGCTCTGGTTGCGTGGGCCGAGCGGCACGCGGGAAGAGGATGCAGCGCTCGGCATTCCCGGCGATGCGTTCTGGATCAACGGCCATGACGGGCAAACGGTAACGGTCATCCCGTCGCGCAAGCTGGTGGTGGTGCGCATGGGTCTGACGCCGGACAAGCTGGGGTATCGGCCGCAGAAGATGGTGGCGGCGGTGGTGAAGGTTCTGGATGGCATTGATGACTAGCGCATACACTTTCGCCCAATGTTGAAATCTAGTGAGATGGACGGCGCCAATCCGATATCTGGATAACAGCAGCCACTAAGACGTCACGGGGAACCAAAAATGCCTGACGGAAGAACCAAACGTATGGTCAGCCTTCTAGCTTATGTCGCGCGCAACAAGGGAACTATCACCTACAGTGAGTTCGCTGACATTATCGGTGGCATTGCCCGTGGTGTAGGCAAGCTGCTGACCAACGAATTGGCGCCGCACTGCCGATCCGAAGGACTGCCGAATTTGTGGGCGTTGGTCGTGAATGCAAAGACTGGCATGTCGACCGACCCGGACGTCACTCAAGCAGACCTCGACGCCTGTTATACCTTTGATTGGAATGTAACGCAGGATCAGCGAGCAAACTAAACGCCGCTACTGCTCCCTACCACCGCCAGATGCGCGTAGTCGCGATAGAGCCGGTCGAACCGCAAGGGGCGGCCATCCTCGGTTGCTTGTCGGTACAGTTCGGCGTCGAGCGTCGCGCGCGGGGTGACGTGGTATTTCGCCAGCCAGGCGCGCAGGGCGCTGCGGAACCAGCCGGGCAGCCGCTGCTGCTGGCCGAAATCGACGATGTGCAGCGAGCCCGCCGGCGACAGAGCGCGCAGCGCGGCGGCGATCGCCCCTTCCCAGCCGGGGATCATCGACAGCGCGTAGGAGATGAAGACGCGGTCGAATTTTTCCATGCCGAACAGGTCGGCTGCGTCGAAGGCGGTGGCGTCGCCGCGCGCCAGTCTTGTCCGGTCGGCAATGCCTTCCTTTGCGAGGTTGGCGGCGGCGGTTTCGAGCATTGCGGCTGATATGTCGAGGCCGAACAGCCTTGCCTTCGGATAGCGGCGGCCGGCGAGGATCAGGTTGCGGCCGGTGCCGCATCCGAGCTCCAGCACCGTGCCGCCGTCCGGCACACCGAGTCTGGCGATCATCGGGTCGCGGCCGAGCAGGTAATATTTGCGGGTAAGATCGTAGACATGGCGCTGGAACCGGTAGTTGCGGTCCATCAGCGCCGCGTGATGCGAGCGGTCGACGACGCTCATCGGTCTTTCAGCACGTAGAGGTGGAAGCCGCCATAGATCGCCGAGCGATCGCGCGCCGAGTAATTTCGCGACTCTTCTTCCTCGTAGTGCCACTGGTCGAGCAGGATGTCGGAGACGCGGCCGGGCAGCAAACTGGGTTCCGCCGCCGTGCGGAAGATGACGCGGGCGCCGGGGGCGGCGGTGCGGGTGATCTCGCTCCACAGCGCGTTGAGCTGCGCATCGGTCATCCAGTCCTGCGCGTCGAGCAGGATGTAGCGGTCGACCGACATGGCCGGCTTGCCGCCAAGAATCTCGCCGATATTGGCGTGATGCACCGTGACGCGATCCGCATTGGTCCGGATTTTCGGAAAGTTCTCGCGGGTGAGATAAGCCGGCAGCGCAGCTTCGCCTTCGCGGGGATAGCGGCGGGCAAAAGCCTGCCAGGCGAAATAGTTGTCCGATAGCGGAAAGTCGCAGGCAAGCTTCTCCAGCCGGGCGCGCAGCACGCTTGCCATGGTGCCGTCGCCGGAGGTGACGAGTGAATCGTATTGAGCCGGCGGGATGCCGAGGCCGAAAAGCGACGCCTTCTGCGCCGTTGCCCAGCGCAGCACGGGCTTGTTGAAGACCGGGGCGAGTCGCTCGTCGAAGAAGCGGCGCTGTTCGTCGATGCTCTGCGCCTCTGCCAGTTTGCGCGGGTCGACGCCGTGGGCGCGGGCGGCGAGATGGCCGGCGGCGATCGCCCAGCCGAGCAGGCCGGTGCGGTAGAAATCGCGCTCGAACACGCCGATACGGCGGCCGCGCAGCCGGCGTTTCTCCCAATAGCGCCGCGACGTTTCGTCGAGGTTTGGAGCGATGAAGCGGTCGTAGGCCTCGCTGTTTTCGCGGTTGCCGGCCTCGCCGAAGAAGCGGAAGAAATCGCGCTGGCCTGGCAGGTGTTTCAGCGCGGCGAGCTTCAGCCGGTTGAGCGCGACATGCGCCGAATTCAGGTCGACGGCGTCGATGGCAGCGGGCGAGCGGGTGAGATAGGCGAGCACGTTGCAGCCGCCGGACGCAATTGTGATGACGCGGTGGCCTTCGCCGAGCTGCATGGCTTCCATGTCGACCGCCGGGTCTTCCCAGATCTGCGGATAGACGAGGCCAGAGAACAGAAGCGTGAACAGCCGCTCGGAAAAGCCGGCCTTCGACAGCGCCTTGTGCTGGTAGACGGCCTGCTTGAGACGAGCATTTCCGCGAAGAAGCGGGGCGGCGGAGGTTCCGGTCATGAGCGGCGCGAATCCCGTTGGAAATGTTCCGCAAGCCGGTAGCGCGATGGCGTGACGGAGGGGTGACGCAGGGATGACAGGCGTGTGACGACTGTCAGGAGGGCACGGCGCGCCGGCTTGCGCCCGCCGTTCGCCTCGCTCATCCTTCAGGCTGCAAATTGGAGGCCCAAATGGCTCGACGTGACTTCGACCCTTCAACCGTCGCTCCGGACGGCCGCTCGCCGGCGAAGGCGCGGCTCTTCAACGGCGCGCTCGACGGTCCCTATCGGGGTTCCGTTAATGGCGAGACCCTGCCTACCGCGGTCACCATATTGACCTATGGCAACGACGAGCCCGGCACGGGGCCGATGCTGCATGTTCATCCCTATGACGAAGTTTTCGTGATCCAGCAGGGCCGTGCGCGGTTCTTTGTCGGCGACAAGATGATCGATGCGGAGGCGGGCGAGGTCGTGCTCGGTCCGGCCGCGCTGCCGCACCGTTTCATCAATCTCGGTCCGGGGCGATTGCAGACGCTCGACATCCACCTGTCGCCCAAATGGATTCAGACCAATCTGGAGTAGGAGCGGCGGGTCTCATCGCGCGCCAAATCCTCCAGATGTCGGCGTGGTGACGATCACGGCTTCGCCGGCCTCGAGCACCGTCTGGTCGCAGGCTTTCAGCGTTTCGATGCTGCCATCCGTGCGGCGAACCTCGGTGCGGCCGACCTCGCCGTCGCCGCCGCCATCGAGCCCGCGCGGCGGGCGGTTCCGGTGCGAGGAGAGGATAGCGCATTCCATGCGCTCCAGGAAGCGGATGGTGCGTTTCGTGCCGTCGCCTGCGGGGAAGGCGCCCTTGCCGCCGGAGTTTTCGCGGATGTGGAAATCCTCGAGCAGCACCGGGAAGCGCAGTTCCAGCACTTCCGGGTCGGTAAGGCGCGAATTGGTCATGTGGACATGCACGCCCGATGTACCGCCAAAACCGTGCCCGTCATTCATGCGGCCGGCTGGCGAGCCGGAGCAGATCGTTTCGTAATACTGATAGCGATCGTTGCCGAAGGTGAGGTTGTTCATCGTCCCCTGCGCGTTGGCGAGTGCGCCCATGGCGCCGAACAGCGCATTGGTGACATGCTGCGAGGTCTCGACATTGCCGGCGACGACGGCGGCCGGATAGCTGGGCTTCAGCATGCAGCCGTCGGGGATGATGATGTTGATCGGTCTTAGGCAGCCGGCGTTCATCGGGATGTTGTCCTCGACCATCACCCGAAAGGCGTAGAGCGCGGCGGCGCGGGCGACCGGCTCGGGGGCGTTGAAATTGTTCTTCATGACCGGCGAGGTGCCGGTGAAGTCGACGGTGGCTTCGCGCTTGTCGCGGTCAACGATGATCTTCACCTTGATCACCTGGCCGGTGTCGGTGGGATACTCATATTCGGAGGCGTCGGGCAGACGCTCCAGCACGCGGCGCACGCTTTCGGCAGCGTTGTCCTGCACATGGCCCATATAGGCCTCGACCACGTCCAACCCGAAATGCGCGACCATCTCGCGCAATTCCGCCACGCCCTTCTCGTTGGCGGCGATCTGCGCCTTGAGGTCGGCGATGTTCTGGTGCGGGTTGCGGGCAGGGTAGGGGTGGTCGGTGAGCAGATGGTGAAGCTCCGCCTCGCGGAATTTTCCGCGCTCGACGATGCGGAAATTGTCGAACAGCACGCCTTCTTCGTCCACGGTGGTCGCCAGCGGCGTCATGGAGCCGGGCGCGGTGCCGCCGATGTCGGCATGATGGCCGCGCGAGGCGACCCAGAAGAGGATGTCCTTGCTACGGCCGTCAAACACCGGCGTGACCACCGTAATATCCGGCAAATGCGTGCCGCCATTGTACGGCGCGTTGAGGGCAAACACGTCGCCGGGATGCACGTCGCCCTGGTTCAACCTTATGATCGTCTCGACGGAGCGGTCCATGGAGCCGAGATGCACCGGCATATGCGGGGCGTTGGCGACCAGCGCCCCAGTGTGGTCGAAGACCGCGCAGGAGAAATCCAGCCGTTCCTTTATGTTCACGGAGTAGGCAGTGTTCTGCAGCGTCACGCCCATCTGCTCGGCGATCGACATGAACAGGTTGTTGAAGACTTCGAGCATGACCGGGTCGGCCTCGGTGCCGATGGCCTTGCTGCGATGCTTCTTCTCGGCGCGGCGCATCAGCACGTGGTTTTTCGCTGTGATTTCCGCCTGCCAGCCGGGCTCGACGACGATGGTCTGGTGCGGCTCGACGATCAGTGCCGGGCCGGCGATGCGATTGCCCGGGCGGAGCGTTTCGCGCGGGAAAATTCCCGCGTTGCGCCAGTCGCCCTCGACGAAAATCCGCCTGCGTTGCGAAGGGATTACATCCGTTTCCTGCAACGTTGATTCCGCTTCGGCGCCGGCCGCGCCGCGGTTGTCGCTGCCCTCGACGGCGACCGCCTCGACTATCATCGGCTTAGCTTCATAGACGAAGCCGAATTGCGCCTTGTGGGCGCGTTCGAATTCTGCCCTGGCATTGTCCAGCGAGCCGTCCTCAAAAGGCACGGGCAGCGCGGTGTCGGTGCCGTCGTAGCGGACGTGCAGGACAGGGCGGCAGGCTGCGTCTTGCGGTCCAATGCCCTGATCGGAGAGTTCGGCGAGCACGTCGCCTTTCAGCGTCTCGATCAAGGTATCGATCGCCTCGTGTGAGGTATCGTCGAGCGGCTTCAAAAGCCCTTGCTGCCGCGAGGCAAAGACGGAGGCCAGCCCGATGCCGTAGGCGGAAAGTAGGCCGGAGAAGGGATGGATCAGCACCGCCTCCATGCCCAGCGCGTCGGCGACAAGGCAGGCATGCTGGCCGCCGGCTCCGCCGAAGCAGTTGAGCAGATATTCGGTGACGTCGTAGCCGCGCTGCACGGAAATCTTCTTGATGGCGTTGGCCATGTTTTCGACGGCGATGGTGACGAAGCCCTCCGCCACCGCTTCGGGAGAACGGCTGTCGCCGATCTCCCGCGCAAGTGCCGCGAAGCGCTGGCTCACCGTATCACAGTCGAGCGGCTGGTCCTGGCCGGGGCCGAAGATCGCCGGGAAGAAATCCGGCTGCAGCTTGCCCAGCATGACGTTGGCGTCGGTGACGGTCAGCGGCCCGCCGCGCCGGTAGCTTGCGGGGCCTGGACTGGCGCCGGCCGAATCCGGGCCGGCCCGGAAACGTCCTGCTTCGTAATGCAGGATCGAGCCGCCGCCGGCCGCCACGGTGTGGATGCGCATCATCGGCGCGCGGATACGCACGCCGGCGACTTCGGTGTCGAAGGCGCGCTCGTAGCTACCGTCATAATGGGCGACGTCGGTGGAGGTGCCGCCCATGTCGAAGCCGATGACGCTTTCGAAGCCGGCGGATTTTGCCGTCTCGACCATGCCGACCACGCCGCCCGCCGGGCCGGAGAGGATGGCATCCTTGCCCTGGAATTTTTCCGCCGCGGTGAGGCCGCCGGAGGACATCATGAACATCAGGCGGGGAGATGAAGATTGACCAGTCTCCCCCCAGGCGGGAGAGATCGGCAGTTTCGGCGCGGCGCCAAGCTCCGCCGCCACCCTTTGCACATATCGCGCGAGAATCGGCGACAGGTAGGCGTCGACGACCGTGGTGTCGCCGCGGCCGACCAGCTTCACCAGCGGTGAGACCTCGTGGCTGGCGGAGACCTGCGCAAAACCCATCTTTCGGCAGAGCTCGGCCACCGCGCGCTCATGGTCCGGATATTTCCAGGCATGCATGAAGACGATGGCGACGGCGTCTATGCCGTCGGCCTTCGCCTGTTCGACCGCCGGAATCACGTCGGAAAGGTCGAGAAGCGTCTCCACGCAGCCGTCGGCGCGCACACGCTCGTTCACTTCCACGACACGCTCGTAGAGCTGTTCGGGCAGGATGATCTGCTTGGCAAATATGTCGGGCCGCGCCTGGTAGGCGATGCGCAGCGCGTCGCGGAAACCCTTGGTGATGAACAACAGGACGCGGTCGCCCTTGCGCTCAAGCAGCGCGTTGGTGGCGACCGTCGTGCCCATCTTGATCTCACCGATCAGGTGAGACGGTACGGCGGCATAGCGGTCGATGCCGAGCAGGTCGCGCATGCCCTGGATGGCGGCGTCGCGATAGGCCTCGGGATTTTCGGAAAGCAGTTTTACGGGATGCAGGGCGCCGTCAGGCGAACGGCCTATCACGTCGGTGAAGGTGCCGCCCCGATCAATCCAGAAGTCCCATCTGCCGTTCACGATCCGCGCTCCGTGTCGTTGCGCCTGACAGATAGCGGAAAGCCTGGGAACGGTCACCGATGCATTGTGCAGATCGGAGGGCAGAAACAACTTCGCCCACGCTTGAGAGCACGTGGGCGAAGCAAATCACAGGAGAATCGCGGGTTGGATTATTTGGCAGTCCGCGCCTTCGAAGCTGTGAGCGGGGCGCCATCGGCGGCCCTGATGAGGTTGTATATCTCCGCGACGGTATCGCGCACTCCCAGCACCTTTGGTTTGGTGTCGGCCTTCTTTTCGCTTTCCTCAGCGAAATACAGGGTCGAGCCGCCGCCGGTGCGCGGGCCGATGTGCGTCAAACGATCGACGTCGACCAGAACCGGCTCGAGATCGTTTCGCGTAAGCTTAATCCACATATCTTCCTACCCTCTCCAAATGTTGTCTAAGCATCGGCCCTGAGGCCCGAAGCCGTGCGGAACAAAGATAACGAAAGGTGGCCTTTCTAGGACCGTCGCGGCGCGAAGACAAGTGCGCTTTTTCGAACCGCAACCAACCTGGATTCGAAATGACCTTGCGAAGTGGCGAGGCCACTTTCATCGGGCGTATAATCACGAATTATTACAGAAATATGCCAAGCGTGAAGAAACGCATGCCCGGTTCGAGCATTTCAACCTGATTGCCAAGCCATCGACGAAGAGAGAGGAAAGGAAGAAATCATGAAGAAACTCATTCTGGGTTCCATTGCGGCCTTGGCCCTGTTGGGCGCCGCGGCATGCAGCGACAGCAAGGACAGCACAACCACGCAGAGCACCAATCCGCCACCGGCCGACCAGACACAGCCTGTCAAGCCCGAGGCTACGCCGCCGCCGACTACCGACCAGGGCGGCAGCATGGCCCCGAAACCAGCGGAGCCGGCTCCCGCTCAGTAACGGGTCGAAGCAGTTCGTTGTGAAAGGGCCGGATCGCTCCGGCCCTTTCTATTGTGTAGTCAGTTCCTTTGAGATTCGGCGGGCTGTGCGCACGAGCCCCGGCCGTCGTGGGAAATCGCCTAGGCCCACTGCCGGCAGGCAGCCGGCAACCGCATGGTCTGATCCAATCTCATCTCGCTCCGGCCTCGCCAAGCGGCGACGCGTTGGCTATGAAGCGGCCATGTCGATCTGGATGCGCATCGGGGAATTCGTCAGCAAGGTGAGCGCCTCGGCAAGCGCTGGCGCGGCCGATCTTGCCGAAGCGGTGCGCACGGTATTCGGCGGCGATCCAGAACTGCGCCGCCGCGTTGCCTTTTCGATTGCCATGATCGCGCTTTCGGCCAAGATGGCGAAGGCCGACGGCATAGTCACCCAGGACGAGGTCCGCGCATTCCAGGAGATCTTTTCGGTGCCTCCCGCCGAGGCGCGGAACGTTGCACGACTCTACGATCTGGCGCAGGGCAACGTCGCAGGCTTCGAGGCCTATGCGGAAAAGATGGCGGGGTTGTGCGGCTCCGGCCGGCCGAACTGCGCGATGCTGGAAGACATACTCGACGGCCTGTTCCACATCGCCAAGGCCGATGGGCTGCTGCACGAGCGCGAGGGACTTTACCTGCGTCGCGTCGCCGAGATTTTCGAGATCGGCGAGGACCACTATCGCAGCATCCTCGCCCGTCACGTCAATCTCGGTGAGCGTGACCCTTATGTCGTGCTCGGCATCGAGCGTGGGCGTCCCTTCGAGGAAGTCCGGCGCCGCTATCGCAAGCTGGTCGCCGACAACCATCCCGATCGGCTGATCGCGCGTGGCCTGCCAGCCGAGTTCATCGCCATCGCGACGACGCGTCTGGCGGCGATCAACACCGCCTACGAGATGATCGAGCGTGGCATGCGGCATCTATGAGCGGGTTTTCGCCCGATCATCCTGGCGCAGCGGTCCGGGCCTCACCGAATTTCGGCGAGCGCCGCGAAGGGCTGCAGCCGGAGATCATCATCCTGCACTATACCGGGATGGCAACCGGCGCGGGAGCCGAGGACTGGCTGTGCAACCCGGCTAGCGAGGTTTCGTCACATTATCTGGTTCATGAGGACGGGCGGATCGTGCAGATGGTGCGCGAGGCCGATCGCGCCTGGCATGCGGGAAAAAGTTTCTGGCGCGGCGTCACCGACATCAATTCGCAGTCGATCGGCATCGAGATCGTCAATCCCGGCCACCAACTCGGCTACACGGCTTTTCCGCCGCGGCAGATCGCCTCGGTCAGCGCGCTCTGCCAGGGCATTGTCGCTCGCCACGGCATCCGGCCGGAGATGGTGCTGGCGCATTCCGACGTGGCACCGGGCCGAAAAATCGATCCGGGTGAAAAGTTTCCGTGGGCTCTGCTGGCGCGAGCCGGCGTCGGCCATTTCGTCCGCCCGGCGCGGCATCGAAGCGGGCCGGATTTGCGTGAAGAGGATGTGGGCGGGGGCGAGGGCGTGGAGCGGCTGCAGTTAATGCTTTCACGCTACGGCTATGGCATCGAAGTCACCGGCTGCTATGACAAGGCGACGGCGACTGTCGTTGCCGCCTTCCAAAGACATTTCCGGCCGTCGAAGGTCGACGGCGTCGCCGACCGGGCTACGGTGGAGACGCTGCGGAGATTGCTTGAGGTGCCTTCTCCGCCGCAGGGATGACGCCGGGGAACGCTCGGCGGTGTGTTTGGCGTCTGACACAATTTGTAACACAATGTGATTGGCGGCGCCCTTTTCGCCCCATACTTCGGCGTCAAACGACCGGTCCTCCCACCGGCGCACCTTTCGCGCGCCTATGACCGACCCGGCCGCGCCCTGTTGCCCGGCTTTCACAAAACAGGACCTGATGAATAAGTTTATCGTGTTGACGGTGGCATTCGCCGCCGGCCTGATCGCTTTTGCCGCGAGTGCTGCGGAGCTCCCCAACATCCCACGCAAGCCGCTGTTTGCGACGCAGAAAGCCGCATCGACGAAGGAGGCGGCGAAGCCAGCCGCCAAGTCGGCGAAGGCCTCCAAGACCAAGGCAAAGCCGGCCACTTCAGCCAATCTCGCCGACCGGAAGCCGGTCATCGCGCGCACGCCGCTGTTTTCTATGCAGAAGACCGCCTCCAGCGCGGAAACCGGGAAACCGGCTGTTAAAGCTGCAAGACAGAACGCCAAGGCGATGGCGGCGAAAGGCGGTAAGGTGAGTGGCGCGCCCAAGACGCAGCGCAAGACGGCGAAGCTGAATATCAAGAAGACGAAGTCGGCTGCCAGAACGGTCAAGGCAAACAGCAGGAAGGCGAAACCGAACACCACGACGGTGACGGAAATCACCCTCGATGCGAAAACGGCGGCTTATCCTGTGAAGCCGGATGTCGCGGCGAAGCCTGGCGGGGTAGCGGGGCCTTATCATGCCGTGATCGCCCGTTATGCCGCGGAATACGGCGTGCCGGTCTCGCTCGCCCATGCCGTCATCAGCGTCGAGAGCAGCTATCGGCCGAACATGACCGGTTCGGCCGGCGAGGTCGGGCTGATGCAGATCAAGCCGGCGACGGCGCGAGGCCTGGGCTACAGCGGATCTGTGGCTGGCCTCTACGATCCTGAGACAAACATCCGCTTCGGCATGAAATATCTGGCCATGGCGCACGAACTCGGCGGTGGAACGACCTGCGGCACGATCTTGAAATACAATGCCGGCCATGGCGCAAGGCGCATGAACCCGGTGTCGCAGGCCTATTGCGGCAAGGTGCAGCGACTCCTGGCGAGCTGATCACGGTAGCCGCGGCGCCGTCTGGCGCCTCTCGGAACTCCGGGCAAAGGCCGAATTTGACTTGCGTTTTGCCGCCAAAGCACCTTTATACCGCGCGTCAGCCGGCCGGGCGGCCGCACCCGCAATCGCCGAAAGGCCGCGGGTGAGGAAAGTCCGGGCTCCATGGATACACGGTGCCGGATAACGACCGGCGGGGGCGACCCCAGGGAAAGTGCCACAGAAAGCAGACCGCCCCGCCGATAAATCGGCCCATTCGTATCGGGCAAGCCGCCGCGAGCGGGCCGATCTATAGGCGGGGTAAGGGTGAAAGGGTGGGGTAAGAGCCCACCGCGCTGCCGGCAACGGGAGCGGCAAGGCAAACCCCACCGGGAGCAAAACCGAATAGGGATGGCGCGAGGGGCAACCCTCAGGACTGTTTCCGGTCCGGCCATCCGGGTAGGTTGCGCGAGGCGTGGAGCAATCCGCGTCCAAGACGAATGGCCGCCACGTTCGCGGGCCCAAAAGGCACGCGGGCCATACAGAACCCGGCTTACAGGCCGGCTGACATTTTTCGACTTTTCAAGTAGTTAGACGGCATGCCTGACAAAATGAGCCAATTTGGCGGCCGTAGGCGCGCCTCGCCAACGCTGGGGCTCGCCAATGGCCGGAGGCTGTGGCATCAGGCGGCGGCCGTCAGCGCCTGGTCGATCGCTTTCCAGAGTTCCTCCGTCGGCTCGCAGCCGACGGACAGGCGGACAAAACCGGGCTCCACCGCGTCGCCCCAACGGGCGCGGCGCTCGGCCGAGCTGTGCACGCTGCCGAAGGAGGTTGCGGGCTGGAGGAGGACGCAGCCGTCGATGAAGGCTTCCGCCTTCTCGGCGCTTTCCAGGGTCAAGCCGATCAGCGAGCCGAAGCGCAGCATCTGCGTCGAGGCAAGATTGTGCGACGGGTGATCCGGCAGGCCGGGATATTGCACCGTCTTGACCGCTTTATGCTCCTTCAGCCGGGCGGCGATGGCGCCGGCCGAATTGTTCATGCGGTCGAAGCGGATCTCCAGCGTCTCCAGGCCCCTATGCAGCAACCAGGCCTCGAATGGGCCAGGAATGCTGCCGGACAGTTCGCGCCAGCGCCTGACCGATTCGATGATGTCCGGGTTTCGGGTGGCGACATGGCCGAACAGCGCATCGGAATGGCCGTTGGGGGCCTTGGTGTCAGCGGCCACCACGATGTCCGCGCCAAAATCCAGCGGCCGCTGGCCGTAGGGCGTCATGGTGGTGTTGTCGGCAACGACCAGCGCGCCGGCGACATGCGCGGCGGTGGCGACTGCCGCGATGTCGCAAAGGTCGAGGCCGGGATTGGCGGGCGTCTCGACGAAGACCAGGCGGTAGCCGTCAAAGCCACCGTCGAGGAAGGATGCCGTCGGCCTGAGATCGAAGGAAACGCCGAAGCGCGACAGGAACCGCTCGCTGAGCACGCGCGTCGTGTAATAGCCGTCGGAGGGAAGCAGGATGCGGTCGCTGGTTTTCAGCAGGCCGAAGAACACAGCCGAAATCGCCGCCATGCCGGAGGGGAAGGCGAGGCAGGGCGCATCTTCCAGATGCGACAGCAATTCCTCCGCCGCTTCCCAGGTGGCGTTGTCGAAACGACCGTACTGGTTGAAGTTTCCGGGGTCGCCGGGCAGGTGATAGGTTGAGGCGAGCGTCAGCGGCAGGGGAACCGGATCGCCCTTGGCGAGCTTGCGGCGCCGCAGATGCGGCAGGCCGGCCGCGCGGGACGTGGTGGTGTCGGTCATGATGGATCCCGCCTCGATACGCGCAATTGTCTTTGACGCGGCGTTTGTCGCGGTAAAGCTGCGTCCGTCATTGAGTATCGATGTGAAAGAGGCGCGGCAAGGGTTGCTGCCGCGCCTCCTGAGAGACGATCTCTTTTGAGCGCCGTGGCGGCGACCCGCTCCGGCCTACACCACCTGGAAATCCGCCGCCGTGATCGTCGGCAGGCCCGTAAGCGTTGCGAACTGGACGGCGGCGCCGGCGCCATTGGCGTCTGCGTCGTATAGGAGCTTGCCGGTGTCGGTTTCGTAGATGATATGGTCGTTGGTGTCCTGCGCCGAACCGGTGGCGTTCGCTCGGAAATAGCCGGAAAGAAGCGCGCCGGTCGCTCCCAATGCCGAGAAGATGGCATTGTCCAGCCGGATCGTGTCGTCAGCGGCCGAGAAGTCGGCGATGGTGTCGACGTTGGAAGCGCCAAGCGCCGTCGTGAAGACGAAGAAGTCTTTTCCCGCGCCGCCGGTTAGCGCATCCGATCCCGCTCCGCCGTCGATCAGGTCGGTTCCGTTCAGGCCGTAAACGGCGTTCTTCGCGGTATCGCCGGTCAGCCTGTCGCTGAAGCCGGAGCCTTCGAGGTTTCCGATGGAAATGAAGGTATCGCCGGCTGCCTCGCCGGTGTTGCCGGCGGGTGTAGCAAGGTTGACGAAGACGCCTGCCACCGCGCCGGCGTAGGAGGCCGTGTCGGTTCCATTCCCGCCGTTGAGGTAATCGGCGCCGGCGCCTCCGGACAGAAGGTCATTGCCGTCACCGCCGCCCAGCTTGTCGTCACCGTCGCCGCCCCGCAAGACGTCGTTGCCGGCCGCGCCGCGAAGCACGTCGATGCCGCCGAGGCCAGTCAAGGTGTTGGCGCCTGCATTGCCGTCGAGCGTGTCGTTGAAGGCCGAGCCTTCGAGGCTTTCGACCGAGTTGAAGGTATCGCCCTTGGCCTCGCCGGCATTGAGTGACGGATCGGCGAGGTTGGCTTTGACGGCGGCGGTGGCCTGGGCGTAGGAGGCGGTGTCTATGCCGGTTCCGCCGCTGAGATGATCGCCACCGGCGCCGCCGAGGAGCATGTCGTTGCCATCACCGCCGAAAAGTTTGTCGTCCCCGTTATAACCCTTGATGGCGTCGTTGCCGGCGTTGCCAATGATCGTGTTGGCGTTGTTGTCGCCGTTCAAGGCGTCGTCATAGGCCCAGCCCGTCAGGTTTTCGATCGACATGTAGGTGTCGCCTGCTACATCGCCGGTATTGATCGAGGGATTGGCGAGGCTTGCAATGACGCCGGTCGCGGAATCGGCGTAGGACGCGGTATCCACCCCGTCACCACCGATCAGCGCATCGGCACCAGCGCCGCCTGTGAGAGTGTCGTTTCCCTTGCCTCCAGACAGGCGGTTGGCGTTTAGGTCGCCGGTCAGCGAATCGGCGAAATTGGAACCGGTGACGTTTTCAATGTTTGTCAGGAGATCGTCCTTGGCGTCTCCGCCAGTGTTGACATTGGTAGTGAGATTGACCGTCACACCCGACTTGGAGCGCGTGTAAGTGGCGGTGTCATTGCCGCCCCCGCCGTCAATGTGGTCGCCGGGCCCATCGAAGGAATTAACTGCAATTCCATCGCCTCCCTCGAAATAGTCGTCAAACTTGCTACCCCAGAGCCAATCTCCCTTTGAAGTCCCGATAACGCTTATTCCTGACGTTACCCCTCCATCGCCGATGATCGCGCGCTCGCCATTTTTTGCCAATCGTGCAAAGTCTATAAGGCCCCCTGCGCCGACTAAGCTAAATCCAATTGTCTTTTCCTGTCCTTCACCCGTAATTTGACTTAACGATTTAACTTGATCAATGTTTAGGAATAACCTCTGATTGTTGTAAGATAAGTCAAGTATCTCGATGTTCTTGAAGCTAATGCCGGAGAGTGACCCGCCATCAAGTGAAATCGTATCAATTCCGATGCCTCCATCAATTGATGCGCTCACTTCGCCTGTAATCGAAAATATGTCATTGCCTCTTCCACCATCCAAAATGTCTGAGCCGAGGCTTACATCGAATCTGTCATTTCCATCCCCGCCTTTTAGGATGTCATCGAAATTCGACCCGCTCAGCCAGTCATCCCCGTTGCTGCCCGTGATATTTGCACCTGAATTGATTCCGTATAGAAAAACCGTAACGGATTGACCGTCAGATATGCGAGTTGAAAAATCAATCGATCCGCCGTCTCCTTGAAAGCCGAATACAATTTTGTTTGTGGGAGCAATGGAATCCAGAATTATATTTTCAAATTCATTCATCTGTTCGAAGCTGGCGCGCACCTCATATGGAGATTTGACGATTAGTACTTCAACGTCATGAAATTCAGGATTAAAATATTCGTCAAACATAGAGCTTGCAATCACGGTGTCTATGCCAGAGCCGCCGCTTATAATTTCATTCCCTCCAGAAATTACGAAGGTATCATTTCCGTCATTGCCATTTAAAGTATTTTTTTGTCCATTGTTGTTTTTAAAATAGTCATCCCCGTTTCCGCCATTCAACGTATCTGCGCCAAAGCCGGGCGTGGCCATAAGAATGTCGTTGCCATCACCTCCGTATAAAATATCAATACCACCGCCACTTACTAAGTTATCGCTTCCATCGCCGCCGTTCAAAACATCGTTGAAGTCCGTGTCTCCTAGAAAATCATCGTTTGGTGTTCCAAATACATCTATCGCTGATGTTGTATCCGAGAAATAATCATAATTTAATTTTATTGAATAACCTTTCGATATATTTTCAGAGAAATTAAGGGCTCCTCCTGCTCCGTCGACATATATGCGCACAAATCCGCCAGAGTTCTTGGAGAATATAAAATCGAAACTGTTCAATTGGGATGCGTTTGCCGCGAGGCTGTAGGTTTTTGAGACGTCAACTATTTCGATGTTCTTGTATATTCCAGTTCCTAGCCCCGCCGGGCCTAAGGCTAAGGTATCTGTTCCTGCACCTCCATCTATGACTCCTCCGGCATTCCCAGAGATCAGGAATTTGTCATTCCCGCCTCCGCCATAAAGTAAATCAGTCCCGCAGGTCTTCCCGTCGATCCACCCATCAAACGTATCCGGGCCGTCGGTGCCGGTGATCGTGTCGTCGCCTGTCGTGAGCAGATAGGTGGCCATGGAATTTCCCCGGGTCGAATGCCGTTGCGCCGTCCGCCGTTCGCCGGCGAGCGAAGAAAGTTTTCGGGATAGCTGATCGTCCGGCCTCGTTCCCCTCCTGCGCGGAACGAAGCGGACCAGTTGTGACTTTATTGTCCTTCAAACGCTGTATCGCAAATGCATACTTGGCGTGTCAATGGAGGCAAGTATTTGACGCTAGGGTGGGGAAATTCAACAACAGGGGCGGTTATTCGATTTGTCGGCCCTGACGGCGCTTGGGGATTGCTGTATCAGGCCGCGAAGGGGAATTCGTCACGCGTACCATTCGACTTTGCGGTCTCGCGGGAACCCTCCTTTAACAATCCTTGAGTATGCTGCGGTGCAACGAGGCGTGGCGTGTCGGTGAAAAAACTGGATTTCTCGTCCCGGGGTTGGGGCCGCGTCTATCTGCTCAGCGTGCTCGGTACGCTGGGATGCATCGCTGTTGCCTTCGCCATCGACAGCTATTCGTTCGAGGCCGGCGTGTGGCGCTGGGGAAGCGATCCCTGGAACAATCTGTTCATTCCGCTGGTGCTCGTCTTTCCGCTGTTCGTGCTGCTGCTCAGCGGGCGCTGGCGATCGCCCACCATCAACTGATGATCGTCGCCTCGACCGACGGCCTGACCTCGTGCCTGACGCGCATCGCCTTCACGACGCTGGTCGACGCCTATCTGGAGAAGGTCGCGGCGGAGGAGAGCCGCAGGGAAGGGGCGCTGCTGGTCATCGATGTCGACCACTTCAAGACGATCAACGACAGTTTCGGCCACGACCGTGGCGACGAAGCGCTGAAAGTGATCGCGGACACCATCAAGGGCGCGGTGCGGGAAATCGATCTGGTCGGGCGGCTTGGAGGCGAGGAGTTTTCCGTATTTCTCCCCGGACTGGATGCCGACCGGACGGCGGCGGTCGCCGAGCGGATCAGGGCTGCGATCAATGCGGCGGAATTCGTGCCCGACGGGCAGCGATGCGCCCTGTCGGTCAGCGTCGGCGGTGCAATTTTTGAGCGCGATTCGTCGTTCGCGCAACTCTACAAATATGCCGACCAGCGGCTCTACAATGCCAAGCGGAACGGCCGAAATCGCGTCGAGATAGCGCGCGGCGCCGTCCCGGACGGGACCGCCGGTCCGGTCATGCATTAGAAGCGCCGCGGCGCTTCGAGGTCGGGCTGGCAAGCCTCTGATCTGTCTCGTTCAGAACGTCAGCCGCGGCCGAGTGATCCGACTCCTCCCGGATATTGCCTCGCGACCTCCGTCAGTCCAGGGCAGGTGCCGCGCCCGGCAATAACCCTTCGTTAGTCTTAATGGACCATAAAGGATAACGGGCCGGAGAAGCTCCCGTTGGGTGCCTTCCGTCTCGTATCTTTGACCCGATCCCGTTGACGCCCATAGTGCCCCATGCTATCCCATTTCCAACTTCAGCAGCGCGTGCAGGGACGGGTGACGGCGTCGAAATTTTCGGCGGCCGGTCTTGGCGTTTTTCAGCCGCAAGCCCGCGCTGGCAAGGCCTTAAAGGGGCGGGGAGTGGAAGCGTCGCAATCGGCGCGGCTTGTCCCCAAGGACCTGAAAGGGCTCGGCAAAAGCGCGTCGGAAGAGGCGCGGGACAGGAGGGATGCGGCCGCCGCATCGGATGATGGACCGATTTCTGTCGAATGCCGTCAACAGGATCGATGCGAAGGGCCGGGTGTCGGTTCCGGCGCATTTCCGAGCCGCGGTGCAGAAGCGGGGCTATTCGGAGCTGTATGCACTCAGAGCGCTGGATATGCCGGCGATGGACGTGGGCGGGCTCGACCTGCTCGACCGATACGAGCAGCGGATCGCGCAGGAAGATCCGTTCCTGCGGACAGCGGACGACATGTCGTTCTTCGTGCATGGCGACGGGGCGTTTCTGAGGATCGACCAGGACGGACGCATCACGATGAGCGACTTCATCCGCGACCATACCGGGATCACCACGGAGGCGGTTTTCGTCGGGCGCGGCACGTTCTTTCAAATCTGGGAGCCGGGCCGTTTCGTAACCTACGGCAAGGCGGTGCGCGAACGGCTGCTCAGCCTGAGGCAAGCCCGGGAGAGTATTGGCGCGAGGGCGTCGGAATGATGGCGGGCCACGGCGAGGATGACCTCGCGGTTGGCGGACCGGCCCGCCACATTCCGGTTCTCCTCGCTGAAGTGCTGGAGGCGCTGCGCCCGGAGATCGGGCAGGTGATGATCGATGGCACGTTCGGGGCGGGCGGATATACCAAGGCGATTCTTGCGAGCGGCGCGTCGGTGGTTGCCATCGACCGCGACCCGGACGCCATTCGGGACGGCAGGGTGCTGGCGGCAGCATCCGAGGGCAGGCTGACGCTGGTGCAGGCGCCGTTCTCGTCGCTCGACGAGCATGCGGAGCAAGTCGACGGCGTGGTGCTCGACATCGGCATCTCCTCCATGCAGGTCGACCAGGCGGAGCGCGGTTTTTCGTTCCGCGCCGATGGGCCGCTGGACATGCGTATGGCGCAGGCGGGGCTTTCTGCCGCGGACGTCGTCAACCGCTTCAAGGCGGCTGACCTGACGCGAATCTTTGGCCTGCTCGGCGAGGAAAAACATGCCGGGCGCATCGCCCGCATGATCGAGCGGCGGCGGGCCGAAAGACCGTTCGAGCGGACGACGGACCTTGCCAAGGCTGTCGCCGACCTCGTCGGCTTCCCGCCGCGCGAAAAGATCCATCCGGCGACGCGGGTGTTCCAGGCGCTGCGCATCTACGTCAATGACGAACTGGGCGAACTGGCGCGCGCACTGGTCGCGGCGGAAAGGGCGCTGAAGCCCCGCGGGCGGCTGGTGGTGGTGACGTTCCATTCGTTGGAAGACCGTATCGTCAAGCGTTTCATCGCCGACCGCTCGACCGATCCGGCCGGTTCGCGGCATCTGCCGCAGAGGCAGGCGGTGGTCTCGACCTTCGACAAGCTTGGCGGTGTGGTTTCGGCATCGGAAGCGGAGATTTCGGCCAATCCGCGCGCTCGTTCGGCAAAGCTGCGCGCGGCTGTCCGCACGGAAGCGCCTCCGCGCGCCGTCGATCCGGCGCTGTTCGGGCTGCCAAAACTTCCAGACATACGCTCAAGCACGGAGAAGTAACGGTGTTCCGTACAAGCGACATGGTGCTGATCGCGGTCATGGTTTCGGCCGCTGCCTTTACCTACAAGACCAAGCAGGAGGCCGAGGGGCAACTGGCGTCGGTACGCAAGCTCGAACAGCAGATACGCTTCGAGCAGGATTCGATCGCGTTGCTAAAGGCCGACTGGAGCCTGCTGACGCAGCCGGTGCGGCTGCAGAAGCTGAGCGAGATCTTTCAATCCGACCTGCAACTCCAGCCGGTCGATCCGCACCAGTTCGCAAAACTCGACGAGATTCCCGTCCGCGCCCTCGATATCCAGGACATCATCGGGCAAGCGCACGATCTGGTGGCCGGCGGCGACAACATGGACGAAACCAAAACCGGCGCGGTGCAGCAATGATGAAGTTTTGGCGCAAGAAGTCGGACGCGGCACAAAGTTCGACGGCGTCGATCGTTGTCGACGGCGCGCGCATGTCGACCGGGGGACGCACCAAGACCCGTGTCGTCATGACCATGGCTGTGTTCTTCGGCATCTATGCGGCGATTGCCGGCCGGCTCGTCTATCTCGGTTTCCAGGATCCGGAATCGGGCGGCCCGCCGGTGTCGCGGGTAACGGCGTCGCGGCCCGATATCGTCGACCGCAACGGCCAGGTGCTGGCGACCGACATCAAGACGGCGTCGCTGTTTGCCGAGCCCAAGCGGATCGTCGACGCCGACGAGATCATCGAAAAGCTGTCGACCGTGCTGCCAGATTTGGAGGTCGAGCAGACGTATCACAAGCTGAAGAACGGCGCGGGTTTCGTCTGGCTGAAGCGGCAACTGACGCCTCGGCAGCAGGCCGACATCATGGCGCTTGGTCTGCCCGGCATCGGCTTCCGCACCGAAAAGCGGCGTTTCTATCCCGGCGGCCCGACCGCCTCCCACATTCTCGGCCTGACCAATATCGACAACAAGGGCATTGCCGGGATGGAGAAATACATCGACGACAACGGCCTTGCCGACCTGCAGGCGTCGGGGCTGGCGGTCGCCGACGATCTGCAGCCGGTGAAACTCTCGATTGACATCAGGGTGCAGCACATCGTGCGCGACGAGGTCTCGCAGGCGATGGAGCGCTATCACGCGATTGCGGCGGGCGCCGTGGTGCTCAACGTCAAGACCGGCGAGGTGCTGGCCATGGCGTCGGTGCCGGATTTCGATCCGAACAATCCGGTCAATGCGCTCGACAAGGACCGGCTGAACCGCATGTCGGCCGGTCTCTACGAGATGGGCTCGACCTTCAAGAGCTTTACCACGGCGATGGCGCTGGATTCCGGCAAGGTGACGATGCAGAGCCGTTTCGACGCCAGCCGGCCGATCACAATCGGCCGCCGGACCATCCGCGACTTCCATGGCAAGGGCAGGGTGCTGACCGTGCCGGAAGTGTTCATCTATTCATCGAACATCGGCTCGGCCAAGGAGGCCGACGTGGTCGGCATCGAGGGCCACAGGGAGTTCCTGCACAGGCTGGGCGTGCTGGAGCGCATGAAGACCGAGCTTCCCGAGGTCGCCAAGCCGACCGAACCGAAAGTGTGGAAGAAGGTGCACTCGATCACTGTCGCCTTCGGCCATGGTGTCTCGACCACGCCGCTGCAGACGGCCGTCGGCGCCGCCGCTCTGATGACCGGCATGCTGCTGCCGCCGACCTTCCTGCCGCGGACGGAGGAAGAAGCGCAGGTGGCGGGCAAGAAGGTCGTCACCGACTACACGGTCGAGAGCATGCGCTATCTGTATCGCCTCAATGCGACCGCGCCGGGCGGCTCCGGCAAGCGGGCGACGGTGCCGGGCTACCGGGTTGGCGGCAAGACCGGCACGGCGGAAAAGGTGATCAATGGCCGCTACTCGGGCAGTGTGCGGTTCAACGCCTTCGTCGCGGCGTTCCCGATGGACGATCCGCAATACATAGTGCTGTCGATCATCGACGAGCCGAAGCCGGAGAAGCCGGGCGCGGGCGCCACCGCAGGCTTCAACGCCGCGCCGATTGTCGCCAACATCATCCGCCGCTCGGCCTCCATGCTTGGCGTAAAGCCCGATTTCAGCCATGAAGGCGAGGCAACGCTGGCTTCTACTCAATGATTCCAGGGGCGCGCGGACAAGGCGCGCCGTTTGTTTATGACGACCGGACAGAAGATCGAAACAACTCCAATGAAACTCGCCGATCTCGCCGTCATCGTGCCGGTAGCGCAAGGCCTGCCCGCCGACCTGGAGGTGACGGGCGTGACCTCGGATTCGCGGGCCGTGCGGCCGGGCATGATCTTCGTCGCCGTGCCGGGCACGAAGGCCGACGGATCGGCCTTCGTGGTTGACGCCGAGGCGCGGGGCGCCGTAGCGATCGTTGCCGGAAAGGGCGCGACCGTCGGCTCGCTGGTGGTGCCGGTGATTTCGGTCGATGATTCCCGTCTGGCGCTGGCGCGGATCGCCGCGCGGTTCTATAGCCGGCAGCCGGAAACCATGGTGGCGGTGACGGGAACCAGCGGCAAGACTTCGGTCGCCTCGTTCACCCGGCAGATATGGGAGCAGGCAGGACATGCGGCGGCGAGCATCGGCACCACGGGCGTGATCGCGCCCGGGCGCAACGATTACGGTTCGCTGACGACGCCCGACCCGGTCGCCCTGCACAGGCTGCTGGCTGAACTTGCCGATGCGGGCGTCACCCACGCGGCGATGGAAGCCTCCAGCCACGGGCTCGACCAGCGAAGGCTGGACGGCGTCAGGCTCGCGGCGGGCGCCTTCACCAATCTCGGCCGCGACCACATGGATTACCACCCGACGGTCGAGGATTATCTCAACGCAAAACTCCGGCTGTTCGACACGCTGCTGCCCAAGGGTGCGCCGGCGGTGATCTTTGCCGACGACCCCTATTCCGAACCGACGATACATGCGGCGGACGCGGCCGGGATGAATGTGCTGACCGTTGGCCGGCATGGTGACTTCCTGACTCTGAAGCGGGTCGAGCACGAGCGCTACCGGCAGCGCGCCGAGATCGAGCACAAGGGCGAGATTTTTGAGATCGACCTGCCGCTGGCCGGCGATTTTCAGATCTACAACGCATTGGTCTCCGCCGGATTGGCGATTGCCACCGGAACGCCGGCCGGCAAGGCACTGAAGGCGCTGGAGAAACTGAAGGGTGCGTCGGGGCGGCTGGAACTCGTCGGCACGGACGCCAATGGTGCGCCGGTCTATGTCGATTACGCACACAAGCCGGATGCGCTGGAGAATGTGCTGTCCTCCGTCCGTCCATTCACGACCGGCCGGGTGATCGTGGTGTTCGGATGCGGCGGCGACCGCGATCGGGGCAAACGGCCGATCATGGGCGAGATCGCCACGAGGCTCGCCGACGTGACGATCGTCACCGACGACAATCCGCGCTCCGAGGTGCCGGCCGAGATCCGCGCCGCCATCCTTGCCGCCGCGCCGGGCGCCATCGAGATCGGCGACCGCCGCGAAGCGATCCATTCGGCCGTCGACATGCTGAAAGCCGGCGACACGCTGATCGTCGCGGGCAAGGGGCATGAGGAGGGACAGACGATCGGCGCCGAGACCTATCCGTTCTCCGACCATGAGGAGGTGCGAAAAGCCCTCCGGGACCACGCCGCATGAGCCTGCTCTGGACCGCCCATGAATTGATCCGCGCGATGGACGGCCGCCCGGTGGGTATGATGCCGGCCGGTATCGGCGGCATCTCGATCGACAGCCGCACGCTGAAGCAGGGGGACGCCTTCTTCGCCATCAAGGGCGAGGTGATGGACGGTCATGACTTCGCGACCGCCGCCGTCAAGGCGGGCGCTGCGCTGCTGGTCGTGGCCGAAGGCAAGCTACCGGCGCTGGGGCGGCTGACGGCGCCGATGATCGTCGTGCCGGACGTGCTGGTCGGGTTGGAGAACCTCGGCGTCGCGGCGCGTGCCCGCAGCGATGCCAAGATCGTGGCGGTGACCGGTTCGGTCGGCAAGACGACCACCAAGGAAGCGCTGCGCCACGTGCTGTCGTCGGTCGGCAAAGTGCATGCCTCCGACAAGTCGTTCAACAACCACTGGGGCGTGCCGCTGACGTTGGCGCGCATGCCGGCCGACTGCGACTACGCGGTGTTCGAGATCGGCATGAACCACCCCAATGAAATCCGGCCGCTGGTCAAGATGGTGCGCCCGCATGTCGCCATCGTCACGCTGATCGCGCCGGCGCATCTCGGCTTTTTCAACAGCCTCGACGAGATCGCGCAGGCCAAGGCGGAAATATTCGAGGGTGTCGAGCCGAACGGCTACGCGCTGCTCAACCGCGACGACAGCCGCTGGAAGCTGCTGGAGAAACTGGCGCGCAAGGCCGGGGTGAAGAATGTCGTCGGTTTCGGCGAGAACGGGCGCGCGCAGTTCCGGCTGACAAAATGCGAGCTTCACGCCGATCATTCGGCGATATCGGTCAAGATCGGCGGCAAGACGATCGAGGCGCGAGTCGGCGCCCCCGGACGCCACATCGTGCAGAACGCGCTTGCGGTGCTCGGCACGGCAAGGTTGGTAGGCGCGGATATGGACAAAGTGGTTGCCGCACTCGCCGACCTCGTGCCGGAAAACGGGCGCGGCCGGCAGCATCGGCTCGACACGGAAAGCGGCGTCTTCACGCTGATCGACGAGAGCTACAATGCCAACCCGGTGTCGATGAAGGCAGCGATCGAACTGCTCGACGCAACGCCTGTCGCCGCCGAGGGGCGGCGTATCGCGGTGCTGGGCGACATGCTGGAACTCGGCAGCCATTCGGCCAAGCTGCATGCCGGCCTGGCACGGGTCCTTTCGGAGACCAGCACCGACATCGTGCTGATGGCCGGACCGTATATGAAGAACCTGGCGGACACTCTGCCCGGTGACATGCGCAAGGAATACCGCGCCAGTGTTGACGACCTGAAGCCGATCCTGCTCGACGCCGTCGGGCCCGGCGACGTGGTGATGGTCAAATCCTCCAAGGGCATCGGCTTTTCCAAACTGGTCGATGCGCTCCTCAACCGGTTCCCGGCGCATGCCGGCGGCCAGAAATCAAACTGACCGCGGTACCGGGGGATAGGGGGCGATGCTTACACTTCTTGCGAATTTCGACGACCACATAAAGTTTTTCAACGTCTTCCGGTACATCACGTTCCGGACCGGTGGCGCGTTGATCACAGCCGCGGTGCTGGTCTTCATCTTCGGCCAGCCGATCATCGACTCGCTCCGGGTCCGGCAAGGCAAGGGCCAGCCGATCCGTGCCGATGGACCGCAGACGCATTTCAAGAAGGCCGGTACGCCGACCATGGGCGGGCTGATGATCATCTCCGGCATCGTCGGCTCGACGCTGCTGTGGGCCAACATTACCAGCGTCTATGTCTGGGTGGTGCTGTTGGTGACGCTCGGTTTCGGCGCGATCGGCTTCTACGACGACTATCTGAAAGTGACGAAGCAGTCGCATCTGGGCTTTTCGGGCAGGGCGCGGCTTGCCATCGAATTCGTCATCGCAGGCATCGCCGCCTGGGTGATCATGCATAATGGCCAGGCGCCGTTCTCCTCGTCGCTGACCTTCCCGTTCATCAAGGATTTCCTGCTCAATCTCGGCTGGTTCTTCATTCCGATGGGCTGCATCGTCATCGTCGGCGCCGGCAATGCGGTAAACCTTACGGACGGGCTGGACGGACTGGCGATCGTGCCGATCATGATTGCCGCCGCGTCTTTCGGCGTGATCGCTTACCTGTCGGGCAACGCAGTGTTCGCCGACTATCTTCAGATCCATTTCGTGCCGGGCACCGGCGAACTCGCCATCATCCTCGGCGCGGTGATTGGTGCTGGCTTGGGTTTCCTGTGGTTCAATGCGCCGCCGGCGGCGATCTTCATGGGCGACACAGGGTCGCTGGCGCTGGGCGGCCTGATCGGCACCATCGCGGTCGCCACCAAGCACGAGATCGTGCTGGCGATCATTGGCGGGTTGTTCGTGATGGAAGCGCTGTCGGTGATCATCCAGGTCGGCGCCTTCAAGATGACCGGAAAACGGGTGTTCCTGATGGCGCCCATCCATCATCATTTCGAAAAACTCGGCTGGACGGAAAGCCAGGTGGTCATCCGCTTCTGGATCATCGCTGTCATCCTGGCCCTGGTCGGCCTCTCGAGCCTGAAGCTTCGGTGAGATCATGATCGCCGCGCGCTCCTTTGCAGGCAGGAAAGTAGCGCTCTTCGGGCTCGGCGGCTCGGGGATCGCGACGGCGCGCGCGCTGATCGACGGCGGAGCGGATGTGTTGGCCTGGGACGACAATCCCGACAGCGTGGCAAAGGCCGCCGAACAGTCCATCCCGACGGGTGATCTGCGCGCTGCGGAGTGGCCGGGGTTCGCCAGCTTCGTGCTGTCGCCCGGCGTGCCGCTGACGCATCCGAAACCGCACTGGACGGTCGAACTGGCGCGCGGGGCGGGCGTCGAGATCATCGGCGACGTCGAGCTTTTCACGCGCGAGCGCATCGCCCGGGCACCAGCCGCGCCATTCATCGCCATCACCGGAACCAACGGGAAGTCGACGACGACGGCGCTGACCGCGCATATTCTGAAGGCGGCCGGGCGCGACACGCAGATGGGCGGCAATATCGGCCGCGCGGTGATGACGCTCGATGAACTCGAGGACGACCGTTTCTACGTCGTCGAATGTTCTTCCTACCAGATCGATCTGGCGCCTTCGATCAACCCGACAGCGGGCGTGCTGCTCAACCTGACGCCCGACCATCTCGACCGTCACGGTACGATGCAGCACTACGCCTCGATCAAGGAGCGGCTGGTCTCCGGCAGCGAGACGGCGATCATCGGCGTGGACGACATCTATTGCGCGCAGATCGCCGACCGGCTGGAAAAGGCCGGCAGGCATGTCGTGCGCGTCTCCAAGCGGTTACCGCTGACCGACGGATTTTTCGCCGACGGCACCAACCTGATGGAGGCGAGCGACGGCCGTTATGAACGGATCGCCTTTCTCGAAGGGATCGGCTCGCTGCGTGGCCAGCACAATGCGCAGAATGCGCTGGCCGCCGTCGCGGCCTGTTTGAAGGTTGGGCTGGACCTCGGCGAGATCCAGTCGGGGCTCGAGAGCTTTCCCGGTCTGGCGCACCGGATGGAGCAGGTCGGGCGCAAGGGTAAGGTACTGTTCGTCAACGATTCCAAGGCGACCAACGCCGACGCCTCGGCACCGGCGCTCTCCAGCTTTCCGCGCATCTACTGGATCGCCGGGGGACTGGCCAAGGAAGGCGGCATCGAGCCGCTGCGATCCTATTTTCCGCGTATCGCCAAGGCGTATCTGATTGGCGAGGCCGCGCCCGCCTTCTCCGCCACGCTCGGCGAGGCGGTGCCCTATGAAATATCGGGAACATTGGCCGCAGCGGTCGAGCACGCGGCCAAGGACGCGGATGCGGACGGGTCGGGCGAAGCGGTGGTGCTGCTGTCGCCGGCCTGCGCCAGTTTCGACCAGTTCCGCAATTTCGAAGTGCGCGGCGATGCCTTCCGTACCGCCGTCGAGGCCATCGAAAACATAACCCCCATCGGAGGGACACGCTGATGCAAACCAGCCGCCTGGATCGCAGCCCGGTTGCCGTCTGGTGGCGGACCATCGATCGCTGGTTCCTCGCCGCCTTCCTGACGCTGATGGGGCTGGGCGTGGTGCTGTCGTTTGCGGCAAGCCCAGCGGTCGCCGAGCGCATCGGCCTCGACAGCTTCCACTTCGCAACCAGGCAGATCATCTACATGATCCCGGCTCTGGCGGCGATGCTGGCTGTGTCGTTCCTGACGCCGCGGCAGGTGCGGCGCATGGCGATCATCATGCTCGGCGTATTCCTGCTCCTGATGGTTGCAGTGCTGTTCGTCGGTGTGGAAGTGAAGGGAGCGCATCGCTGGGTGTCGTTCGCCGGCATTTCCGTGCAACCGTCCGAATTCCTGAAGCCGGCCTTTGTGATCGTCTGCGCGTGGCTGTTTGCGGAAAAGGCGCGCAATCCGGCCATTCCCGGCAATGTGCTGGCCATGCTCCTGCTGTGCGTGGTCGTATCTCTGCTGGTGCTGCAGCCCGACCTCGGCCAGACGATCCTGACGACCAGCACCTGGGGGGTGATGTTCTTCATGGCCGGAATGCCCTGGTTCTGGATCATCGCCATCGGCTCGCTGGCGGTGGTGGGCGCATTCGGCGCCTATGTGACTTTCGACCATTTCGCCGGCCGCATCGACCGCTTCCTGACCGGCGAGGGCGATTCCTACCAGGTGGACATGGCGCACGATGCGCTGCTCAACGGCAAGTGGCTCGGTGTCGGGCCGGGTGAGGGCCTGTATAAGAAGATGATCCCGGACAGCCACGCGGATTTCGTGTTCGCGGTGGCCGGCGAGGAATACGGGCTGATCATGTGTTTCCTGATCATGGCGCTGTTCGCTTTCGTCGTGCTGCGGGGCCTGAACACCGCGCTGAAGGAGCATGACGATTTCACCCGCTACGCGGTGGCCGGGCTGGTCTGCGTGTTCGGTTTCCAGTCGATCATCAATATGGGCGTCAATCTGCAGATGATGCCGGCCAAGGGCATGACGCTGCCCTTCATCTCTTATGGCGGTTCCTCTCTGATCGCGATTGCGATCTCGATGGGCATGGTGCTGGCGCTGACGCGCAAGAAGCCGACGCGCCTGATGCAGTCGGGTACCGCCATGCTGGCGCGCCATGCGCTTCCGGCCGAATAGTGGCGGAGCAGCATGGCGAAGGGTGCGATATTACTGGCTGCGGGCGGAACCGGCGGGCATCTGTTTCCAGCAGAGGCGCTGGCGCATGAGCTGACCGCGCGCGGCTGGACCGTGCATCTGGCGACCGATGACCGGGCGGAGCGCTATGCAGGCAATTTTCCGGCCGCGGCTGTCCATCCGATTGCGTCGGCGACGTTCGGGTCGCGCAATCCGATAAAGCTGGCGGCCGCTTTCTGGACGATCTGGCGCGGGGTGCGGCAGTCCTCCGACCTGATCCGCCGGATCAAACCCGCGGCCGTTGTCGGCTTCGGCGGCTATCCGACCCTGCCGCCGCTCTATGCGGCGACGCGGCGCAAGGTGCCGACGCTGATCCACGAACAGAACGCGGTGATGGGCCGCGCTAACAAAGCACTGGCGGCGCGGGTGAATATGATTGCCGGCGGTTTCCTGAAACCAGGGGCGAGCGGCGTCGCGGCGAAGATCGTCGAGACCGGAAACCCGGTGCGTCCCGCGGTGCTGGAGGCGGCGAAGACGCTGTATCGGGCGTCAGGCCGTGGCGAACCGTTCCGGCTGCTGGTGTTCGGCGGCAGTCAGGGCGCGCAGTTCTTTTCCGACGCGATTCCTTCCGCGGTCGCAAAGCTTTCACCGGAGCAGCGCAAGCGCCTGAACGTGACTCAGCAAGCGCGTGCCGAAGATGCTGAGAAGGTCAAGAAGACCTATTCGGAACTTGGCGTTCCTGCGGAAATCTCACCTTTTTTCACCGACATGGCGGCGCGTATCGCCGCGTCGCATCTGGTGATGTCGCGTTCCGGGGCCTCGACTGTGTCGGAGATCGCGGTGATCGGCCGGCCGGCATTGTTCGTCCCCTATCCGCATGCGCTCGACCACGACCAGGCGGCGAATGCGGCGGCTCTTTCGGCCGCCGGTGGGGCACAGGCATATCCGCAGTCGACACTGTCGTCGGAGCGCATTGCGGAACTGATCGGCGGCCTGATGGACGACCCCAAAACCCTGTCAGGCATGGCGGTGGCGGGCAAGTCGGCCGGCAAGCCGAACGCTGCGCGGTTGCTCGCCGACCTCACAGAGGCTATTGCCGAGGGAAGAAGTTTGAACGAATTCAGGGAGGGTGCCGGCGCATGAAGATGCCGCAGACCATAGGGCTGGTGCATTTCATTGGCATCGGCGGCATCGGCATGAGCGGCATCGCCGAGGTTCTACGCAATCTCGGCTATCGTGTGCAGGGCTCCGACCAGGCCGACGGCGCCAATGTGCAGCGGTTGCGCGACAAGGGCATCGAGTGTTTCGTCGGGCATAGCGCCGAGAATCTCGGTGATGCCGAGGTGGTCGTTGTGTCGACGGCGATCAAGAAGAACAATCCCGAGCTTGTGGCGGCGCGTGAAAAATTGCTGCCTATCGTGCGGCGCGCCGAGATGCTGGCCGAGCTGATGCGTTTCCGCCAGGCGGTGGCGATCGGCGGAACGCATGGCAAGACCACCACGACATCCATGGTGGCGGCGCTGCTCGACGCCGGCGGGCTCGATCCGACGGTGATCAATGGCGGCATCATCAACGCCTATGGCACCAACGCCCGCATGGGCGACGGCGACTGGATGGTGGTGGAAGCCGACGAGAGCGACGGTACGTTCCTGAAGCTGCCGGCCGAGATCGCGGTGATCACCAACATCGATCCCGAGCACCTCGACCACTATGGCAGCTTCGACAAGGTGCGGGAGGCGTTCCGGCAATTCGTCGAGAACGTGCCGTTCTACGGCTTCGGCGTAATGTGCACGGATCACCCGGAAGTGCAGGCGCTGGTCAGCCGCATCGAAGACCGCCGGGTCATCACCTATGGCGAGAACGCGCAGGCCGACGTGCGCTTCACTCGCCACCGTATGGAGAACGGTTCGTCGAAATTCGACGTGATCATCCGCAACCGCAAAAGCGGCGTACAGACGGTGATCGACGGGCTTAGCCTGCCGATGCCCGGCCGGCACAATGTATCGAACGCCACGGCGGCGATCGCGGTGGCGCATGAACTCGGTATTTCCGGCGAGGCGATCCGCAAGGGACTGTTGGGTTTCGGCGGCGTCAAACGCCGGTTCACGCCGACCGGCACGTGGAACGGCGTGCGTATCTTCGACGATTACGGGCACCATCCGGTGGAGATCAAGGCGGTTCTGAAGGCGGCGCGCGACGCGACCGACGGACGCGTAATCGCGATTGCCCAGCCACACCGCTTCACGCGCCTGCACGATCTGTTCGACGAATTCTCGGCCTGTTTCAACGACGCCGACACGATCCTGGTCACGCCTGTCTATCCAGCCGGCGAGGAGCCGATCGAAGGCGTCAACTCGCAGGCGCTGGCGCAGCGCATCCGCGCCGGCGGGCATCGCGATGCGCGTTATATCGACGGCCCGGCGGCGATCGCGCCGGCGGTGCGCGACCTCGCCAAGGACGGCGACTTCGTCATCTTCCTCGGTGCCGGCAACATCACCCAATGGGCTTACGCTCTGCCGAAAGAACTCGGCGGCGAGGCTGTATGAAGCGCGGCGAGGCCCTGCTCAACCAACTCGGCGACAGGCTTGCTGGCCTGCGCGGGCGCATCACGCCCGACGCGGAAATGGAAAAGATCACCTGGTTCCGTGCCGGGGGCACAGCCGACGCGCTGTTCCAGCCGGCCGATGAGGAAGACCTTGCCGCATTCCTGAAGGCGGTGCCCGAAGATGTGCGGCTCGTGGTGGTCGGCATCGGCTCGAATCTGCTGGTGCGGGACGGCGGGTTGCGTGGCTTCGTCATCCGCCTTTCCGCGAAGGGTTTTGGCGAGGCGGAGGTCGTCGGTGAAAACCGTATTCGGGCGGGTGCCGCCATGCCGGACAAGCGGCTGGCCGCCGTGGCCCTGGAGGCCGGTATCGGTGGCTTCCATTTCTACCATGGCATCCCGGGCGCGGTCGGTGGAGCGTTGCGGATGAACGCTGGCGCCAATGGCGTCGAGACACGGGAGCGGGTGGTCGAGGTGCGCGCACTCGACCGGCAGGGCAATTTGCACGTGCTGTCCAATGCCGATATGGGCTACTCTTACCGTCATTCGTCCATGCCGAAAGAACTCATTTTCACCTCTGCGATTTTCGAGGGTCATCCAGAGGATCGTACTGCCATCAAAGCAGCGATGGATGCGGTCCAACACCATCGCGAGACCGTGCAGCCGATCCGTGAAAAGACGGGCGGCTCGACCTTCAAGAACCCACCCGGCACCTCTGCCTGGAAGGAGATCGATGCAGCCGGTTGCCGTGGCATGATGATCGGTGGCGCTCAGATGTCGCCCATGCATTGCAACTTTATGATCAACACCGGTACCGCCACCGGCTACGACCTCGAATATCTCGGCGAGGCCGTGCGGGCGCGTGTGGTGGAGAACTCAGGCATCCGGCTTGAATGGGAGATCAAGCGGCTCGGCCAGTTCGCGCCGGGACGCAAGGTGCACGAGTTTCTGGGGCAGTTGCTGTAGCCTCATCGAGGTCGGGGATGGCGAAGCTCAGCGCAGGTGTCCTCGTCCATCGGCGAATTTCCGGCACCATCGAGGTCCTGCTCGTGCATCCCGGCGGGCCTTTCTGGCGCGCCCAGGATGTTGGCGCATGGTCGATCCCGAAGGGAGAGTACGGCGAAGGCGAGGATCCGGAAACAGCCGCCCGCCGGGAATTTTTCGAGGAGACGGGCTGGGTGCTTGCCGGCGATCTCGTCCCACTCGGGGCGGTGCGTCAGGGCAGTGGCAAGACGGTAACAGCCTTCGCTATCGAAGGCGACTTTGACGTCTCGACGCTTCAGAGCAACATGTTCGAACTCGAGTGGCCGCCGCGCAGCGGGCGCATGGAAGCGTTTCCCGAGGTTGACCGTGCCGCGTGGTTCAGGCTCGCGGAAGCGAGCGAGAAGATCGTTGCTGGACAAAGACCGCTTCTGGAACGGTTGCCTTGAAGCCTCACTCCTGACCTTGGCGGACCGGATCGGCTGCCAGTCGCGGCCGGCCTCTCACGCCACGTAAAAATCCGCGCTGCCGATCGTCGGCAGACCTATGAGTTTCGCGAATAGGACACCGCCACCCGCCGCGCTGCCATTGAAGTCGTAGTAGAGTTCGCCGGTGTCGGTCTCGTAGATGATGTGGTCGTTTGCATCCTGCGCAAGCCCGGTCGTGTTGGCGCGGAAATACCCCGAAAGCAGCGCGCCGGTGTTCAGCGTGGTGAAAACTGCGTCCGACAGCAGGAAGCGGTCGTCCGCGGCCTTGAAGTCGCTGATCGTATCGACATTGGCGCTGCCCAGCGTCGATGCGAACACGAAGGTGTCGTCGCCGTGGAGGCCGGTGAGCGTGTCGTTGCCGCCTTTGCCTTCGAGGCGATTGTCGCCGTAGTTGCCGGTGATGTTCTGGGCGAACTCGTTGCCGGTCAGGTCGATGCCCGACGTTCCGGTCGAGCCGTTGGTGGTCATGATCTCGACACGCACACCGGCGCCGAGCCGGTAGTCGACGGCGGCCGCTACCCGGTCGGCAGTCCCGTGCGAGGTGGCTTCGACGACGACGTCGCCGGCATTGTAAATGCGGTAGGTGTCGTTGCCGGCGAGCCCGGCAAGTGTGTCGGCCGCGCCCGCTCCGCCGTCATGCAGGACATTGGCGCCGGCATTGCCGGTGATCGATTGCCGGAGCGCATTGCCGGCGAGGTTGATTGCGGTCGTGCCCGAGGACGAGGTTGTCGCCAGGATCTCGACATTGACGCCGGCATCGAGGGCGTAGCTCGCGCGGACCCCGACCCGGTCCGCGGTCCCGTAGCCGGCGTGTTCCGCGATCACGTCGGACATCGAATCGACATAGTAGAAATCGTTGCCGGCCCCGCCCGCCATGACGTCGTTGCCCGTGCCGCCGTCGAGGATATCGTTGCCGGCGCCGCTGCTCAGCCTGTCATTGCCGGCATCGCCATAGAGCCAGTTGGCCCGAGAGTCCCCGGTGATCCTGTCGCTGCCGCCAAGACCCGACATGACGCCCGATGCATCCGTGGTGAGAACGTCGACGCCGGCCGTGCCCTGGCCGTAGATGCGTCCGGCGACACCCTCATTGTCGATATCGATCGACTCCGTGTTGTAGGTCACGACGAACCCGCCACGCGGGAGCGCCGCGACGGCCGCCTCTTCCTGCGTGTCGTAGCCGTCGGCGTTGATGCCGACGACAAAAGCGGCGCTGACCGGCGTGCCGTCCGCCGACAGCACGCGCGCCATCACGTCCCGTCCGGCACCGCCATCTTCCGGATACTGATCCCAGACCACGACGAACTGCCCTGTTGCAAGGCGGGTGATCTGCACATCGCCGACGACTTCGTCCGAGGTGTAGACGGGCAGGTCGCCGCCCAGCGCCTGACCGGTGGCTCCGAAGAATTGCATGGAGATGGTCTGCGTGCCGGCCTCACCCGTATCGGCCCAGTCGAGGTTGGCGATGGCAAACCCGCCGCCCGCCGTCGCGGTGACGTCGTAGCCGAAATTTTCATCGTCGCCGGCGCCGCCGATATGCGGCGCCAAGCCGAAGTCGCCGCGCAGCACGGTGCCGTCCGGCCGAAAGATCGTTGCCCGGATCTGGTTCCGGCCATCCAGGGTGCCATCGTCGATGGCGGCTTCCGAATTCCAGATCGCAATGCTGTTGCCATTGCTCAAGGCGGTAGTCTCGGTCGCGATCTCGTCGAATTCGTTCGAGACCGTGTTCATCACGTGATCGGACCCGATCGGGACCCCCGCAGCCGTGTAGGCACGATAATAGACCTCGTCGAACAGGCTGGTGCCGGTGGACGCACCGTAGGTAACCACGAAGCCGCCATCGCCGGTCGCCGCGACGCTTGGCAGCACGGCTCCGGTCGAGGGCACCGTGTCGACCCGGAACGCGGAACTCACCGCCGTTCCGTCGGCGCTGAAGACCTGGCCAGCGATGTAGCTGTCGCCGGTAAAGATCGCGTCGTCGGGATTCTCGATCCAGGTGAAGACGATGTTTCCGTTGGCGAGCTGCGTCAGTTGCGGGTCGCCGGAATGGCCGCCATCGAGGGCGCGCATGATCTTCTCCCCGCCGACGGGGAGGCCGTTGGCGTTGTAGAACTGGGTGGCCACGTAGGTGGTGACCGGGCCGTCGTCGTAATTGTTAAAATAGCTCTCCCAGGTCACCACGAAGCCGCCATCGTGCAGCGCCAGGACGTTGGAGCTTCTCTGCCAGTTGTCCTGATAGGTGTTGACGCGGAATTCGCTGGCCATGGGAAACTCCTGTCTTTGGGTGACATTCTGACACCCTGCAGATGCAGCATACGGAGCAAATGCAACATACAGGCGAATTTTGGGCGCGGTCTGCGCAGGGGTAATTCGTCAAGCTGGGCCAAGCGTTCTGAGTGAGTCCAAAATGCCATAGTCGGCCGGCGAACTCGGCCGTCTCAGGCACGAAATTCCCTTTCCTGAAAATCAATGCTTGCCACGGGAATCATGCTCTGATTCTTTGGGGTTGAAAGCGTTTCCTGATTTGAGTCGTGCGGCGCGTCGCCGGTGAGGGGTGGTCACCGGAGGACTCGGATTCTGTTCGGGAAACCGCAGTGGATGTGGCCTGCGTGGGGACGACGAAGCATGGAGAAAAAACACGTAGCTGTTCTGTATGGAGGGTTCTCCTCGGAGCGGCCCGTGTCCTTGTCTTCGGGCAAGGCTTGCGCCGACGCCCTTGAGGCTGTCGGCTACACTGTCACCCGGGTCGATGTGGATCGCGATATCGGTGCGGTGCTTGCCGAACTCAAGCCCGATGTTGCGTTCAATGCCTTGCATGGGCCGTATGGCGAGGACGGCACGATCCAGGGCGTCCTCGAATATCTCGGCATCCCCTATACACATTCAGGCGTGCTTGCGTCCGCGCTGGCGATGGACAAGGAACTGGCCAAGAAGATCGCCAGGGCGTCCCTGATCCCGGTCGCCGAGTCCCGCGTCATGGACCGGCATTCGATCCAGAACCAGCACCCGATGAAGCCGCCTTATGTAGTGAAGCCGGTCAATGAAGGGTCGAGTTTCGGGGTGGTCATCGTCAAGGAGGGTCAGTCCCATCCCCCGCAGGTCATCTCCTCGCCGGAGTGGAAATATGGCGACCGGGTGATGGTCGAGCGCTACGTGCACGGGCGCGAACTCACCTGTGCCGTGATGGGCGATGTGGCTCTTGGCGTTTGCGAGATCGTTCCGACCGGTCACGCCTTCTACGATTACGACTCGAAATACGTGCCGGGCGGCTCAAAACATGTATGTCCGGCTAAAATTTCACTAAATATTTACCAAAAGATACAGACACTGTCCCTCAAGGCTCATCAAGCAATCGGCTGCCGGGGCGTCTCCCGATCTGACTTCCGCTACGACGATCGCCATTCCGAAAATGGCGAGGTCGTGTGGCTGGAAATCAATACTCAGCCAGGCATGACGCCGACGTCGCTTGTTCCGGAAATCGCCGCCGAGGCGGGGCATTCCTTCGGAGAGTTGCTGAGTTGGATGGTGGAGGACGCGTCGTGTTCGCGTTGAAGGCGGGGCATGGCAGGTTGACGGCGGGTACATCGAGCCCCGGCGGCACCCGGCTGGCCGACCGGTTCCTGCTGCCGCGTTGGGCAAGGCGCCCCGCGCGGCTGTTTGCGCGTCTGGGCACCGGCGACTTCGTGCCGCCGCGCTACGCGGCGACGATGGCTTCGGCGCTGCTGTTCGCTGCGACCGGTCTCTATGGTATCTATGTCGGTGGCCACATGCCGGATGTGGCGCAGGCCGTTACGGCGCGCACCGGCTTCGCGGTCGACCAGGTTCGCGTCGTCGGCCACCGCGAGACTTCCGAGATCGATATCCTTGAAAAGCTCGACCTAACGGGTTGGACCTCGCTGATCGGTTTTGATGTCGATGAGGCGCGCGAGCGCGTTGCCTCGCTTCCCTGGGTCGAGGTTGCCTCGGTCCGGAAAGTCTATCCCGAAACGCTGGAGATACGCATCACTGAACGCGAGCCCTTTGCGATCTGGCAGCACGACAACCAGCTTTCGATCATCGGCCGCAAAGGCAATGTGATCGTCCCCTATACGGGCGGACGGCATGCGAACCTTCCACTGGTCGTTGGCGCCGGCGCCGCCGAGCAGGCGGCCGGCTTCGTCGCGGAGATGGCGAAGTATCCCGATCTCGCGGGGCGGGTGAAGGGCTATATCCTGGTCGCCGACCGGCGCTGGAACCTGCGGCTGGACAATGGCATCACCGTCAAGTTGCCGGAGGCGGGGATGGATCAGGCGATCACGCAAATGCTGCGCATGGACCGCGAGAACGGGCTGTTCAACCGGCAGGTGACGGCGATCGACATGCGGTTCTCCGACCGGATGGTGCTGCAGCTTACGCCCGAGGCGGCGGAGGCCCGACAGGCGGCGCTGGATGGCAGTGGCAAGCTGAAGAAGCCCAAGCCGGAGAAACGCACATGAACTGGCTTGGCGGTCAGAAGGACGTCACCCAGCGCAAGGCTGGCATCGTCACGGTCCTCGATGTCGGCTCGACCAAGATCTGCTGCGTGGTGGCGCAGCTCAAGCCTTGCGAGCCCAGCCAACAGCTTCGGGGTCGCACCCACAAGGCCAAGGTGATCGGCATCGGCCATCAGAAGTCGCATGGTGTGAAGTCCGGCGTGGTGATCGACCTTGATCGCGCCGAGCAGGCGATCCGGTTGGCCGTCGACGCGGCCGAGCGCATGGCGGGGCTGACGGTCGATTCGTTGCTGGTCAACCTGACTTCGGGCCGGCTGAAGAGCCATACCTATTCGGCTACCATCAATCTCGGCGGCCATGAGGTCGATGAGGGTGACATCAAGCGTGTGCTGGCGGCGGGCGCAAAACAGTCGCTGAAGGCGGAGCGTCAGGTCGTGCATGCGTTGCCGGTCGCCTTCTCGCTCGACGCCGAACGCGGCGTGCGCGACCCGCGCGGCATGGTCGGTGATACGCTTGGCGTCGATATGCACGTGCTCACCGGCGATGCCGCGCCGCAGCGCAATCTGGAACTCTGCATCAACCGCTCGCATCTTTCGGTCGAGCGCTTGGTCGCGACGCCCTATGCCAGCGGTCTCGCCGCACTTGTCGACGATGAACTGGAGATGGGCGCGGCCTGCATCGACATGGGCGGTGGCACGACGACCATCTCTGTCTTCGCCGACGGCAAGTTCGTGCATGGCGACGCGCTCGCGATCGGTGGGATGCATGTCACGCTGGATATGGCGAAGGGCCTGTCGACGCGTTTCGACGATGCCGAGCGGCTGAAGGTCATGCACGGATCCGCGCTGCCGGGGAGTGCCGACGATCGCGACGTGCTCTCGGTGCAGCCTATCGGCGGTGACGACGGCGAGGTGCCGCTACAGGTTCCGCGCTCGGTTATGACGCGAATCATTCGCGCCCGCGTCGAGGAAACGCTGGAGATGCTGCGCGATCGCCTGAACAAATCGGGCTACGGCAATGTCGTCGGCAAAAGAGTCGTGTTGACGGGTGGCGCAAGCCAGCTTGCGGGCTTGCCCGACGCGGCACGGCGTATCCTGGGCCGCAATGTCCGTATCGGACGTCCGTTGGGCGTTTCCAGCCTGCCGGAGGCGGCCAAGGGGCCGGCGTTCGCGACGGCTGTCGGCTTGCTGATCTACCCACAGGTCGCAAGCTTCGAGAATGGCAGGATCAGTACGAGTTCCAAATTGCGTATGAGCGGAACGGGCGGCCGTTTCCAACGCATGAGTCAGTGGTTGAGAGACAGTTTCTAAACTTCGGCGGGGCGAGCCCCATAAATCAGCCGCGGCGGCGACGCGGCAGGAAGGCAAAGGACGAGGACATGCCCATCAATCTCCAGAGACCGGACATCACCGAACTCAAGCCGCGGATCACCGTTTTCGGCGTTGGCGGCGGTGGCGGCAACGCCGTAAACAACATGATCACTGCGGGTCTGCGTGGCGTCGATTTCGTCGTGGCGAACACCGATGCGCAAGCGTTGACCATGTCGAAGTCGGAGAGGCTGATTCAACTCGGCGCTCACGTCACGGAGGGTCTTGGCGCGGGGTCGCAGCCGGAAGTCGGCCGCGCAGCCGCCGAGGAGTGCATCGACGAGATCATCGACCATCTGTCGAACACCCATATGTGCTTCGTCACCGCGGGAATGGGTGGCGGCACCGGTACCGGTGCGGCGCCCGTCGTCGCCCGCGCTGCGCGCGAAAAGGGTATCCTCACAGTCGGCGTCGTAACCAAACCGTTCCATTTCGAGGGCATGCGGCGCATGAAGACCGCTGACTTCGGCATCGAGGAGCTGCAGAAGAGCGTCGATACCCTGATCGTCATCCCGAACCAGAACCTGTTCCGGCTCGCCAATGACAAGACCACCTTCGCCGACGCCTTCGCGATGGCCGACCAGGTGCTCTATTCGGGCGTGGCGTGCATCACCGACCTGATGGTCAAGGAAGGCCTGATCAATCTCGACTTCGCCGACGTGCGTTCGGTGATGCGCGAGATGGGCAAGGCGATGATGGGCACCGGCGAGGCCTCCGGCGAGGGTAGGGCGATGGCGGCTGCCGAAGCTGCGATCTCCAATCCGTTGCTCGACGAGACGTCGATGCGCGGCGCCAAGGGCCTGCTGATCTCGATCACCGGCGGCCGCGACCTGACGCTGTTCGAAGTCGACGAGGCGGCGACCCGCATCCGCGAGGAAGTCGACCAGGATGCCAACATCATCCTCGGCGCGACCTTCGACGAGGAGCTTGAGGGCGTCATCCGCGTGTCGGTGGTCGCCACCGGCATCGACAAATCGGCAGAGCAGATTGCGGCCGTGCCGATCAACATCCGCCAGGCACCGAAGCCGGCTCCGCGCCCTGTCGCTGCCGGCGAGACGCAGCAGGCGCGGGCTGCCGATCCGGTCGCCGAGGCCATCCGTCAGGCGGAACAGAATGCGGTGGCCCGTTCCCAGCCGGCGGAAGATTTCCGCCCGCAAAGCAAGCTGTTCCCGGCCCCGGAGCCGGTGGCGATGCAACGGCCGGCGGCTGCCGCGCCGCAGCCGGCGCCGCAGTTCCAGGTGGTCGAGGAGCCAGTCGTGTTGCAGCCGGTCGCCGTGCAGCCGGCCGAGCGCATGCCGCAGCCCGCAGCTGTGCAGCAGCGTGAGGCCGCACCGGTCGCGGCTGCGCCGCGCATGCCGCGGGTGGAGGATTTTCCGCCGATGGTGAAGGCGGAAGCCGAGGCCAAGGCTCGCCCTGCCGACCAGGAGGACCGCGGCCCGATGGGTCTGCTCAAGCGCTTGACGGTCGGTTTGACGCGTCGTGAAGAGGAGCCGGCAAAGCTCGAGGCGGCGCAGCCGCGCGAGCCCAGGCTGCGGCAGCCGGCGCCGGAAGCACGCCGCCTCAACAGCCAGGACCCGCAGCTCTACGCCCCCCGCCGCGGCCAACTCGACGATCAGGGCCGCCTGACGCCGCAGGCGCGCGCGACTCACGAGGACGATCAGTTGGAGATTCCGGCCTTCCTTCGCCGCCAGGCGAACTGAACCGTAAACGGCTGTTAACGAGTGTGTGCGGACAGGTGAGAAACCACCTGTCCGCATTTTCTATATATAGAGGGAAATCAATAGCTTACGGTCGGCATAAGCGGCCCGGTTGCGGTAACACAGAGTAAGAAACCGTGATTTGTGGCGACCCTGCCGGCAGACTATCTTCAAGGCTGAAAGATGGCAGGAATTGGATTGGGTGAGCCAATGCCGCTTCTGCCGGAAATACCCGCGGGGAGTTGGGATGGAGCCGCGGTGTCGAGCATGAAGCGCATATGGGGATAAATTTGCACGACTATCAAACCACGGTGAAATCGTGCGCGACATTGTCCGGCATCGGCGTTCATAGCGGCAAGCCAGTCACGATCCGTTTTAATCCAGCAGAACCAGATACCGGAGTCGTCTTCGTCTATGCAGGCGAGCACGGCGCAGGACGTCAGTTGCCGGCACTCGTATCGGAAGTTGGCGCGACGGCTCTTTGCACGGTGCTTGGCGAGCCCTCGGGCTTCCATGTGGCGACGGTCGAGCATTTGATGGCAGCCCTGCTGGGGCTTGGCATCGACAACGTCGTCGTCGAGATCGACGGCAACGAGGTGCCGGTCATGGACGGCAGCGCCTCCATGTTCGTCGACGCCATCGACCAGGCCGGCATCGAGACGCTTGACGTCAAGCGCCGCTACATCCGCGTCGTCAAGCCGGTGCGCATCGACAGCGGTACCTCCTGGGCTGAGTTCCGGCCGTATCGCGGCACGCGGTTCGAGGTCGAGATCGATTTCGACAGCCCGGCCATCGGCCGCCAGGCGTTTGCCGCCGATATCGACCCCGTCTCGTTCCGCAGCGATCTGGCGCGGGCGCGGACCTTCGGCTTCATGCGCGACGTCGAGAGGCTGTGGGCCGGCGGTTACGCGCTCGGCTCGTCGCTCGAGAATTCCATCGTCATCGGCGACGACAACCGTGTGATCAACATGGAAGGGTTGCGTTACGGCGACGAGTTCGTGCGTCATAAGATGCTGGACGCGATGGGCGATCTGGCGCTTGCCGGTGCGCGCTTCATCGGCTGCTTCAAGTCGTTCCGCGGCGGGCATCGGCTGAACGCTGCGGCGTTGCGGCACCTGCTGTCTGATCCGACGGCATTCGAGATCGTCGAGACCAACCGCCGCTCGCGTGGCCGTGGCGCCGAGATGATCGCGGTTAACGCTCCCGTCTACGCGCCCTGGGTGCTCTGAGGCGCGTTTCGCCTAGGCGGCCGCATAAGCTGCGGTTAACCGAAAGGCCTGTTCAACGCGCGTTGCGTCCCGATGCCGGTGAGTGCCGGAACGTAGTGTTTTGCTTTTGGGGCCGGAAATCCTGATGGTTTGTTTACCATCTTTCGGCAGACTCTTTCCCCAGTTGACGTGGATTACGGCAAGGAAGCCGCGCCAAGGCCACAAAAAAGCGCCATTGCGGCCCGATAGCGTTGCCGTGGCGAGCTGTTCTGGTTAAGGCTGCCCGCCTTCGCTTGGCCAAGAGGGGCGAATCGAAAATATGACGTTTGTTACTGCTGCTTCAGCCCGTGGACGGATTCGGCGGGCCTTGTTGGCCGCCACGGTCGTGGGTGTCCCCTTTGCGTTGTCCGCCTGCCAGTCGGATGACGACATCGACCTGTCGACCTATGTCGAGCAGACCGAGCCTGCCGATGTGCTCTACAATCAGGCGCTGGCGAACATGGATGCGGGCCGGCTTACCGAAGCGAGCCGCAAGTTCAACGCCATCGACCGCCAGCATCCCTATTCGGAATATGCGCGCAAATCGATGGTGATGGGCGCTTTCGCCAATTATCGCCAGGGCAAATACGACGACGCAATCGCCTCGGCCAAACGCTACGTTTCGCTCTATTCGAACACGCCTGACGCTGCCTATGCCCAGTACATCATCGGGCTTTGCTATTTCCGCCAGATCCGCGACGTGACCCAGGACCAGAAAGAATCGCGGCGCACCATCGAGGCGATGGAAGAACTGATCCAGCGCTGGCCCGATTCGGAATATGTCGACGACGCGCGCACCAAGATTCGCTTCGCCCGCGACCAGCTTGCCGGCAAGGAGATGCAGACCGGCCGCTATTATCTGGAGCGGCGCGAATACATCGCCGCAATCAAGCGCTTCCGCTACGTCGTCGAGAATTATTCCAACACGCGCCACATCGAGGAGGCGCTGGCCCGCCTGACGGAAGCCTACATGGCGATGGGTCTGACATCCGAAGCGCAGACGGCGGCGGCGGTTCTAGGCCAGAACTATCCTGACAGCCAGTGGTACAAGGATTCCTACAAGCTGCTGCAATCGGGCGGTCTCGAGCCGCGCGAAAACCCGGGTTCGTGGATATCCAAGGCCGGCACGCTTATCACCGGCGGCGCCTGATCGGACAATTGCCGGGAGGTGGGTGGGGACGCTTGCCCGCCTCCCGGTGTGTCCGACGTTGCGGTCGTCTTGCAACGGGTCGCGTCAATTGCCCAAATCATGCTATTGGCCGGTCGCGCGTCTGCGCTTGTTGGCACGCGCGTGATGATTCCTGAGCCTCAAGGGTTGTGATGCTGGTCCGCCTTTCGATCCGCGATATCGTCCTGATCGAACGGCTGGATATCGATTTCGCGTCCGGCCTTTCGGTGCTGACCGGCGAGACGGGCGCCGGAAAATCCATCCTGCTGGACGCGCTTTCGCTGGCGCTCGGTGCGCGGGGCGAGGCATCGCTCGTCCGCCACGGCGCGGCGCAAGGGCAGGTCACGGCGGTGTTCGACGTGCCGCGCAACCATCCGGCGCGGGCGATCCTGTCGGACAACGCGCTGGATGACGACGGCGACATCATCTTGCGCCGCGTGCAGACCGCCGACGGGCGCACGCGGGTCTTTGTCAACGACCAGCCGTCCAGTGTCACGCTGATGCGCGATATCGGCCGCGCGCTGGTGGAAATCCATGGGCAGCACGACGAGCGCGCGCTGGTCGATCCGGGCGCGCATCGCGATCTGCTCGACTCCTTCGGTGGCCATGTCGGGGAGGCGCGCACCGTCGCCGCGGCTTGGCGGCGTTGGCGCGATGCGGAACAGGAATTGGGACGCCACCGGGCGAAGGTGGATGCGGCGGCGCGCGAGGCGGATTTCCTGCGCGCCTCCGTGGCGGAGCTTTCCAAGATCGATCCCCTGCCCGGCGAGGAGACCGATCTCGCCGAGATGCGCGCCTCGATGATGCGGGTGGAAAAGATCGCCTCCGAGATCAAGGATGCGCAGGATGTGCTGTCCGGCGCCAACTCGCCGCTGCCGCAGCTTGCCAGCCTGCTCAGGCGCCTGCAGCGCAAGGCGCAGGAGGTGCCGAACCTGCTCGACGATGTGGTGAAGTCGCTGGACGAGGCGCTGATATCGCTCGATGCGGCCCAGTCCGGCGTTGATGTGGCGCTGCGAGCGACAGAATACGATCCAGAACGGTTGGAGCGGGCTGAGGAGCGGCTATTCGCGCTGCGCGCGGTGGCGCGGAAACACAATGTGCAGGTCGACGACCTCGCTCAGCTTCGCGATGCGATGGTGGCCGACCTTGCCGATCTCGATGCCGGCGAGGAGCGGCTGCACGGGCTGGAGGGCCAGGCCGCCGCCGCGCGCGCCGCTTACGATGAAGCTGCCTCGCACCTTTCCGAATTGCGGCAGTCGGCGGCTGCCGGTCTCGAAGCTGCGGTCATGGCCGAATTGCCGGCGCTGAGGCTGGAGCGTGCGGCTTTCATCGTCGAGCAGACTCGCGAGCCCGACAATCGCGCGGAAGAGGGGATCGACCAGATCGAGTTCTGGGTGCGGACCAATCCGGGCACGCGTCCGGGACCGATGATGAGGGTGGCCTCCGGCGGTGAGCTTTCGCGTTTCCTACTGGCGCTGAAGGTGGCGCTGGCCGACCGCGGCTCGGCGCCGACACTGGTCTTCGACGAGATCGATTCCGGCGTCGGCGGCGCGGTTGCCGACGCGATCGGCCAGCGGCTGGCGCGGCTGGCGAGGCGGGTGCAGGTGCTTACCGTCACCCATGCGCCACAGGTCGCGGCGCGAGCCGAGACGCATTTCCTGATCTCAAAGTCCGGCAGCACCGAGCGGGTGTCGACCACCATTGCCGAGATCGACCGGCCGTCGCGGCAGGAAGAGATTGCGCGCATGCTGGCCGGCGAGACGATCACCGAAGAGGCGCGCGCGGCGGCGGAGCGATTGCTCAGCGCGAATGTGCCTGTCAGTTGAAGCGCCGGGGACGGTTTACTTTTTTCGGGATTTTGCCGAAGACTTTTGACGTGTTCGCGTCGATCCGAGAAGAGTAAACATTCCCATGTCCGCTGTCCAAATCGCCGTCGAAGACCTCACCCAGGAGCAGGCCGCCGAAGAGCTCGCGCGGCTGGCAGCCGAGATCGCGGAACATGATCGGCGCTACCACCAGGAAGATGCGCCGATCATTTCGGACGCGGAATATGACGCGCTGACAAGGCGCAACTCGGCGATCGAACAGCTTTTCCCGGACTTGGTGCGGCCGGACAGCCCGACCGGCTCGGTCGGTGCGCCGCCGGCTGAGGGTTTTGCCAAGGTACGGCACGCCGTGCCGATGCTCAGCCTCGCAAAAGCCTATACCGATCAGGATGTTGTCGATTTTCTCGAACGTGCCAAGCGGTTCTTCGAGCGCGACAAGGATTTCGACATCGCGTTTACCGCCGAGCCGAAGATCGACGGGCTGTCGGCCTCGCTGCGCTACGAGAAGGGCGTGTTCGTCCAAGGCGCCACGCGCGGCGACGGCACGGTCGGCGAGGACATTACCGCCAACCTCAAGACCATCGCCGATATTCCGTACCGACTGAAAGGGTCGGGCTGGCCGGAGACGATCGAGATTCGAGGCGAGGTCTATATGACCTATGCCGAGTTCGAGGCGCTGAAGGAGCGTTCGGCCGCCGCTGGCGGCCAGGACTACGTCAATCCGCGCAATACGGCGGCGGGGTCGCTGCGCCAGAAGGATGCGTCGGTTACCGCAAGCCGCAACCTGAAATTCTTCGCCTATGCCTGGGGCTACACGACCGAGGACCCGGCGCCGACGCAGTACGAGTCGGTGCGAAAATTCGCCGACTGGGGTTTTCAGATAAGCCCGCTGATGATCCGCGCCAAATCGGTCGAAGAGCTGATCGCGCACTACAAGCTCATCGAAGCGCAGCGCTCGTCGCTCGGCTATGACATCGATGGCGTCGTCTACAAGGTCGACCAGCTCGAGCTGCAGCGCCGCTGGGGTTTTGTCACCGGCGAACCGCGCTGGGCGGTCGCGCATAAATTCCCGGCCGAGCAGGCGACCACCGTGCTCCGCCAGATCGACATCCAGGTCGGCCGCACGGGCACGCTGGCGCCGGTGGGGCGGCTCGACCCGGTGACTGTCGGCGGCGTCACTGTCGTGAACGTCACGCTCCACAACGAGGATTACATCGCCGGGATCGACAGCAACGGCCTGCCCATCCGTGGCGACGAAGCCATCGATGTCCGCACCGGCGACACCGTCGTCATCCAGCGGGCAGGGGACGTTATTCCGCAGATCGTGCGGGTCGAACTGGAAAAGCGGCCGGCCGATGCCGTGCCCTACACATTCCCGCACACCTGCCCGGTCTGCGGCTCGCCCGCCACACGCGAGGTCAACGAGAAGACCGGCAAGGAGGATTCACGCAGACGCTGCACCGGCGAACTGATCTGCTCGGCGCAGGCGATGGAGAGGCTGCGCCACTTCGTGTCGCGCGGCGCGATGGACATCGAGGGGCTCGGCGCGGAGAATATCGATCTTTTCTTCAATGCCGGGCTGATCAAGACCGCCGCCGACATTTTTGTGTTGAAGGACCGCCGCACCGAGGTCCAGCAGGCGCTGTTCGAGCGGCGCGAGGCGCAGGCCCGCGAGCGCGAGGCCGCCAAGGGAACGGCGCGCAAGAAGGTGCTGACGGCGGAGGAGCGTACCTATGAGGGTCTCGACAAGCTCTTTGCGGCCATCGACGCGCGGCGCGAACCGGAACTCGACCGCTTCATCTTCGCGCTCGGCATCCGCCACATCGGCGACACCACGGCCGCGCTGCTGGCCAAGACCTTCTCGACGGTCGAGGAATTCATCCGCGTCGGCAAGGAGACGGCCGCTGCGGAAGACCCGCACACCGTCTTCCCGTCGATCAACGGCATCGGCGACACGGTGATCGGCGCGCTGATCGATTTCTTCGGCAACGAGCGCAACGACGCGGTGCTCGATGCGCTGCTCGCGCAAGTGCGTCCAAAACCCTACGTGGTCAACGTCTCGGCCGGCAGTCCGGTGGCGGGCAAGACGGTCGTGTTCACTGGATCGCTTCAGCGCATGTCGCGCGGCGAGGCGAAGGCGATGGCCGAGCGGCTCGGCGCAAAGGTCGCCGGCTCGGTATCGGCCAAGACGGACCTGGTCGTGGCTGGACCGAATGCCGGCTCCAAGCTCACACAGGCGACTGCGCTCGAAATCGAGGTGATCGACGAGGACCAGTGGTTCGAGCTGGTTGGGCGGGCCTGAGGGCAGTCGCGTCAGCCGTAGGCGTCGGTTCGGTAAGCGGCCGCCGAGCCAAGGTTCACCGTTGCTGATCGTTTGGCTCAAGCGAATTCGTGTGACAGGACAGGGGTGCTGACATAGCTATCCCGTTTTCCCGGGAAGTGTCATGGCCACCGAATCCATCGCATTGCGACCATCCGAAAGCAGTTTTTGGCAGGGCGTCCGGCTCGGCCTGCCGGTGGTGGTCGCCTCGGCGCCCTTCGCCATCCTGTTCGGCGCGCTCGCGGTGGACAACGGTTTTTCGGTGACCGAGGCGGTGCTGATGAGCGCGCTGATCTATGGCGGCGCCAGCCAGATGGTCGGCCTCGAACTGTTCGGCCAGAACATCGCGCCCTGGCTCGTGGTGGCGTCGATCTTCGCGGTGAATTTCCGCCACGTGCTCTATTCCGCCTCGATTGGCCGGCGGCTGGCACATTGGCCGCTCTGGCAGCAGGCGGTGGGCTATTTCGTGCTGACCGACCCGCAATTCGCCGAGGCCGAACGCAAGGCCGAAAGCGGCGAAAAAGTCGGCTTCGCCTGGTACATGGGCATGGGCCTGGCGATCTATGTCTGCTGGGTGATCGAGAGCGGTCTGGGCGCGCTGTTCGGCAAGATGATTCCGGACACACGTGCCATCGGGATAGACTTCCTGCTGCCGATCTATTTCCTCGGGCTGGTCATGAGCTTTCGCAAGCGGCCGCTGTGGCTTCCCGTGGTGCTGGTCAGCGGGGTGGTCTCGGTGGTCGCCTACAAGACCATCGGCTCGCCTTGGCACGTTTCGGTGGGGGCGGCCGCCGGCATCCTCCTCGGCGCTATCGTCGCACCAACCAGCATCAAGGGCACACCGGAATGAGCACCATCCTGTGGATCACCCTGTGGGGCGCGGCGCTGACTTACTTGACCCGGATAGGCGGCCATCTGGTGCTGTCGCGCTTCGAGACGGTGCATCCGCGCGTCGATGCGGCGCTGAACGCCGTGCCGGCGGCGGTGCTGACCACGCTGGTGGCGCCGGCGCTGCTGACGGCAGGACCAGCCGAGTTCATCGCGCTGGTGGTTACGGCGATCGTGTCGCTGCGCTACGGCATGCTGGCGCTGTTTCTGGCCGGGGCAGCGACGTTGATTTTGCTGCGCCAGTTTCTTGGATAGGAGGAGGCGATGACCGAAGAAACCAAAATCCTGCGCAAATGGACCGGCGTCATCCGTACCGCGGACGAGCAAGTCTATGTCGACTACATCAAGGCGACCGGCCTCAATGACTACAAGACGACGCCGGGAAACCTCGGCTTCCAGATGGTTCTGCGCGCCCGCGGCGACGGGACCAGCGAAGTGACGACGCTGAGCTGGTGGACTTCGGTCGAAGCCATCAAGGCATTTGCCGGCGATGATCCGGAGGTGGCGCGGTATTACCCCGAGGACGACCGGTTTCTGGTCGAGCGTCCGAAAAACGTCGAGCACTATCGCGTCGTAGCGGGCTCCGGGCCTGACTGGGCGTAGCGATCCGGCTCAATGCGGCAGGTGGGGAAGCGGCGCCGCCGCCTTATCCAGCCAGGCGAGGTTTTCGCCGTCGAGCATCGGGCCGATCTCGGCCAGCACGCGGGCGTGATAGGCGTCGAGCCACTGCAACTCGTCCTTGTTGAGCAGGTCCGGCTGCAGCATGCGCCGGTCGAACGGCGCCAGGGTCAGCGTCTCGAAACCGTGCATGGCATTGTCGCCGCCGGCGACAGCTTCTTCCGGGGTGACGAGGATCAGGTTTTCCAGGCGGATGCCGTAGTGACCTTCCTTGTAGTAGCCCGGTTCGTTGGAGAGGATCATGCCTGGCAGCAGCTTTTGCGTTCCGGTTTTCGAGATGCGTTGCGGCCCCTCGTGCACCGAGAGATACGAGCCAACGCCGTGGCCCGTGCCATGCGCGAAATCCAGGCCATGCTGCCACAGCGCGGCGCGGGCGATGGCGTCGATGTCCGAGCCGCGCGTGCCGGGCGGGAAGCGCAGCATGGAGATGCGGATCATGCCTTTCAGCACCAGCGTGTAGCGTTCCTTCATCTCATCGGTCGGCGTGCCGACCGGGACGGTGCGGGTAATGTCGGTAGTGCCGTCCTGATACTGGCCGCCGGAATCGATCAGGAACAACTCGCCGTCGGCCAGCACGCGATTGGTGGCGCGCGAGACGCGGTAATGCATGATGGCGCCGTTCGCGCCCGAACCGGAGATGGTCGAGAAGGAGACGTCGCGCAGCGGCATCTGCGTCTCCTCGCCGACCGCGCGGCGAAAACCTTCCAGTTGCTCGACCGTCCTGATCTCGTCGATCGTGCCCGGCTGCTGGCGGTCGAGCCAGGCGAGCATCTTCACGACGGCAGCCCCGTCGCGGTGGTGCGCGGCGCGGGAGCCGGCAAGCTCGGCGGCATTCTTGGTGGCGCGAGGGATGCGCGCCGGGTCGGTCACTTCCACCACCGTGCCGCCATTGTCGGTGACGAGAAGCCGAAGCTGCTCGGCGGCCAGAGCCGGGTCCAGCGCGACGCGGGCGCCGGTTTTTGCCAACGCGATGAGGTCCGTTTCGAGAGCCGAAGGCGGGCTGATGTCGGCAAGCTGCGTCAGATAGGCTATCGGCTCGATCGGCAGTTTGCGCTTGTCGATGAAGATCCGGTGCGCGCCATCGGCGGCGAGGATGGCGAAACCAAGCGCCAGCGGCGTATGCGGCACGTCGTTGCCACGGATGTTGAAGGTCCAGGCCAGTGATGAGGGATCGGTCAGGACCGCATGGGTAGCGCCATCGGCGGCGATGGCTGCAGCCAGCCGGGCCAGCTTTTCCTTTGCGAGTTCCCCGGCGAAAGCATTGGGATGAATCTCAACCGGCTGCAGCGGGGCGTCGGGCTGGTCCGTCCACAACTCGTCGATCGGGTTGTTTTCGACGGCGACCAGCTCGGCGCCCTTGGCTTCCAGCGCGGTGCGAAGCGCCTTCACCTCGGAGATGGTGTGCAGCCACGGGTCGAAACCGAGACGCAGCCCCTTGCCGGCATTCTCCTTCAGCCAGTCCGGCGGCGGGTTGGTGACCAGGCTTTCGATCGAAAACACCGCCGGGTCGACCTGCTGGCGGGCTTGCAGCGTGTAGCGGCCGTCGACGAACAAAACAGCGCGGCCTGAAAGGACGATGACGACGCCGGCCGAGCCGGTGAAGCCAGTCAGCCATTTCAGCCGTTCGGATCGTTCGGCGACATATTCGCCCTGATGCTCGTCGGAGCGCGGCACGATGAAGCCGTCGAGATTTTTCGCGGCTAGCCATTCGCGGAGTTGCGCCACGCGGCCGGCGCCCAGCGTAGGATCGCTTACCTCGTCGAAGGTCTGGAACATGGCTGTCGTTTCCTCGGCGGATTCGAAAACGCGACCGTATCCGCAGGCTTCCATCGTGGCAACGCGGGCGCGATGGTCCAGTGCCGTGAGCGGCGCTCCGCAGGTGTATGCGATTGTAGATGGCACCCATGCTGAATTCGCATTTTGCGGAAAGGTCAGCGGAGCTTATCTCTCGCGTGTGGAGGACATGACTGCGAATCCTGAATAAGGAGAACGGCTATGACCACGAAACCCGGTTTTCTCAGATCCGCCTTCGATGCCTTCGTGAAGGCACGCGAGAAGCAGGCGGAGCGCTATGTCGCCACGGCTCTGCTCGGCCTCGATGATGAGACGCTGCGCTCGCGCGGCTACAATCGCGCGGACCTCAAGAAGCGCGCCGGCGCCTACTACCTGTAAAGACCAGTCTCGAGCGAAAGCCGGTGGGCGGGAATGCCTGCAGCAAGGCTCAGCGCTTCAGATGCAGCGTCACCCAGCCCTCGCGGGGCAGGGTGCGCACATGCCGGAAATGCTGTGTCGAATAGGCGGCCACCACGGCGTCGCGCTGGCGCTCCAAAATGCCCGATAGGATCAGCGATCCGCCCAGTGCGACATGCTGCGCCATCTGTGGGGCAAGCTGCATCAGCGGTCGCGCCAAAATGTTGGCGACGATCAGATCGAACGGCCCGGCTAAGCCGAAAACCGGATGGTGGAAGCCCGGTGCGGTCGCTGTGCGCACCAGCGACGGGACGCCGTTGAGCCTCACATTGTCGGCCGCAACCTTCGTGGCGACGGGATCGATGTCGGTGGCAAGCACAGGAATATGCGCCATTTTCGCGACGGCGATCGCCAGCACGGCGCTGCCGGTGCCGAGGTCGAGCGCATTTTTCGGATGTTCGCGCCGCACGACCAGCTCGATCATTTCCAGGCAGCCGGCCGTTGTGCCGTGATGGCCGGTGCCGAACGCCATGCCGGCCTCGATCTCGATGGCGAGGTCGCCTATGCGGCGGCGATGGCGGTCGTGCCCCCCATGGACGAAGAAGCGGCCGGCGCGCACCGGCTTCAGCCCTTCCAGCGAGCGCGCAACCCAGTCGATGTCCGGCAGGTTTTCCCGCGATAGGCTCGCAGGCTCGCCCTGGTCGCGCAGAACCTTCGCCATCCGGCGTTCGGCGTCGGCCGGGTCGCCGTCGACATAAAGCGATATCTCCTCAAGGCCCTTCGCCTCGTCGAACTCGATCATGGCGAGCGGCAGGCCGTCTTCCTCGAACTCGGCTTCGAGCGCCGGAAAGAGTTGCTGGCATGCCGCTTTGCCGGCAACGAAGAAAAGCCGCGTCTGGCCCATGAGCTCTGCGTCTCAGCCTTCGGCGATCAGGCGCTTGAGCTTTGCAAGCGCCGTGTCCGGGTCTTCGCCATAGGCGATGGTGCCGAAGAAGCCGCCTTCACGGTTGAGCAGCAGGACCGACGCGGTGTGGTCCATCGTATAGTCGCCGCCGTCCAGCGGCACCTTTCGCGCGTAGATGCCAAAGGCTTTCGCCATGGCGGCGACCTTTTCCGGGTCGCCGGTGATGCCGGTGATGCGGTCGGAGACATTGCCGACATAGGTGTTCATGGTCTCGGGTGTGTCGCGCTCGGGGTCGATCGAGACAAAATAGGCGCGAACGTCGCGGCCTTCATCGCCGAGCTTCTTCAGCCAACTGTCCATTTCGACCAGCGTTGTCGGGCAGACCTCCGGGCAATGGGTGAAACCGAAGAACACGGCCGAGGGGTGCCCGCGGAACGCCGCTTCGGAAATTTCGGCGCCCTTCTGGTCGACCAGCGTGAACGGCGCGCCATAGGCCTCGCTGCTGTTTGTCTTCCGATACCAGTCGAACGTCAGCCAACCGACACCGGCAGCCATGACGACGAGGATTCCGACCAGGATAAATCGCATCATCTTCGATTGCATGGCGGTCTCAGGTTCTGCGCAAGAGGAAGTGCAAAGCCGATGGCGAGGAGGTCAGAAGCACCAGGACAGGCCGGACTGGATCATCGCCATGAACATGTCGGGTCCGTGGGCCGCCCATGCCGCGAAAGTCGCGCCGGTCACGGCCGCCGTCAGCGACACCGCTAAGGTATATTTTGCCACAGATGGCACGTGGATTCCGGTCGGCGAACTCATGCCGTGAAAATAGCCCTCGGCATCGTGTCGGGAAAGAGGCCATGTTGACGCGATGGCAGGGACAGTCTTGCATTGGCGCTGCTGGCGTCCCACGTCTCACCTCGCCGTTCGCAACAGGAGAATCTTATGCACTCGCTCGCGATACTGATATCGGCTGTCGCCATCGCCTTGTCTTCCGGGCTCGCCCGCGCCCAGCAGGTCGGCGAAGTGGGCGTCGACTGGCTCGGCAACGACATCATCGTCGAGGCGATCAAGGATCCGAAGGTCGACGGGGTGATCTGCCACGTCTCCTATTTCGACCGCGGCGTGGTCGACCGGCTGCAGAAGGGCAACTGGTTCGAGGACCCTTCGGATTCCGCAATCTCCTGCCGGCAGACCGGGCCGATCACAATCCGCGATATCGCCTTCGGCGAGGCGGGGGAGGAGGTGTTCAAGCAGGGCATCAGCCTGATCTGGAAGAAGCAGGTGGTGAACCGCATCTACGACAAGGCCAACCAGACGCTGATCTATCTCTCGCATTCGCGGCAGGTACAGGACGGCTCGGCAAAGATGGCGATATCCACCGTGCCGCTCTATGGCCAGGAAGTGGTGTGGACGAACGGCAAGCCGCAGTGAAGCTTGCCGCCGGTTTCGGCGGCGCGTAAAGCGCGTCGATGGATATCGAGCCAGACTTGCGCTTCAAGGATTCCGAACCGCGCATCCACCCGACGGCGGAACTGAAGTCCTGCAAGCTCGGGCGCTACGCGGTGATCGGCGAGCGCGTCATCCTGCGCGAAGTCAGCGTCGGCGATTTTTCCTATTTCGAGCGGCATGCCGAGGCGATCTACACTTCGATCGGAAAATTCTGCTCGATCGCCGCCAATACGCGCATCAACGCGCTGGAGCATCCGATCGAGCGCATCACCCAGCACAAGCTGAGCTACCGTCCGAACGAATATTTTCGCTATCTCGGCGTGGACGAAGCGTTCCGAAAACGCCGGCAGGGCAAGCGGGTGACGATCGGCCACGACGTCTGGATCGGCCACGGCGCGGTGGTGATGCCGGGCGTGTCGATCGGCCATGGCGCGGTGGTCGGTGCCAACGCTGTGGTGACGCACGACGTCGATCCCTTCGCCATCGTCGCCGGGAACCCAGCGCGCGTTCTGCGATTGCGGTTTGCAGCCGACATCTCCCAGCGCATCGAAAAACTCGCCTGGTGGGATTGGCCGGCCGAAACGCTGTTCGAAGCGATTCACGACATGCAGGCGATGCCGATCGAGGCGTTTCTCGATCGCTGGGAAACGCGATTCCGTTAGCAGCCGCTTTCATTCCAACAGCGATACATCCGGTCGCGGTCGCCGCCCGGAACTGTCCAATCGTCCGGAACCTTTCTCGCCTCCCAAGGGTTGAGCCCGCGAGGGACAATCTGAGGAGAGTCACGATGAAACGCCGTCTTCTTTATGCCGCCTCCGTGGCGGCCATCACCGCCTTTTCCGTTCCGGCCTTCGCGGAGAGCCCGGCCCAGGCCAAGGACCCCGATTCCACCGGCCAGACCCAGATCAATCCCGGTGCGCAGCAGTTCAATGCCGAGAGCGCCACCGACCTGACGACCACCGCCAGCATTGGCGACTTGCGTACGCTGACGCCGGTAATGGCGGCGGGCACGACGACCGCCGGCCAGATCCAGACGATTTCCACGATCTCGACCGTGAGGGTGGTGCGCGTCGACGACTGGGCGAGCGCTGACAAGCAGGCTTTCGATGCGGCAATGAGCCAGAACGCGGCGCCTGTCGGCGATCTTCGCGCCGCATTGGCGGCGAACACCGTCGTCAGCACCAGACTGACCGAGCAGAGGGTCATGCCCGACAATGTCGTGGCGAGCCAAGTCATGCCCGATGGGAGCCTTGTCGTTTACACGTATGGCGGCTGACACCGTCAGCATCTCTCCTGCGTGACCCCTGTGCCGGCCTTTGGCCGGCACCTTTTCAGGTAGCTGGTTGGCCTACCGGCCGGCTGTCGACCGGGCGATGTCGAGAAAAGCACGCACCAGCTTGCCGCCGCTGCGCTCGGTGAGGCAGATCAGCGCTTCGTCCATGAGCAAACCCGGCGCGTCGATCGGAATTTTCACCAGCCGCGAATCCTGGCCGAATTCGACTGCCGAGACAAAGCCGATGCCGGCACCGGAAGCGACGATCTCGCGCACTGCCTCGCGGCCTTCCGCCTCGATCATCGGTTTCAACTCGACCCCTGCCTGTGCCGCCCCATCCTCCAGCTTGCGCCGGGTCTTCGAGCCCCGCTCGCGCATGACCAGCGGCAAATCAGCCAGTTCGCCGAAACTGAGGCTTTTCCTTTGCGTGACCGCATGATCGATTGCCGCGAAGGCGACGATCGGCGTGGCATTCAGCTTGACGACGTCGAAATCGCGGCTTGACGGGATTTCGCCGAGCACGCCGAGGTCCGCGTCGTAACTATAGAGACTCTCGATCACACTTTCTGTATTGCCGGCGCGGACGGAAATCTTGACGCCCGGATATTTGCGCCGGAACTCCGCCAGGATTTGCAGCAGGTGGTGTGCGGCGTCGGCGACGATGCGCAGCGTGCCGGCGCGAAAGGCGCGAGACTCCGACAGAAGTTCCAGCGCCTGCTGTTCATTGTCGAACATGCGGCGGGTGATGACCAGCAGCTTTTCGCCGGCGGGCGTGAGAGCGACCTGCTTGCGTTGCCGGTTGAACAGCAGCACGTCATATTCCTCCTCCAGCTTGCGCACCTGGTCGGAGATCGCCGGCTGGGTCAGCAGAAGCTCTTCCGCCGCCCGCGAAAAGCCGCCGGAGATCGCGACGTAATGGAAAGCCCGCAATTGAACGTAGCGCATGGAAACTCCGTCAGAAGGCTGCAACAATCGGAATGCAAGACTGGACGGATTTCTCCGTCACCGGGTTATGGCTATTTCCGTTCCAAACTTATAGGTGAATACAAAATAACGATTTTACAGATAGGTCGGCAAGTGGGAGATGTGCGCATCGTTTGGAGGACGAGATGCCCAGCAATGACCAGATCGAGGCTTTTCCGGCGCCGGCTCTCGGCGAACCCTATTTGCTGACGCCCGGCCCGCTGACCACTGCCACTTCGGTCAAGCAGGCGATGCTGCGCGACTGGGGATCGTGGGACGGCGATTTTCGCCAGATGACCGCCGATCTGCGGCGGCAGTTGCTCGCGCTGGCGGGCGATATCGCCGGAGAATTCGATTGCGTGCCTATGCAGGGCAGCGGCACCTTTGCCGTCGAAGCGATGCTGGGTTCCTTCGTGCCACGCGACGGCAAGGTGCTGGTGCTGGCCAACGGCGCCTATGGGCAACGCACCGCGCAGACGCTCGTCTATCTCGGCCGCGCCCATACGGTGATCGACAAAGGCGACTATCTGCCGCCGCGCGGCGACGAGGTCGGGGCGGCGCTCGATGCCGATCCGGCGATCACCCATATCGTCGTCATCCATTGCGAGACGAGTTCGGGCATCCTCAATCCCCTGGCGGAAATCGCCGAAGTGGTGGCGAAGAAAGGCAGGCGGCTGCTCATCGATTCGATGAGCGCCTTCGGCGCGGTGCCTCTCGACGTCAACGAGATCCGCTACGACGCGCTGGTGTCGTCGGCCAACAAATGCATCGAGGGCGTGCCGGGTTTCGGCTTCGTCATCGCGCGGAAGAGCGAACTGGAGGCCGCCAGGGGCCGCAGCCATTCGCTCAGCCTCGATGTACATGCGCAATGGGCCTACATGGAAAAGACCGGCCAGTGGCGCTTCACGCCGCCCACCCATGCGGTGGCCGCTTTCCTTGAAGCGCTGCGGCTGCATGCCGCCGAGGGCGGCGTCGCCGGGCGCGGCGCGCGCTACCGCCGCAACCGCGACGTGCTTGTGGGCGGCATGCGGGCGCTGGGCTTCGAGACGCTGCTTTCCGACGACTGGCTGTCGCCGATCATCGTCACCTTCTTCAATCCCGCCCATCACAATTTTGCATTCGACCGCTTCTACGGTCTGATGAAGGACAAGGGTTTCATCATCTACCCCGGCAAGCTGACGGCGGTGGACAGCTTCCGCATCGGCTGCATCGGCCGCATGGACGAACACGTCATGCGCAAGGTGGTCGCTGCCGCCGGCGAATGCCTGACCGAAATGGGTGTAGACACCGCCGCGCCGCCTGCCGTTGCTATCGCCGAACGCGCCAAACTTGCCGCCTGACGCGGCCCTAAAAGGATTTTTCGCCATGAACCAGTTTTCGCGTGTCGCGGTGACCGTCAACGGCCGGGACTATGCCTGGCCGTCCGTGCCGGCGATTGCCATCTGTCTCGACGGCTGCGAGCCGGCCTATCTCGACGAAGCTATTCATGCGGGGCTGATGCCGGCGCTGGAGAGGATCAAGGCGAAGGGCACGGTGCGCACCGCGCATAGCGTCATCCCGTCCTTCACCAATCCGAACAATCTGTCGATCGCCACCGGCCGCCCGCCTGCCGTGCACGGCATCTGCGGCAATTACCTCTACGAGCCGGAGACCGGCCAGGAAGTGATGATGAACGACCCGCGCTTCCTGCGGGCGCCGACGATCTTCAAGGCCTTCTTCGATGCAGGCGCCAAGGTTGCCGTGGTGACGGCCAAGGACAAGCTGCGTGCACTGCTCGGCCACGGCCTGTCCTATGAGGATGGGCGTGCGGTGTGTTTTTCCTCGGAAAAGTCCGACAAGGCGACGAAGACCGAAAACGGCATCGACAATGCCTCGGCCTGGCTGGGGCGACCGGTGCCGGAAGTCTATTCCGCCGAACTTTCGGAGTTCGTCTTCGCCGCTGGGGTAAAACTGCTGAAGGAATTCCGGCCGGACGTGATGTACCTGACCACGACCGACTATGTGCAGCACAAATATGCGCCGGGTGTTCCGCAGGCGAACGATTTTTACGAGATGTTCGACCGCTATCTCGCCGAACTCGATGCGCTGGGCGCGGCAATCGTCGTGACCGCCGACCACGGCATGAAGCCGAAACACAAGGCCGACGGCACGCCGGATGTCATCTACGTGCAGGATCTGCTGGACGAATGGCTGGGCAAAAATGCGGCGCGGGTCATCTTGCCGATCACCGATCCCTATGTGGTGCATCACGGCGCGCTCGGTTCGTTCGCCACCGCTTACCTTCCGGCCGGCGCCGACCGCGTGGCGATCATGCAGCGGCTGGCTGCGATCGATGGGCTCGACGTGGTGATCGACCGCGAGACCGCCTGCGCGCGTTTCGAATTGCCGGCCGACCGCATCGGCGACATTGTGCTTGTCTCGTCGGAGAACAAGACGATCGGCACCAGCGAACATCGCCACGACCTCACGGCGCTCGACGAGCCGCTGCGCTCGCATGGCGGGCTGACCGAGCAGGCCGTGCCGTTCATCGTCAACCGCAAGCTCTCCGACATGCCGGATGCCCCGGCGCTGCGCAATTTTGACGCCTTCTTCTACGCGGCGATGGCGGCAGCACGCGGCTAACCGCCGAAAACCAACTGGATGATCGAGATGGTCAAGCAGGAAACGTCGTTCCAGGTTCGCCACGAGCCGATGCGCATTGCCGGCCGCAAGGTCGATGCGGATGCGGTCGTCGAGGTGCGCTATCCCTATACCGACACGGTGATCGGCACGGTGCCGGCGGGGCAGGCACATCACGCCCGCGAGGCATTCCGGATTGCGGCGGACTACACGCCAAAACTGACGCGCTACGAACGCCAGCGCATCCTGCTGAAAACCGCCGAGACGCTGGCCGCGCGCAAGGATGAGATTTCCGATCTCATCACGCTGGAGCTCGGCATCTCCAAGGCCGACTCCCTCTACGAGGTCGGCCGCGCCTTCGACGTGTTCACGCTGACGGGGCAGATGACGATCCACGACGACGGCGAGATCTTTTCCTGCGATCTCACCCCGCACGGCAAGGCGCGCAAGATTTTCACGATCCGCGAACCGCTGCGCTCGATCTCGGCGATCACGCCGTTCAACCATCCGCTCAACATGGTGTCGCACAAGGTGGCGCCGGCGATCGCCACCAACAATTGTGTCGTGGTCAAGCCGACCGAACTGACGCCGATGACGGCGCTGGTGCTGGCCGACATTCTTTACGAAGCCGGCCTGCCGCCTCAGATGCTGTCGGTGGTCACCGGCTGGCCGGGCGAAATCGGCGACGAGATGATTTTGAACGACAACATCGACCTGATCGCCTTCACCGGCGGCGTGCCGGTCGGAAAAATGATCGCGTCGAAGGCGGGCTACAAAAGGCAGGTGCTGGAGCTCGGCGGCAACGATCCTCTGATCATACTCAACGACCTCTCCGACGACGACCTAGCCAAGGCCGCCGACCTCGCCGTGGCCGGCGCGACGAAAAACTCGGGCCAGCGCTGCACTGCGGTGAAGCGCATCTTGGTCCAGGAAAAGGTCGCCGACCGTTTCGTGCCGATGGTGCTGGAGCGCGCGAAGAAACTGCGCTTCGGCGATCCGATGGACCGCGCGACCGATCTGGGAACCGTGATCCACGAGAAGGCGGCAGCCCTGTTCGAGCGGCGCGTCGAGATGGCGGCGGAAGCGGGGGCCGAAATCCTCTACCATCCCGGCCGGCAGGGCGCGCTGCTGCCGCCGATCGTCGTTGACCGCGTGCCGCATTCCTCCGAGCTCGTCATGCAGGAAACATTCGGGCCGATCGTGCCGATCGTGCGTGCGCCGGATGACGACGAGGCGCTGATCGCGCTGTCGAACTCGACGGCCTTCGGCCTGTCGTCGGGGGTTTGCACCAATGATTTCCGGCGCATGCAGAAATACATTGCCGGCCTGAAGGTCGGCACCGTCAACATCTGGGAAGTGCCGGGCTATCGCATTGAGATGAGCCCGTTCGGCGGCATCAAGGATTCCGGCAACGGCTACAAGGAAGGCGTCATCGAGGCGATGAAGAGTTTTACCAATGTGAAGACGTTTTCATTGCCCTGGGGATAAAGGCAGGGCAGGCGAAGCTAGGCGCTTGGCACAAGCCGGCCAAACCGATTGATGCTTAGCTGACCAACGAAAACGCTTCGCCCGAAGTGTTCCCGCCCAATCAGGCCGTTTGGCCGCCCTTCCCGCGGGAAGGGCAGGAACAAAAATGTCCGCATTCGCCCTGACGCTCGTGCTTTCCGCCGCCCTTCTGCACGCCAGTTGGAACGCGCTGGTCAAGGCGGCGTCCGACCGGGCGCTGACGATTGCGGCGGTGGCGTCGATGCATGGGCTTGGCGGGCTTGTGCTGATCATGCTCAGCGCGCCGCCGGCGATGGCGAGCTGGCCGTCGATCGCCGCCTCGACGCTGATCCACTATGCCTACTACGTGCTGCTGTTCCAGGCCTACAGGCTGGGCGACCTCAGCCAGGTCTATCCGATCTCGCGCGGCATGGCGCCGGCCGTCGTGGCGCTGGGGACGTATCTGATCATCGGCGAGAACCTGACGACGCTCGGCTGGGCGGGCTTGTTCGCCATTTCGCTTGGCATCTTCTTCCTGGCGATCCAGCGCGGGGCCGCGCATGCCGACCGCCGTGCCGTCGGCGTGGCCTTGCTGCTCGGGCTGACGATTGCCGGCTATTCGATCGCCGACGGCATCGGTGTCAGGCTCTCGCAAAGCCCGATGGGCTATATCGGATGGCTGTTCCTGCTGGAATCGCCGGTGATGTTCGCCATCCTGTGGCAGCGCCGGCGCAAGGCGGCTCCATTCGACTGGCGCGTGTTCGGCATTGGCATGGTCGGCGGCGTGTTCTCGGTCGCCGCCTACGCGACCGTGCTCTACGTCAAGACCTTTGCGCCGATCGGGGCGGTCTCGGCGATCCGCGAATCCAGCGTGGTCATCGCGGCGCTGATCGGCCTGGTCTTCTTCGGCGAGCGGCCGTGGCTCGGCCGGCTCATATCGGCCGTGATCGTGGCGGCGGGCGTCATCACGCTGGCGGTATTCGATTAGCCAGTTCATCGCCAGAACTTTTCAAAACATAAGATAAATAGATTTCCCTTATTGAACCACGGTTTGCACTATCCCTCGCGGAAGTGGCGGCCAATGGCACGACGGACTGTCGCAACACTGTCATCGCCGCTGCTTATCGAACAAGCGGAGAGGACCGACGAAAATGCGCCGGACCGAAAACTCTCCCAAGAATGACTGCCGCAGCAGAACCCAGGGGAAAACCATGACATTCACGAAATCCGCCGTATCCGGCCTTGCCGTATTGCTCCTTTCGTCCTCCGCCGTGCTGGCGGAAACGCAGCTCATCGTCTACACCGCGATCGAGGCCGTCGATCTCGACCGCTACAAGCAGACCTTCGAGGCCGCCAACCCGGACATCAAGATCAACTGGGTGCGCGACTCAACGGGCGTCATGACCGCAAAACTGCTCGCCGAGAAGAACAACCCGCAGGCAGACGTGGTGTGGGGCATCGCGGCCACCTCGCTGCTGCTGCTCAAGGGCGAGGGCATGCTGGAAGCCTACGCACCGGCCGGCGTCGAAAAGTTAGATCCGAAATTCGTCGACAGCGACACGCCGCCGAGCTGGGTCGGCATGGACGCCTATGTCGCCGCGCTCTGCTACAACACGGTCGAAGCGCAGAAGCTTGGGCTGACGGCGCCGAAGAGCTGGAAGGATCTTACCAAGCCCGAATACAGGGGCCATGTGGTGATGCCGAACCCGAATTCTTCCGGCACCGGCTTCCTCGACGTCTCGGCCTGGATCCAGACTTTCGGCGAGGAAGACGCCTGGAAGTTCATGGACGGCCTACACGAGAACATCGCGGCCTACACTCACTCAGGCTCCAAGCCGTGCAAGTTGGCAGCGGCCGGCGAGACGGTAATCGGCGTTTCCTTCGAGTTTCCGGGCGCCAAGGCGAAATCGTCGGGCGCGCCGATTGACATCATTTTCCCGCAAGAGGGTTCGGGCTGGGAAGCGGAGGCCACCGCGATCATCGCCGGCACGGCGAACCTCGAAGCCGCCAAGAAGCTGGTCGACTGGTCGGTGACCAAGGAAGCCAACGAGATGTACAATGCCGGCTACGCCGTGCTTGCTTATCCGGGCATCGCCAAGCCGGTCGAGAACCTGCCGGCCGACGTGCCTGCCAAGATGATCAAAAACGACTTCGAGTGGGCCGCCAACAGTCGCGCCAAAATCCTCGAAGAGTGGAAGAAGCGCTACGACAGCAAGTCCGAGCCGAAGTCCTGAGCTTTTCACGACAGACGGGCGCTGCCCCGCGCGGCGCCCCGCATGCCAAGCATCCGGAGTATCCGCTCCGCAGCAGCAAGCATGGAGCACGGACGTGAAGCACGAGGCGATCGTGGTGGAAGACCAGGTTCGCGTGTCGGTAAAACCGTCTGGGCCGAACCGGGACGAGCCGGTCTACCTGCGCATTTCTGGCGTGTGGAAAAGCTTTGGCGACTTCCTGGCGCTGAAGGACGTGTCGCTGGACGTCAAGGAGGGCGAGTTCGTCTGCTTCCTCGGTCCATCCGGCTGCGGCAAGACCACGCTGCTGCGCGCCATCGCCGGCCTCGATCTGCAGACGCGCGGCATGATCGTGCAGGCCGGCCGCGACATTTCCGTGCTGCCGCCGTCGAAGCGCGACTACGGCATCGTCTTCCAGTCCTATGCGCTGTTTCCCAATCTGACGATCGAAAAGAATATCGCCTTCGGGCTTGAGAATACCGGCCGGCCGCGCGCCGAGGTCGCGGCGCGGGTCGCCGAGCTTCTGGCGCTGGTCGGGCTCGCCAGCCAGGCCAAGAAATATCCGGCGCAGCTTTCCGGCGGCCAGCAGCAGCGCATCGCGCTGGCCCGCGCCATGGCGATCTCGCCCGGGCTGCTTTTGCTCGACGAGCCGCTGTCGGCGCTCGACGCCAAGGTGCGCGTCCACCTGCGCCACGAGATCAAGGAATTGCAGCGCCGCCTGGGCGTCACCACCATCATGGTCACCCACGACCAGGAAGAGGCTCTGTCGATGGCCGACCGCATCGTGGTGATGAACCACGGCGTGATCGAGCAGGTCGGCACGCCGACGGAGATCTACCGGCATCCGAAGACCCTGTTCGTCGCCGATTTTATCGGCGAGACGAACAAGATCGAGGCGAAGCGGGTGGGCGAGCGCGGCATCAGCTTCGGCGACGGCACCTTGCTCTGCGAGAAGAACGCACTCGAGTCGGGCGCCGATGTCACGGCGGTCGTCCGCCCGGTCGACATTATTCCGCACGCGGCTGCGGGAGTTGGCGGGGAGCCGGTGGGTACGCCGGAAAACCTGCTGGAGGTCGCGGTGGGCGGGATGGAATATCTCGGCGCCTTCTGGCGCACGCGGCTGACCGGCGACAGGCTGGGCGGACGCACTCTCATCGCAGACTTCTCGATCAACGCCGTGCGCCGGCTGCGCATCGCCGCCGGCGGGACGATGCGGGTCGAGATACCGGCCGAGCGGCTGCTCGTCTTCCCGCGGAGCGCCTGACATGGCTGCTCCAGTCTCGGCCGTCCTGCCGCCGGGAAAGGCACTGCGCCAATCGCTCGACCGCGACGATCTGGTCAAGCGCGGGCTGATGGTCGTGATCTCGCTCTACCTGCTGTTCTCGCTGGCCGCGCCGCTCTACGTCATGCTGTCGAAGTCGGCGTCGATCTACCGTTTCGATCTCAGCCAGTTCGAGTTCCAGGTGAGCGACGAGACCGGCGCCAACTGGAGCGCGCCCGCCACCGCCGAGATGCTGAACGCCGCGAGCGGCGGGGTGCCGGCCGCCGATCTCGCCGCCGGCTCCGACAGCCGGCTGGCGGCGACCAGCTTCTTCAAGGATTTCAATTTTCGAAGCCCGGTGAAGTATCGGCTGCGTGGCACCAGTGAACAGGCGCGCTGGCTGGTCGGGTCGCAGCCGGGCGCCGGCATCATCTGGCATGAATTCGATTCCAACACGTTTCGGCGGGTAACGCTGCGCCCGGTACAGGGTTTTGGGCTCGGCAATTTCGCGGAGTATTTCAGCACGCCGGCGCTGTCGCGCTCAATCTGGAATTCCGTGCTGATGGCCAGCCTCAGCACGGTGATCACCATCGCCGTCGCCTTTGGTCTCGCCTATGCGCTGAGCCGCAGCATGATGCCGTTCAAGGGTTTCTTCCGGCTGGTCGCCGCGCTCCCGATCCTGGTGCCGTCGCTGCTGCCCGGCATCGCGCTGGTCTATCTGTTCGGCAATCAGGGGCTGATCAAGGGCCTGCTGATGGGCCAGTCGATCTACGGGCCGATCGGAATCGTCGTCGGCTCGGTGTTCTTCACGCTGCCGCACGCCTTCCTGATCATCTCGACGGCGCTGTCGATCTCGGATGCCCGCCACTACGAGGCGGCGGCATCGCTGCGCGCCAGCCGCTGGCGCACCTTCTGGACGGTGACGGTGCCGGGCGCCCGCTACGGCCTCATCTCCGCGGCCTTCGTGGTGTTCACGCTGGTGATCACCGATTTCGGCCTGCCGAAAGTGATCGGCGGGCAATACAACATGCTCGCCGTCGACATCTACAAGCAGGTGATCGGCCAGCAGAATTTCGAGATGGGCGCGGTGGTGTCGGTGATTCTGCTGGTGCCGGCGGTGGTGGCCTTCGCCGTCGACCGGCTGATGCAGAAACGCCAGGTGGCGCTGCTGTCGGCGCGCGCCGTGCCTTACCAGCCGAAAAAGAATCCGCGCTTCGACGCGCTGTGTTTTTCCTGGTGCGCGCTGGTCGCTTTGTTCATCCTCACCATTATCGGCGTCTGCCAGCTCGCGGCGCTGGTAAAACTGTGGCCCTACGATATGAGCCTCAGCCTCAACAATTTCGCCTTCGACAAGATGGATGGTGGGGGCTGGGCGTCCTACTGGAACTCGATCGAGCTGGCACTGCTGACGGCGGTGTTCGGCACGGTCGTCGTCTTCGTCGGCGCTTACATGGTCGAGAAGACCGATGGGTTCAGGGCAGGGCGGGCAGCATTCCATTTCCTCGCCATGCTGCCGATGGCGGTGCCCGGCATGGTGCTGGGGCTGGCCTATATTTTCTTCTTCAACAATCCGGCCAATCCGTTGAACGGCATCTACGGCACGATGGCGATCCTTGTCGTCTGCACGGTGACCCATTTCTACACGGTGTCGCACTTGACCGCGCTGACGGCACTGAAGCAGATCGACCGGGAGTTCGAGCCCGTCGCCGCGTCGCTGAAGCAGCCGTTCCACAAGCTGTTCTTCCGGGTGACTGTGCCGGTCTGCCTGCCGGCGATCCTCGACATCTCGATCTACCTGTTCGTCAACGCCATGACGACGGTGTCGGCGGTGGTGTTCCTCTATTCCACTCACACGCAGCTTGCCTCGGTCGCCGTGCTCAACATGGACGACGCCGGCGACATCGCGCCGGCCGCCGCCATGGGCATGATGATTTTTTACACCAACGCCGGGGTGCGCATCCTGCATGCGCTGGTGTCGCGCGGGGTGCTGGCACGCACGCAGAGCTGGCGTACGCGGTAGGGCGCGGGCCTCGGCCAACGTAGCCGCTGCTACATCGATCGAGGTGATCGGCAGCCGCTAGTCGTCCTTGCCCGCCAGCGCCTCCAATGCGGCCAGGTCATGCAGCACAAGACTGTTGCCGCGCTTCTCGATCAGCCCGCGTTTTGCCAGGTCGCTCATCTCGCGCGACACCGCCTCGCGATGCGTGCTGATCTGCGCCGCCAGCTCGAAATGCGTTGGCGCCGGGGTGATCGAAACCTTTCCGCGCAGCGGACCGGCCTCCTCGGCGCGGCGCAGCAACTCCAGGATCAGGCGCTCGCGCACCACCAGCGTCGAATATTCGTAGACTCGGTCGGTCATGCGCCTGAGCAGCGCCGACAGATGCTCCAGCAGCGTCCAGGCAAGCCGCGGATGGCTTTCCACCAGTTTGCGGAACGTGGCGGGCGGCAGGTGCGCGACGTAGGTCGGCTCGCGCGCCACGACGCTGGCCGACCGCTCCCTGCCGTCGATGCAGGCGAGCTCGCCGAAAATGTCGCCAGGCGCCAGATCGCGATAGGCAATCTCCTTGCCGTCCTCCGAATAGAGGGTCACGCGCGCGCGCCCCTCGAGCAGGAAGTAGACGTCGCGGCTCGAGTCGCCATGAGCGACGATGAATTCGCTGTGCAGAAAACTTGCGGTGCTCCAGCGCTCGGCCAGCGCTGCGTGGTCGGCCTCGCTCAGTCTCGACAGAAAGGCGGGAACGGCTGTCATGAAAAGTCCTCCCGCGACCGATGGGTTTGCCCCTCGAAAGCGTTTCGGGACCCCGAATAGCGGCGAAAGCGCCGCGCGGCAAATTTTTCGGGCGATGTGCGAATTGTCACAGCGGGCCCGCCGCGCTGCCCGTATCCTTACACCATCACCTGAGCGTTGCCGGCACTTCCAGCGATGAGGCAGGCGAGGGTACGATCATGGAACCATTGGCAATCGTTGTAAAACTGGCATCGGCGCTCCGCGACTTTTTCGTCCCGCGCTATCGGCCCGAGCTCTATTACATGCGCGGCCCTGGCCCGGCCAGCCGCCGCGCCGGCATGATAGGGCAGCGCATCCTGCACTGAGTTTCGAACCAGCCGGACCGGACGGCGAAGTTTTTTTGCGCGGTGTTTCGCGGGTTCGTCCTCCCCGAACTTTCGATGCCGCGCCCGCTTCGCAGAAAGACCGGTCCGGCTGGCGGCGTGACGGAAAAGGTTTTGCGTATCCGTCACGCCGCCCGAGATAGCCGACGGACAAGGTGTTTTCCGGCAACGCAAATCATCGCCACGCCCGGGTTTTACGCCGTCTGGCCATTGAACCTGCAGCGTCTTCGAGAACCGCCGGCCAAGCGTCATCACGATGTGTCGGGGCGCAGCGGGTTCAGCGCGTCCAAGGCCAGCGCATGGGCATGCGCCAGGATTTCGTCGACCTCGCGGATGTTGCTGCGGCGCCGGGCGTCCGGGTCGCAGGGCGACAGCCGGCCACCGGGCGGACGTCCGAGCCACAGCGGCCGCGTCCGCTGGAACCGCACCGTGCCGCGCGCCGTCCTGCCGCGCACGACCACGGCGCTGCCGATTTGCCTCATCTCAGCGACCGCCGCGTCGCAGCGTGCCTTCCAGCGGGCGAAGCGCCTTGCCTGTTTTGGCAGGTCGTCGAGGGCCGCACCCAGTGCGGCGAGCCGCAGGCCGAGCCGCGCCGCATCGATCGGGTCGTCGAGCGATGGAGGGGGAGGCAGCGGAGCCCGCTCGCTGAAGCCGGGAACCCAGATGCGCGGCACGCCGCGCGCCGGGAGATAGTGGCGGCGGACGCGGAACGGATACTTTTGGGGATCGAACAGCGGCAGGCTGATTGTGCGCGGCCTTGTGGCGCGCCGTTCGGCGGCTTTCCGCTCGGCTTCATAGCGGGCAAAGTCCTGCTTCGACAGGGTGACGGCGAGGCCGAGGCGGCGCATGGCGGCCACCGTGTCGGCAATCTTCGGCTTCGGCTTGCGCGGGCGAAACGGCGGCAAGGTCACCACGATGCCGCGCGCTGTCGCAATGATCAGCCGACGCGCGGCGGATTCGGCCGGACGCAGCAGCCGCAATATGGCGCGGTAGAGGTGACGCGGCAGGGTTGACGCACCGCCGGCCATCTCGGCCATGCCGACGAGCATTGCCAGGATGCGCTTCAGCGCCTCCCGGTTAGTCTCGACTTGCGGAATAACTTCCATCGCCGTCTCCTCCAACAAGGCAGCGGGATTATCGCACAGATCGACAATGATGTAAATAATCCTAGGAAAGTAATCCTTCAACTGAAATACATGTTCATACAACCCATTGAAAAAACTCGACTTTTCGAGACATGACGGCCTGCCATCCGGTCCTTTCCGGCTGGATACGAAGCTCCGCCGGGAAGAATGTCATGCTTGTAAGACAAATGGAATCAGATGGTTGTCTGCAAGACTCGTGGATTTTTGCGTAACAAGCATGACCAAGGGGGTATTATCGGCGGCTTTCAGATAGACCGTCTCGCCTCTTTGGAGTCACCTCGCCGTCAAGGGCCGGTGAGGAGGGATACCGAGACGAACCTGCGGAGCCGGCTCGGAGAGGATAAATTCCATATGCGATTGCCCTGCGGTCGAGGAGGAGGGTGGCAAGCTTGGCGCCCCTCTTGTCGTATTCAATTGATGGTCAGACATCCGCGCCGGATCTTCTTCGCCGAGTTTGACTTCACCACCATCGAGGCATGGATTCCCGACACTCTCCGCTCGCTACGCTCGCTCACGAGGTCGGGAATGACGACAGTCATCTTCCGTCTCAACCAATCGTCAACGTCGGAGACTAGCCGAGGCAGATCATGACTGTCGACCTCGTGAGTGAGCGTAGCGAGCGGAGAGTGTCGGGAATCCCGGCCTCGAACTCAATGACGCCCGAGCCGGTGCAAAATCGGCCGTGCCAGCATGATCGGCGAGCCGCAGCTACGGGAGCGGGACCTGATCGAAAGCTCGGAACGCGGCGGGTCGGTTGGCGGCATCGAGGCCCGCCATTTCGGATTGAGTTCTGTATCAACAAGTGATACACGTCTGTGATCGTTTCGCTGAAAGGCAAGTTCGCAGAGGCCGTGGTCGCGGGGAAGGCTGCGAAGGGCTTTCCGGCCGACCTGCTCGCAGTGGCCGAGCGGAAGATGCAGGCGGTTGACAATGCGCATATCCTGGCCGACCTGCGCTCGCCGCCGGGCAACAGGCTGGAAGCCCTGAAAGGCAACCGCGCCGGCCAGCATTCGATCCGGATCAACGACCAATGGCGTATCTGCTTCGTCTGGACCGAGGCAGGCGCGGAGGACGTCGAGATCGTGGACTATCATTAGGAGGTTCGATCATGAACATCAGGTTCGCCCGCCCCGTCCATCCCGGCGAGTTCCTGCGCGAGGAGTATCTGGCGCCGCTCGGCATGAGCGCGGGCGCCCTGGCGCGCGAATTGCGGGTGCCGCGCACCCGCATCGAGCGGATCGTCAAGGAGGAAATCGGCGTGACGCCCGACACGGCGCTCAGGTTGGCGAAATTTTTCGACACCACGCCCGAGTTCTGGATGAATTTTCAGACGGCGTGGGAACTGGCTGCCGAGGCGCGCGCGAAGGAGAAAGAGATCGGGCAGATCAGGGTGATGGAGCGGGCGGCGTAGGGGAGGTGCACGGCGCTTGCGGCACGTCGTAAGGATATGCGTGGGTTGTGCGCGCGGAAGTGGGGGAGCGCATGCGCGGCGACGAGGCCGACGGCTGGACGCTGAGCTACCGCCGCGAGACGGTTTCCGGCGCGAGTTGGTCGGGCCTGCGCAACGGGCGCATCCTCTATGCGCGCGCCATTCCGCTCTGCGACGGGGCGGCGGGGTATTTCAGGCTGGAATATCCGCAGGCGAGCGCGAAGGTTTTTGATGTGGTAGTGAAGGGGCTGGTGAAGGGGTTTGCGAAGGTAGTTGCGTGTGCATGATCTGACAATTATCGCATTCCTCCCGCGGACGCCTGAAGCGCACTAGTTGCTCTGCGGAAAGGCAAATATTTCTCCTGAAGCCACCTCTCGGATACTCAGAGCGATCGTTCGACGCTGGCGCTCCCAGATCGAGGAAGTAGTTGAGCCGAAAAGTGTGATCCTGTGGAACCAGATCTCTCTAATCATTGAGCGCTGGCATTGCCGATCTGATTCGCCATATGCTGCTGTTGACGAAAGAGGGCGTAACGTGTCGCGCGAAGAGCCATCAAAGATATCGGAAGTTTTTCGAACGACCGGGCAACCAACCATCACTTACGTCCAGCGCGATTCTGGTAACTACGAGCGCAGGTTAAATGGATATTTGGATGAGGCGGGGCAGTTATGCCTAATAACTGGACCATCTAAGACAGGAAAGACGACGCTCTATAAGCAAGTTCTGAATCAGCGAGGAGAAATACCACTTATTGTCCAGTGTACGGAGGGAAGAAACTGTGAAGAGATATGGCGGGTGGCTCTGGAAGGGGTGAACTTTGACCGTGTTGTAGAGAAATCGCAGGGGACAAACACCTCAATAAGCGCCGAAGCTGAAGTAAGTTCGACATTTGGTTGGAAGTGGCTTGCTGGGATTACGGGGGCGCTAAAAGGCTCTTTTAATAGAGATACAAGTGAAGGTGAAGTTAGGGAGCGAATTCTTTCCAATCCATCACCAGATTTGCTGATACCAATTCTAAAAGAAACAAGGTATGTGCTGGTTATTGAGGACTTTCATTATTTAGAAGAATCTCAAAAGATACTTCTTTTTCAGCAATGGAAGAGATTCGTAGACAACGAAATATCCATAATTGTTTTGGGTACTACCCATCGTGCCGTTGACATTGCAAATAGCAATCGCGATCTTGTTGGCAGAATATCTCGAATCGACGTGGGCCATTGGGATGAATCTGATCTGATAAAGATTTGTGATGCTGGGTTTGGCTACCTTCGTTGTCAGATAGCGGAAAAATTATCTAAAAAGATTTGCTCGGAGGCAGTTGGACTTCCCATCATAGTTCAGCAGATATGCTTACAGATATTCTCTTCGCAGAGTATTTTTCTGGTTTCTGCTGCCAGAAAGAAAAAAATCTCTGTTAGGGAATCAAACGTCGTCAGCTCGTTTTATGACGTTGCGACTGAAAAATATAGGCAGTTCGAGAGCTACTATTCCACGCTTATCCGTGGCCCTAGAGAAAAGAATCGAAAATATCGAACGTATGAGTTGGTCCTCGCGTGTTTCACTGTCGATCCGATTACGTTCTCTCTAACTAGAGCGGAAATTGATAGTCGTATTTCCAAGCTAGAGATAGACGCATCTGAAAAACCACCTGCTGCATCTTTAAATTCGACGCTGGGGGCTCTAAAGAAATTTCAAACGAAGCGGGAGTTTCAGCTTCTTGAGTGGAGGCCAACAGAGGATACTTTGTACATAGTTGAGCCATCATTTCTGTTCTATGTCAGATGGAGAAAGAAAAAATCGGGAAATTCAGGAGAGCAGCTTGATTTATTCGAGGAGCTTCTCAGAAATCTAAATGTGAAAGCTTCAAATATGCTACTTATCAGTAAGGCACAGAATGACAACATGGGGGATTTTTAGCAGCCGTCACACCCCCGTCACAAACCCGTCCAGCACCTTCTTCTGCCCAGCCCGGTCAAAATCGATGGTCAGCTTGTTGCCTTCGATGGCCGAAATATTGCCGTTGCCGAATTTCTGGTGGAAGACGCGGTCACCGACATTGAAGGGGGAGGGGGTGTCGGCGACGGATTTGGCGACCAGTTCGCCGTCGATGGTTTTGCCTTTCACCGAGCCGCGCCCGGCGCCGTAGCCGGAATCGGTTTCGCCGTAGCCGATGCGCTCGACGGCGTGGCCGGAGCGGGTGCCCCAGTTGCGGTCGGTGGCTTCCGTGCGGTTCTGCTGGGCGCGCTGCCAGCCGGGGGTGGCGTAAGAGTTGGAGAAGGCGCGGCCGGCATCGCCGCCGGATGGGCCGCGCTGGTCGCCGCGCGCGGAAAAATTTCCCGAGGGCGAGCCGATGCTGTCGAAGCGCGAGGCGCCATAGGGATTTTGTCGGCCGGCCGAGAAACCGGCGGAGCGGCCGCCGCCATAGGGGTTGCCGTAGCCGCCGTAGGAATTGCCGCCTTCCTGCACCTCGACATGTTTTTCCGGCAGCTCGTCGAGGAAACGCGAGGGGATGGTCGACTGCCACAGGCCGTGGATGCGCCGGTTCGACACGAACCATATGTGAAGATTCTTCTTGGCGCGGGTGACGCCGACATAGGCAAGGCGGCGCTCCTCCTCCAGGCCGGAGCGGCCGCCCTCGTCGAGCGCGCGCTGGTGCGGGAACAGGCCTTCCTCCCAGCCGGGCAGGAAGACCGTCTCGAACTCCAGCCCTTTTGCCGAATGCAGCGTCATGATCGAGACGGCGTCGAGCTCGGCGTTCTGCTCTGCGTCCATGACCAGCGCGACATGCTCCAAAAAGGAGCGCAGCGACTCGTATTCCTCCATGGAGCGGATGAGCTCTTTCAGGTTCTCCAGCCGGCCGGGGGCTTCCGCCGAGCGGTCGTTCTTCCACATCTCGGTGTAGCCGGATTCTTCCAGAATGGTTTCCGCGAGCTCGGTGTGCGGCTGGGTTTCCAACAACTCCTGCCAGCGGGAGAAATTGGCGGCGAGCTGGCGAAGTGCTGCGCGCGGTTTGGGCTTCAGTTCGTCGCTTTCGGCGAGCTTTTCGGCGGCGGCGAGCATCGGGATGCCGAGCGCACGCGCCGTGTCGTGGACCTGGCGCACGGCGCTTTCGCCAAGCCCGCGCTTCGGCACGTTGACGATGCGCTCGAAGGCGAGGTCGTCGGCGGGCTGCGCGACGACGCGGAGATACGCCATGGCGTCGCGGATCTCCTGGCGCTCGTAAAAGCGCGGCCCGCCGATGACGCGGTAGTTGAGGCCCAGCGTCACGAAGCGGTCCTCGAACTCGCGCATCTGGAAGGAGGCGCGCACCAGGATCGCCATGTCGTTGAGCAGGTGGTTCTGGCGCTGGTATTGCTCGATGGTCTCGCCGACGGCGCGGGCTTCCTCCTCGGAGTCCCAGGCGGCGTGGACGTTGACCTTGCCTTCCTCGGGGTCGTCGCGGTCGGTGAACAGGGTTTTTCCGAGCCGGCCCTCATTGTGGGCGATGAGGTGGGAGGCGGCGCCCAATATATGGGCGGTGGAGCGGTAGTTGCGCTCCAGCCGGATGATGGTGGCGCCCGGAAAATCCTTGTCGAAGCGCAGGATGTTGTCCACTTCCGCGCCGCGCCAGCCATAGATCGACTGGTCGTCGTCGCCGACGCAGCAGATATTTACGGGGGCCTTACCCTCCCCTGGAGGGGGAGGGTCGGCGCGAAGCGCCGGGGTGGGGTGTTTGTCGAAGTCACCCCCACCCGCGCCGCTGCGCGGCGCGACCTCCCCCCTTGAGGGGGAGGTGGGGCGCGAACCCGTTGGCCTCTGCGCCAAGAGCCTGAGCCACATGTACTGCGCGGTGTTGGTGTCCTGGTACTCGTCGACCAGAATGTACTTGAACCGGCGATGATACTCCGCCAGCACGTCGTGGTGGGTGCGGAAGATGCGGATGGGGTGGCACAAAAGGTCGCCGAAGTCGCAGGCGTTCAGCGTCGTGAGGCGGTCCTGGTAGGCCTTGTAGAGCTCGCGGCCCTTGCCGTTGGCGAAGCTGCGCGCGTCGCCTTCGGGGATTTCGGAAGGGCCGAGACCCTTGTTCTTCCAGCCGTCGATCATCTGTGCGAACTGGCGCGCCGGCCAGCGCTTGTCGTCAAGACCTTCGGCCTGGATGAGCTGCTTGATCAGCCGGATCTGGTCGTCGGTGTCGAGAATGGTGAAGTCGGAGCGCAGGCCGGCGAGCTCGGCGTGGCGGCGCAGCATTTTTACGCCGATCGAGTGGAAGGTGCCGAGCCAGGGCATGCCTTCGACCTGCTCGCCGACCAGGATGCCGACGCGCTGCTTCATCTCGCGCGCGGCCTTGTTGGTGAAGGTGACGGCGAGGATTTGGCTCGGCCAGGCGCGGCCGGTGGCGAGGATGTGGGCGATGCGGGTGGTGAGCACGCGGGTCTTGCCGGTGCCGGCGCCGGCCAGAACCAGAACCGGGCCTTCGGTGGTCTCCACCGCCAGCCGTTGTTCCGGGTTCAGGCCGTTCAAATAGGCCGGCGGATTGTTGTGGCCGGCGCGCGCTGCCATGGCTCGGGCGGCGATGCCGGACGCACGTTGCGGCGCGCGCGCGACTTCACCGTGCGGCGGACGCGGTGCGTCGTCGTCGAAGAACGGGATGTCGTCGGGCTGGCCGGCCATGACCCCGAATGTAGTGATTCGGCCGGGAAAGGCCAGCGGCGTTTCCGTTTTGTACCGAAAAGCAAGAGGGGACAAGCAGGGATCGAGGAATTATTTCCTTCGACGGCCCGGCAACTTTGCCCGGCGCTACAAAATCCCGTTCGCAATGCCTATCTATGGGAAAATCCAAACCGAAGGAGCGAAGACATGGCGACTGAACGCGCAGTGCTGGCGGGTGGCTGTTTCTGGGGCATGCAGGACCTGATCCGCCGGCGTCCGGGCGTGATCTCCACCCGCGTGGGTTATTCCGGCGGCGACGTGGCGAACGCGACCTACCGCAACCACGGCAGCCACGCCGAGGCGATCGAGATCCTGTTCGACCCGGCAAAGACCAGCTACCGCGACATCCTCGAATTCTTCTTCCAGATCCACGACCCGAGCACCCGCAACCGGCAGGGCAACGACGTCGGCGCGAGCTACCGCTCGGCGATTTTCTATATCGGCGACGAGCAGAAGAGCGTGGCGGAAGATACCATCGCGGACGTCGACGCCTCCGGACTGTGGCCGGGCAAGGTGGTGACCGAGGTGGTGCCGGCCGGCGATTTCTGGCAGGCCGAGCCGGAGCACCAGGATTATCTCGAGCGCTACCCGAACGGCTACACCTGCCATTTTCCGCGGCCGAACTGGAAGCTGCCGAGAAGGGAGCAGCGCAAGAGCGCGTGACGCCTTCTCAGGCCCGGACGGGCCGGCGCGAAGTCACCGCCGCAAGCAGCAGCATCGGGATCGCCGGATTGACGATCTGGATCGCGACGAGGGCGGTCTCGCCGATCCAGCCGGCGAGATAGGCTTTCAGCGAGAGCAAAAGCACGGCGTGGATCAGGATGCCGGCCAGCACGGTCGCGGCGACCGCCGGCACGCCCAGATCCGGCCGCCGCAGGGCAATCCAGAAGGTTCTGAGCGCCAGCGGCAGGAACAGCAGGATCGCGGTGACGAGGCCGGGATTGTAGCCGCCGTTCGCCAGCGCCGGCCCGATATGCGCGACCGCGTTGACCGACACCACGCCGAAGAAGCTGAGCGCGATTGCCGGCCAGCGACGCCCGAGCAGGGCCGAGACCGGGCCGGCCAGCCATACCAGAGGGATGTTCACCGCCGTGATGAAGGCTTCGGGGACTGGGCAGGTGGCCGTGTCGGCAAAGCCGAACGTTTCGCACATCATGGCGCGGAAGGCGTAGCGCTGGCCTTCTGCGTCGATGCCGTGCTCCTCGAACTGGTGTAGCAGGTAGGCCGCGGTGGCCGCCCAGGCGAGCCACACAATGTCACGGCTGCGCGGCACCGTGTGGTCGCCTCGCAGATCGCCGAACAGCAGACCGGCGAGCACCACGGCCGCGAAGCCTAATCCGATCCATGGCCAAAGATGCGGGAACGAGGACATGGAGGCAGCTTAGATGCCGCCCCGCGCCTCCGCCAGCCCACGCGCTTGGCACCCACGCAAAAGTTGTGGCAGCGCTTGCGATCGTTGACGCCGGCCGCCTTTGCTTCTGGCAGGCCCAGCCCGAGCACCAGAATTATCTGGAATGCTACCCCGAACGGCTCACCTGCCATTTTCCGAGAACCGAACTGGAGGCCGACCGGCCGTGAGGCGGCGTGGAAAAAGCGCGTGAAGCGGCCTGCGCGGTATTCTGTGTTGCGCCCATTGAGGTTCGAACTTGAAGCACAGCTCAGGGTGGTGGAAGATTAACATTACCCGCCTTCGGCCCGGACTATTCCCATTTTTCAATACATGCCGTACTGTTCAAGAGACAATGGCAAGTTTTTCTTGCCACGGCTGCTTGCGATTGAAATACGCCGGCAGCAACCGAGATTGTGCGCAGATTCAGATTGTTGCGCTCTGACCTTGAAGCAAATTGGCGAGCTGTAGTTCGGCCCGCTTCATTTTGAAATTGAGCCGTGCACGTCAGCGTCCTGTCGCAGGCCGCAGTATCGAGGCGTTGCATGTGGAGGTTTTTGGCCCGGTTTCCTGACTGCACCCATCACCTTGACGCGAGAGGCACGACACATGTCCCAGACCACACAGACCGGCAGTCCCGAGACCCGCAGCGAGGCCGGGGGAGCGCGAGCGCCCGACATGAAGTTCGAGATCGTGATCATCCCGGTGTCGGATGTCGCGCGCGCCAAGCAATTCTACGCCGGCCTGGGCTGGAGGCAGGACGCCGAGTTCGCTTCCGGTGACGACTTCCACATCATGCAGTTCACGCCGCCGGGATCGGGGTGCTCGATCATCTTCGGCAAGAACGTCACTGCCGCGGCGCCCGGTTCGGCGCGCGGATTGTACCTGATCGTCTCGGACATCGAGGCGGTGCGCACGCACCTGCTTGGCCGAGGCGTTGCGGTCAGCGAGGTGTTCCATGGCGCCGACGGCGTCTATGCGGGCGGCGATGAACCCTACCTGTTCGGGCGAATTCGGGTGAACGGTCCGGACCCCGAGCGCCGCAGCTATCGATCGTTTGCGTCGTTCAGCGATCCGGACGGCAATGGCTGGCTGCTCCAGGAGGTCACCCAGCGTTTGCCAGGCCGCGTCGATCCCGATGTTGTGACGATCACCTCTGCCACCGAGCTCGCAGCGGCGTTGCGGCGCGCGGGGGCCGCGCATGGAGAGCATGAGAAGCGGACGGGCGGCGAATACGACGTCAACTGGCCAGACTGGTACGCCGAATACATGTTCAACGAACAGACCGGCAAGCCACTGCCGGAATGAGCGACGGCGGGTGCGTGTCGGAGGCAACGGATTTCGTTTTCACGGCCTATGGAAAGAGGTGAGCTTGCAACGGTGCGGCTGGAAAGTATGGCTGGCGGTCCGAGTGCCGCCGACGATGCGCGACGTTTCACAATTCGCTATCGATAAGTATCGTTCTCGCTGAGACATTCCCGCAACAGTTGTGGAACAATGCAGTCACTGCTAGTTTCTAACTTCGCGCGGTTCTTGGGAGGGCACCATGCTTATCAGCGAATTCATTTCCGGCGTCTCGCCTGATTTCACGATTGAGCGGAGCGGCAATCAGGTCACGCTGTCGTTTTCCTACTATCTGACGGGATATCTGGACGAGGAACTCGGATATTATGTCTGGGACGGCGAGATCGGCGCCGAACTGGGCGTGTTCAGCGGATATGTCCATCAGACGCTGGACGGGCCGATGGACCTCCAGTTCACTGCAACGCTCGCGTCAGGCGTTACGGCCAGCGGCTCCTATTACCTGAACGACAATATCGGCGGCGCCGCACTGACAAGTGACTTTACCGTAACCTTGTTTGATGTGGCGGCGGACTTTACCGGAACGGCCGGCTCGGATGTTGTCTTCGGATCGGCTCAGGCCGACAAGTTGCGCGGTGGAGAGGGGAACGACTTTCTCATCGGCGGCGCGGGCGATGACACGCTGGCCGGCGGAGACGGTGACGATGTACTGAGCGACGGCGAAGGTTCGAACTATATCAGCGGCGGCCTCGGACGCGACACCGTCTCCTATGCGGATTCTCCCACAAGGATGTGGATCCAACTGATGGATCTCTGGGGTCACGGTCAGAATGGGGTGTTCGATCACTACAACTCGATCGAGAACCTCATCGGATCGAAATACAACGATACCTTGATGGGGAATGATGGCGCCAATCTGATCGTGGGCGGCGGAGGTGTCGATTCCATGCGCGGACTTGGGGGAAATGACACGATCATAGGCGGCAACATCGCGAATGTGATGCAGGGCGAGGGCGGAAACGACGTCCTCATTGGTGGCTCCGGGGTCAATAGCTTCTTTGGCGGCGAGGGGGCGGACAAAATATATGGAGGAGCCGGAAACGACTCAGCCAGTTACTACGGTGCCGCTACCGGCGTTATCGTGTCGCTCGTCGATCAGTCGATCAACACCGGCGAGGCTGCTGGCGACACATTGGTCAGCATCGAGGACCTGAGCGGTTCCGACTATACCGACACGCTCTATGGCGATGGCAACGCGAACAGGTTGTACGGCGGCGGGGGCGACGACACGCTGTTCGGGAACGCAGCCGATGACACTCTGATCGGCAGCTCCGGAGACGACATTCTGTGTGGCGGCGCCGGTGCGGACGCGCTGTGGGGCATTGAGAACAGCGGGGGCGATACTGGTGGCAACGATACCGCGTCCTACCAGACGGCTACGGCAAGAGTCGTGGCCAGCCTTCAGAACAGCGCCAACAACACCGGCGATGCGGCGGGCGACAAATATTCCCGAATCGACAACCTTCTCGGGTCCGACAATGGAGACTCGCTAGCTGGTAACGGCTTTGGCAATGTTATCGATGGCGGCGCCGGGAACGACACGCTGCGCGGCTATGGCGGCAACGACAAATTGATAGGAGGGGGCGGCCAGGACATTTTTGTATTTAGCTCGGTCCTGAGCGCAAGTGCCAACGTTGAGACAATCGCCGACTTCAACGCGGCGGACGACACGATCCGCTTGGAGGCGCGCGTATTTTCGGTGTTGCCGGCTGGCACGTTGGCGGCAACCGCGTTCAGGGCCAACGCTAGCGGAACCGCTGGAGATGCAGACGATCGGATCATCTACAATTCCGCAACAGGTGGCCTTTTCTATGACGAAGACGGCAATGGCGCGGCGGTCGCGGTCCAGTTCGCAAAGCTGACGGGAGTGCCTTCGATCAGCGCGGCGGACTTTGTGGTGGTCTGAGCAACGGGTAAGCCGACGGCCACTTCAGACTATCGATAGCCGTCTTTGTCGATAGTCGGCAAGGCGCGGCTTCCGGTCTATCACGGACAGCGTCTCGATGAGCGGCTGGGGCGATCAAGGCCGGAATCCAAACCGCGACCATGCCTGTGCTCCATCGTTGACGCCGCCTGCCGCCGCCGCTAGCTTTCCTGCCGGCCGCGACGCAGCCGGCAGTCCGCGCCCGCAAGGGTTTTGGCGAATGCGTCGATCTGAAAAAGTCCAACCGGTAAACCCTTTCCGGCGGAGACTTCGGCAATGCGGGCGCTGAGGCAAGACTTCGCCGGGACGGAGAACCGGAACCCATGCGTACATTTTTGAACGCCAAGGCGATGGCGAAGGCCATGCGCGAACAGCTTGCCACGCGCGGCGTGACGATCCAGCATGCCGAGGCGCTGGAGATCGTGGCGAAACAGTTCGGGCTGGAAAGTTGGAACGTGCTGTCGGCAAAAATCGGCGAGGCAGAGGTCGCGCCATGGCGCTTCGAGCCGCCGGCGCCGATCATCAGGATTTTCGACGAGGCCAGGGCGCGCGACTTCTATCTCGGCTTTCTCGGCATGACGCTCGACTGGGAACATCGCTTCGAGCTAGGTATGCCGCTTTACTGCCAAGTGTCGCGCGGGGCGCTGAAATTGCATCTAAGCGAGCATTCGGGCGACGCCAGCCCGGGCGCCAACATGCTGGTCTACATGACGGGCGTCGAGGCCTGGCAGAAGGAGTTGGTCGGCAAGAACTACAAATATAACCGTCCCGGCCTGCAGCGGCAGGACTGGGGGCTGGAATGTGAGGTCATTGATCCCTTTGGGAACAGGATCCGGTTTCTGGAAGTTTGATCGCAGTAAATCCGGGGACAGTTTACTTAATTCCGGGGCGTAGGGCGCTGATGTTTCAGCGGCATAGTCCGGAATTAAGTAAACTGTCCCCGGATTTCCGCCTCACGGCGCGTCGTATTCGTTGCGCAGGTTGGAGACGACGCGGCGGTTCTGGACGCGGCAGGCGGTGTCGGTGCAGGCGCGCACGAGGCGGTCCTTGCCGTAGCCTTTCGCCCACATGCGCTTGGGGTCGACGCCCTTCGAGACGATGTAACGCATGACCGCGTCGGCGCGCTTCTGCGACAGCGCGACCTGCGTGGATTCGGAACCCGGATCGTCGGCGAAACCCTGAAGCTTCATGAGCCAGCGCGGATACTGCTGGAGGAACGCCGCCTGCTTGTCTAGCGTGGCGCGCGCCACGGAGTCGAGCTCGGCCGAGCCGGAGGCGAAGAAGGTGCGGCGGCCGACATTGAGGATGAAATCCTCCTCGCTGCCCGGCCCGGCATTGGCGAAGCCGGCGGCTGGATCGTTGGTCTTGCCGATCTCGTTGGGATTGACACCGGGCGGTTCCGGCGTTTCCAGCTTTGCGGTGGTGCAGGCGGCGAGCGTGACCAGAAGGCCGGCGGCGAGAAGCCGCCGGAGGGCGTCGTGACGGACGATCATCGGCGGCTATCCTATTGGTCTTCGAGTTCTTCGGGTTTGGCGATCGAACGTTCCGCCTGTTCCGCAAGATGCGGCAGGACCTGCACCGCCGTGCCGATCGGGCAGCGCTGGTAGAGGTCGATGGCGTCCTCGTTGAACATGCGGATGCAGCCGGAGGAGGCGTCCGTGCCGATGCTCCACGGAGCGATGGTGCCGTGGAAACGGTAGCCGGTGTCGGCGCCGTCGCGATGCAGATACATTGCGCGGGGACCGAGCGGATTTTTCGGCGAACCGCCTTCAACCGAGGCTGGCAGTTCCGGATGGCGCTTGCGCATTTCCGGCGGGGGGGTCCATTTCGGCCACAGCGACTTGCGGTCGACGGTGGAGCGGCCAAACCACTGGAACCCTTCCTTGCCGACGCCGACGCCGTAGCGGATCGCCGTCTTGTTCTCCATGATCACATAGAGGAAGTGGTTGCGGGTATCGACGACGATCGTGCCCTGCGGCTCGCTCGACTTGAATTTTACGACCTGGCGCTGCCACTTCTTGTCGATCTTCTTGAAGTTGGTGGCGCGGAAGGTGATGCCATTGTCTGTGATGGTGCCGGCGAAATAGGACGACGCCTGCGCATTGGCCTCGGCGCCGGCAAATCCGGTCGCGGCAGCGGCCATCGCGCCGAGCATCACTTCGCGTCTTGAGAGAATCATCGGCAATCGTCCCCCGCAAACCTTCCGATCGCGGTGGAGCATAAAGCAGAGTTGTTCCGGTTCAACTGGAAATCTGGGGCTTTTCCAAAGAGATGGCCGAGTGTCACCGTGCGGCAACGCGTCGTCGCTGTTGAAGGACTTTGGTACTGCGGTATTGTGAGCCGGATCACCGGCTGGCGATGAGCGATGGTAAATAAATCCTTAGTCGAGCCTCTGGGCGGCCTCGCCAACCTGTCGCGGCGGTGGTTGATCGGCGGTGCCCTGGCCAGTCTGGGCGTGATGACCGCCCGAGGGGCTTTTGCGCAGGCAAGCGCGGGCGTCGGCAAGACCGACGTGACCTTCCTGTTTTCCAACGACATCCATGCCTGCCGGATGGGCGAGGGGCTGAGCCCCAACTGTGCGCAAGAAGGTAAGACCGATGCCAATCTGCTCAAGCATATCGCCGCGCTGAACGGGCTGGAGCACGGGCGCTGGCCGCAGGTTGTCAACGGCGTGGCGAGTGGGCTGGCGAGCGCGGGCGGGCGGATCGGCAAACCGCGCGGGCTGGTGATCGGCGGCGATATGACCGACGACGGCGGCGGGCAGATCGCCCTGCTGCACGAGGGCACGCAGCTCCTGCAGTTCAGCCACCGCTACCAGGAGGGCGCCGGTCCTGACCGCGTGCATTTTCCGGTCTATCTCGGCCTCGGCAATCACGACCTCGACCAGGACGGACTGCCGCCCGACGTCGACTGGTACCGGCGCGAGCTGCGCGACTATGTCGAGATCACGCATCGGCCAGGCGTGTTCTTCAAGCCGCCGGTGCCGGCCGACAGTTACGACGCGGCGTCGGACTGCTATTCGTGGAACTGGGACCGACTGCATCTCATACAGGCGCAGCGTTTCGCCGGCGATACCAACAAGGGCGCGGTGAGCGGCCTGTCCTGGCTGAAGGCGGATCTCGCGGCCTATGCCGGGGACGGAAGGCCGGTAGTAGTCTTCCAGCATTATGGCTGGGATTCCTTTTCGATCGAGCGCTGGGACGCGGCCAAAAAGACCTTCGACGACGAGGGCGTCGGCGCGCCGCACTGGTGGAGCGACGCGGATCGCCGCGCCATGCTCGGCGTGCTGGAAGGCTACAACGTCGTGGGCATCTTTCACGGCCACCAGCACGAGACGCCGATGATCTACCGGCGCGACGGGCTCGACATCTTCAAGCCGAAGGCGGCCTATATGGGCGGTTTTGCGCTGGTGCGGATTACCGACAGCTTCATGGACGTCGTGCTCGGCGAGGCGGCTGGGCCGCATGGCGAGGTGGTTTTCACCAACGCTTTCAGTAAGCCTTTGCGGGGCTAGCCGGCAAGCGGATCAAGCACGAAATCTCAGCTTGACGCTGACCGGAGCCCGATCAATCGACGCTATTCGGAAGCCATGTTGACGGGCGAGGTCATGTCCATATAGAGATGAGACAGACCTGTCTCATCTCTATATGGACGCCACGATGACGGCACCTCCCGGAACTTCCGACAAACGGCAGACCATCGTCGAAACCGCCTACCGCCTGTTCAAGCGCTTCGGCTTCCACGCCACCGGCATCGACCGGATCATCGCGGAAGCGGACGTGGCCAAGATGACGATGTACCGCCACTTCCCGAACAAGGACGGCCTGATCGTCGAGGTGCTGAACTGGCGGGCACGGCGTTTCGACCGCCAGTTCGACCAACTGGTTGACGATGCGATTGCGCCCGAGCGGAAGATCGAGACCATCTTCGACTGGCATCGGCGCTGGTTCCAGACCACCGATTTCCATGGATGCCTCTTCGCCCATGCCCTGGCGGAATTCGGCGACCCCGCGCATCCCGTCTTCAAGGCCGTGGTCTCGCAGAAGACCGGGCTCAAGCGGCGGATGCAGGCCATCCTCGAAGGCATAATGCCCGCCGAGCAGGCCGAGAGCGTTTCGGCGGCGCTGCTGATGCTGATCGAGGGGGCGACGCTGATGGCACAGATGGGAAGGGGCGACGATGCCATCGCCGACGCCTGGAAAGCCGCATCGGGCATCATCACGGTGAAGGATAGGCCGCGATGAGCCCGGCGGTCATCGGCCTGGCCCTCTCGGCGGCGATGCTGCACGCAACATGGAACGCCTTTCTTCGCAACGGCGCCGACCGCCTCTGGACCGTCACGGTCATGAGTTTTTCCAGCACGATCGCCGGCGCGGTAGTGGCGATGCTGTTTCCCTTTCCGGCCTCCACGGCCTGCCTCTACATCGCTCTCTCGGCCTGTCTTCAGGTCGGCTACAGCGTTTTCCTGGTCGCCGCCTACCGCTACGGCGAGTTGGGACAAGTCTATCCGATCGTTCGTGGGACGGTGCCGTTGCTGGTGACGTTCGGCGGGTTTCTGTTCGCCGGCGAACGTCTCGGCCCTTACCAGATGACCGGCGTGATCCTTGTCGCTGCAGGCATCATGAGCCTTTCACTCGGGCGGGACAGGGCTGCCTTGTCGTCGATCCTGTTCGCGTTGGTGACCGGCGCGATCATCGCGGCCTACGCAACCGTCGACGCCATCGGCGTTCGCCAGGCAGGCCATGCGGGCGCCTATACGGCCTGGGTCCTGATCCTTTACGGCGTCCTCTTGCCGGGGACGTTCGTCCTGTTGCGGGGAAGGCTCGCGGTGGATGTTCGATCGCCGGAGACATGGAAGGCGCTCGCGGGCGGGATCGTCGCGCTGGTCGCCTACGGCGCCGTTGTCGCCGCATTCGCGCTGGGGCCGGCCGGTCCGATAACCGCCTTGCGGGAAACCAGCGTCGTGTTCGCGGCGCTTATCGGCGGGGTGTTTCTTGCCGAAAGGTTGACTGCAAGAAGGATCGCCGCGTGTGCGGTCGTCGCGCTCGGAGCCGTCTGCATTGGATATCAACCATGACCGTCGCCCGGTTGGCCAAGAGGCCGCCGACGTGGCCCAGCCTCACGAAGCCTTGACTGGACGCTTTCCTGTCCGCCCCTATCTTGCAGACCTCATACAATTTGGGAGCGAGCCATGAACAAGCCTGCCATCACCCAGGCGATGATCGACGCTTATGACGAATACACCCATCTGACGCTCGACCGGCGCGGGTTCATGGAAAAGCTGACGAAGCTGGCGGGCACGGGCGCGGCGGCTGCGGTCATCGCGCCGATGCTTGCGGCGAATTCCGCACAGGCGGCTGTTGTCGCCGAGGACGATTCGCGGCTGAAGGCCGAGGATGTTACCTGGCCGGGGGCTGACGGCGAGATGAAGGGTTATCTGGTCAAGCCCGCGGACCAGAGCGGAAAACTCGGATCGGTGATCGTCATCCACGAGAACCGGGGCCTCAACGCCCATATCAAGGACGTGGCGCGCCGCGTTGCGCTGGAAGGGTTCGATGCGCTGGCCGTCGACTTCCTGTCGCCGCTGGGCGGAACGCCGGCCGACGAGGAGAAGGCCCGAGAAATGTTCTCGCAGCTCGATCCGGCAAAGACGGCGGCCAACGGCGCGGCAACGGTGACCTGGTTGAAGGGCCAAGAATGGTCGAACGGAAAAGTCGGCGCGGTCGGCTTCTGCTGGGGCGGCGGCACGGTGAACAATCTTGCCATCGCCTCGCCCGACCTCGTGGCAGGCGTTGCCTATTACGGTGCGCAGCCGAAGGATGCGGCGGCGATTGCCAACATCAAGGCGGCGTTGCTCTTGCAGTATGCCGGGCAGGACGAACGCATCAATGCCGGCATCGACGCCTACAAGGCGGCGCTGACGGCGGCGGGCAAGGATTTTACCGTCTATGTCTATGACGGGGCGCAGCACGCCTTCAACAACGACACTTCGGAGGCGCGCTACAACAAGGAAGCGGCGGAACTCGCCTGGGGCCGGACGATCGCGTTCTTCAAGGAGAAGCTGGCGTAGGCAGTAGGGCAGTAGGGCAGTAGGGCAGTAGGGCAGTAGGGCAGTAGGGCAGTAGGGCAGTAGGGCAGTAGGGCGGTAGGGGCTGCGTTCCTCTGCCCGCTTGCGTCCTCGCGCCCCGTCAGGGCGGTGGCGATGACACCGCATTGCTCGTTCCGATCATCCTACCTCGGGCGTCAGCCTTCTCGAGCGCGCCAGTTTCAGCACGTGGCGGGCATAGATCATCTGCATCGGTATGGGCTTGCCGCGGCGCTCGATCTGGTAGAGTTCGTCGTCGATCATCTTGATCGCCCGCCAGAAGTCATAGTCGCTAAGCCGGCCGTCGGACGCAAGGCGCGCCGACATGGTGGCGATATCGAGTTTCATTCTCATCTCCGGCGAGTCGCAAGTCCGCCCCATGCGACTCGATTCGATAGAGCGGAGTCTTCGCGCCGGAGCGTGCCGGATCAACCGGCCGGATCATTCAAATTGTGCATAAACGGTAACCTTAAGAAATCGCCTCCTTTTATGGTTAAGGAAGGGTAAACGTCCGTTGACGGAGCGTCAGGACGTCTTGCGCCGGATGCCGATCGAGCGGCCGGAGCGCTCGGGTTTCGGCAGGACGGCATGAGCGGAGTGCATGGCGGCGACCTTTTCGGCGATGTCGGCCGGGTAGGGCGCGACCTTAGGGCCGGCCATGTCGATGTGCAGAGACAAGGTCTCGGAGGTGGCGGCCAGCCACCCGTCGACGTGGCGGATCTCCTGGTAGGCGGTGAAGCGTTTTTCGTCATGGTCGAGAAGCTGGAAGCTGACGCGCACCCGGTCGCCGAGATGCAGTTCCTGCACGTAGCAGATGTGGACTTCCGCCGTGTAGACGGTGAGTTTTCGCTCCTTCGCATAGGCCGGGCCGAGGCCCATCAGTTCGAAGGCTTCGTCCGAGGCTCGGTCGAGCAGCACGTTGTAGTAGGCCATGTTGAGATGGCCGTTGTAGTCGATCCAGTCTTTCTGGATGTCCATGATGTCGGAGACGAAGGGAACGGGCAGGGACATGGATGAAGTCTTTCTGGATGCTGGACAATCGGGCTGCTCTGGGCTTAGGCGAACATAAGGTTCGGCGGAAGCAGCCGATGGTCCATTCGCGGAGGAAATCATGGCTTTGAGCGACCTGCGGCGCGTTCCGCGCAACGAGGAGGGTGTCGGCATCGTGCTGGGCGTGCTCAAGCAGCGGTTCGGCGAGCGGCTCCAGACCGGCCAGTCGATCCGCGAGCAGCATGCACACACCACCACCTACATCCCGACACAGGCGCCGGACGGCGTCGTCTTTCCGGAGAGCGGCGAGGAGGTGCAGGAGGTCGTCAAAATCTGCGCCGAACATCGCGTGCCGGTGATCGCCTATGGTACCGGCACGTCGCTGGAGGGGCATGTCAACGCGCCGGGCGGCGGCATCTCGCTGGATACGTCGCGCATGAACCGGATTCTGGCCGTGCATGCGGAGGATCTCGACTGCATCGTCGAGCCCGGCGTGACGCGCGAGGCGCTGAACGCGCATCTGCGCGACACCGGCCTGTTCTTCCCGATCGATCCCGGCGCCAACGCCAGCCTGGGCGGCATGGCGGCGACCCGCGCCTCCGGCACCAATGCGGTGCGCTACGGCACGATGCGCGAGAACGTGCTGGCGCTGACGGCGGTGCTTGCCGACGGCAGTCTTATCAGCACCGGCAGGCGCGCCAAGAAGAGTTCGGCCGGCTATGACCTGACGCGGCTGATCGTCGGCTCGGAGGGAACGCTCGGCATCATCACCTCGCTGACGCTGAAACTTTACGGCATTCCGCAGGCGATTTCGGGCGGGGTCTGCCCGTTCCCGAGCATCGAAAAGGCTTGCGAGGCGGTGATTGCCACGATCCAGATGGGTATTCCGGTGGCACGCATCGAGCTGGTCAACGAGTTGCAGATGCGGGCGATGAAGACCTATTCGAAGCTGGATTATCCGGAGTCGCCCTGCCTGTTCGTCGAGTTCCACGGCAGCGACAGCGGCGTCGCGGAACAGGCCGAGATGTTCGGCGAGATCGCCGCCGAATACGGCGGCGGTCCGTTCCAGTGGACCAAGGTGGCCGAGGAGCGCGCAAAACTGTGGAAGGCGCGGCACGACGCCTACTGGTCGGCCCTCACGTTGCGCCCGGGCGCCAAAAGCCTGTCGACGGACACCTGCGTGCCGATCTCGCGGCTGGCCGAATGCATCGCCGAGACGCAAGCAGACATCGACGAAATGAAACTGATCGCGCCGATCGTAGGCCATGTCGGCGACGGCAATTTTCATGTCATGGTGCTGATGGACCCTGACAGCCACGAGGAGATCGAACGCACCGAGCAGTTTGTCGCGCGGCTGAACATGCGGGCCATCGCCATGGACGGTACCTGCACCGGCGAGCATGGCATCGGCCAGGGCAAGATGGGTTTTCTCGAACACGAGGTCGGCCACAGTGTCGAGGTGATGCGGGCGATCAAGGCGACACTGGATCCGAAGGGAATCTTGAATCCGGGGAAGATTTTCTGAGGGCGTTGCGGGTCAGGCGGCGTGGCGCTTGCCGGTCATCTCGAAGCCGATCGCCTTGAGCACCGCGAGTGTGGTTTCCAGCGTCGGATTGCCATCTTCGCTTAACGATTTGTAGAGCTGTTCCCGCGCCAAACCGGTTTCGCGTGCGATTTTCGTCATGCCCTTGGCGCGGGCGACAACACCAAGCGCCCGCGCGATATATCGCGCGTCGCCAGTCTCGAAGGCATCGTTGAGAAAGACCTCGATCGCTTCATCCGAGGTCAACGCATCCGCAGGGTCATAGTCATAAAGTCTCTCAGCCATTTCGACCGTCCCATTCGATGGCAAGCCGTTTTGCTGCCCTGATGTCCCGATCCTGCGTGCTCTTGTCTCCACCACATAGTAGCACGATGATCTCGTCACCCCGTTGCTGGAAGTAGATACGGTAGCCCGGTCCGTAGTGGATTCGCAGCTCGCTGATTCCTTCGCCAACCGGCGATAGGTCTCCGAAAAGCCCGTTCGCCAATCGAAAAAGACGGGCAGCAATTGCTGCCCTGGCCTTTGGGTCGCTGAGCTTGCGTTCCCATTTTTGAAAGGTCTCAGTCTGCTTGAGCCGTGCCATGATGATGTAATCTATAAATTACACATCGTCAAGTTTGTGCTCAAATCGGCTTGAAGTCCGGGTCGATCTTACGCGCGACGGCGCGCCACTCGTCGCCGTAGTCGACGTCCTGCCAGTTCTTGAACCACGGACCGCCATTGGTGAAATGCACGGCGTTGGGCGTACCGGTCGCGGGCTTGTCGTTCCAGCCTTCCAACCAGTTCCATTCGACCGGGATCTCGCCGATCTCGTCGTCGGCCGCCCACTGCATGCGGTGAAGGTAGGCGCCGCTTTCGCGGTTGATGAGTTCGGGAGTGAGCCGGCGGGTCGAGGGGTGGTCGCAGTTGAACAGCATGAAGGACGACCAGTTCTTGCGCGGATAGTTGGTCTGCACCTTGCCGTCCATCTTGACCGTCGCCTTGGGCGTGTAGTCGTGCTTGACGCAGGCGACGGCCTTGCTGTCGTCCTGATATTTCAGCAGGCCGGCCACGTCGCCGAGGAACAGGAAATCGCAGTCGCAGAACAGCGCCCAGCCCTGGTAGCCGGCGAGCCATGGCGTGAAGAAGCGCGAATAGGTGAATTCGGTGGAGGCGAGCGGGTCGACCTCGCGCGTATAGGCGCTCTTCTCGACAAGCTCGTTCAGTACGATCGGCATGACGCGCACCGGGATCGAGGCGTGTTCCAGGATGGTTTTCTTCGCCACGTCGTAGGCTATCGGTTCGCGGGAATCCCAGCCGATGTAGATGTCGAGTGATTTCGTCATGCTTGCCTCTATGTTTTCATCCAATCTATACAACCGCTTCCAAAAAGGCCAAACGCACCGCGACGGTTCCCTTCCGAAACGGGGGCGCAACCGGGTCCGGTCGCCATTGCCGATTGCAGGGATTTTCCGCTCATTGTCGTGCGTCTCTCGATCCGCAGGTTGCCGACGCAGGCGCCCTCACGCGGATCGATCCATCCAAACCGGCACAAACCCGCACCTTTTGCCGACGATGATGGGGGAGGGCGGCTGATTCGCCGCCGTGCCTGGATTGCCGACGCCGCAACATATGGCACGAAGGAACGACAAACGCACCTGCGGCCTTGTAAGAAGCCGACAAACGCCCGCGTGCCCTGAGATATCGCCACCTTATCGACAGACGGGTGCGGTATCGAGCAATCCACTGACATTGGACCGGCGGCGATGGTTCAACCGGAACGCATCTTGCTCTACAGTGCCGCTCCGCTTCCATGAATGAAAGGGCTTGATTCTGGCGCGGCTGTTCGTCTTCGTCGGTGGATTTTTCGTCCTGGTGCTGACTGCGGCGCTGGTGGCGCCGTATTTCATCGACTGGACCAGTTATCGCGCCGAATTCGAGCGCGAGGCGAGCGCAATCCTCGGCCGCAAGGTCGTGGTGCAAGGCGACGCCGAGGCGCGGCTGCTGCCGTTTCCGTCGGTGACTTTCTCGGACGTCGCGGTCGGCGGCGGGGCGCATGGCGAGCCCGCAATGACGATCGAGACTTTTTCGATGGACGCCGAACTGGCGCCGTTCCTGCGCGGCGAGTTTTTGATCTTCGACATGCGCATGGTGCGGCCGAAAGGCGTCGTCGACATCGCCGAGGACGGTACGGTCGACTGGGCGGTGCGGCCGTCGAGCCCGATCCCAGCGGCGAAAATCGCGCTGGAAAAGCTGACGGTCACCGAAGGCCAGATCGACGTGCGCCACCGGCTGAGCGGGCGCACGCACCGACTCACCGACATAAACGCCGAACTGTCCGCCAAGTCGCTGGCAGGCCCGTGGCGGGTGGAAGGCGCGTTGAGCTTCGACGGGATGCAGACCGCGCTGTCGGCGACGACCGGCGTCGCCGATGCCGATGGCCGGATGCGGCTGCGTGTCAGAGCGACGCCGACGGTCCAGCCGGTGTCGCTGGACACCGATGGCGAGGTGGCGCTGCGACCGGAGGGGCTGGTCTATTCCGGAACGTTCCGCCTGGTGGAAGCGGTTGCGAAAGAGGATGCCAAGGAGATCGATGCCGCGGCGACGGCACCGCCAAAACAGCCAGAAGCGCCGGGCTACCGGCTTAGCGGCCAGTTCTCGGTCGACAGCCGCAAGCTCGACGTGGCGGCTTTCCGCTTCGAGACTGGCCCACTCGACCAGCCCTATACGGCTGACGGCACCGCCAGCCTCGATTTCGGCGCCGAGCCGCGTTTCGCGATCAAGGCCAGCGGCGCGCAGATGCGCTTCGATGAGGCACTGGGCGCAACCGACGGTTCCAGCCTGTCGCTCGAACAGCGGATCGCGGCTTTCGAAGCGGCGATGCTCGACCTGCCGAGGCCGACGATGCCGGGTTCGATCAAGGTGGACCTGCCCGCTGTGGTCGTCGGCGACACGACGATCCGTGATGTGCGGCTGGCAGCCGAGCCGGCGGCGAATGGCTGGACGATCAAGTCGATGGGCGCGACGCTGCCTGGCCGCACCACGCTTGAGGCCGACGGGCTACTCAAGACCGATGGCGATTTCGGCTTCACCGGCAATCTTCTGCTGGCCGTTGCCCAGCCATCGGGTTTCGCGGCCTGGGTCGCCAAGGACATAGATGACGCGATCCGCCGGCTGCCCGCGGCGGGGTTCAGCGCCAAGGTGGAGATGACGGAGCGGCGGCAGTTGTTCCGCGACCTCGAGCTGGTGCTGGGCGATGCCCGCTTTCGCGGCGAGATCGACAGCCGCGAGCCCGCCGAAGCGCGCGCGTCGGTCTTCATCAGGCTCGACGGCGATGCAATGGATGTCGACGGGCTTTCCGCTTTCGCTTCGCTGTTCGTCAGCGATGAGGGACGCAACCGTTTTGCCGACTCCGATCTCGATTTCCAGGTCAAGGCCGGCCCGGTGCGCGTGGCAGGCTTGTCGGCGGAAACCGTGGATACGGCGCTGCGGCTGCGGCAGGGGCGTCTCGAGATCGACCGGCTGTCGATCGGAGGGCTGGCCGGGGCATCGATCAGCGCCACCGGCGCCATCAGGGATTTTCCCGACAATCCAACCGGCAATATCGATGCCTCGATCGTCGCGGTCGATCTCGCGCCGCTGGCAAAACTCGCTGCCGAAAGTTTTCCCGACAATTATCTGCTGCAGCAGCTCCAGCGGCGGGTCGCCGCCCATCCCTCGCTGCTTTCGGATGCGCGTGTCGACGTCGTGGCAAGTGCCGCGGCGAACAAGGATGGCACATCAGGCATGGCGCTGAGCCTGCAAGGCAATGCCGGGGGATCGGCGCTGTCGGCCAGCCTGTCGGGAAACGGCCATCCGGCCGGCGCTGGCGATGCGCAATTGTCCTTAGCGCTTTCGGCGCGCAACGAGGATTCGACGGCGCTGCTGGGGCTGCTCGGGCTTCCGACCTTGCCGCTGCCCGGCATCGGCGCGGGGGAATTGACGCTTTCCGCAAAGGGCGTCGCGGCAACTGGCCTTGCGAGCAAGCTCGAGCTCAAGGGCGACCGGTTCCTAGCCTCCTTCGACGGGACGACCAGCATCGACGGCGACGGGTTTTCAGCCAAGGGCAAGGCATCGGTGGAGGCGGCGGACATCGAGCCGTGGCTGATGACCTTGGGGGTGGTGCTGCCCGGCATGGGGCTGGGCACAGCGGCCGAGTTTTCGGCGCAGGCGGATCTTGGCTCCGGCCTGCTGGTGCTGAGCGGCATGGATGGCGTCGTCAACGAGACGGCTGTTGCCGGCGACCTCAACGTCGAGTTCAAGGACGGCATGCCGAATTTCAGCGGCGCTTTGGTGCTTGACGAATTGCCGCTGGAGCCTTTCGCCGCGATGATGGTCGGCGAGGAGGCGCTGAAGAGCAATCAGGGCGCATGGGCGACGGCCCCGTTCAGCCAGAAGGCGGTGCTGCCGTTCACGGGTTCCGTCGATGTTTCGGCCGCGACGCTGACGGCGGGAAGCGCCAGCGCCTACGACGCGACCTTGTCGCTGGGTATCGGCGCGGAGGGTTTTCGCGCCGACAATATCAAGGCGACTTATGGTGGCGGGCAGCTCAGCGGGCGCTTCGAACTGAAGAACAATGGCGGTACAGGGCTGTTTTCGGGGCAGGTGCAGCTCAACGGGGCCGATCTTACGTCCGACAGCGGGATTGGGGGGCTGGCGGGTAAGGGCAATTTCTCGGCCACCGTCTCGGGAAGCGGTAAGTCGGTCGAGGCGATCATAGCTGCGCTTTCCGGCTCCGGCACGGCGGCGATCAAGGGGCTTCGCATCGATGGTATCAATGGCGATGCGCTGCCGGCCTTGCTGGCCCGCGCCGATGCCATCGGTCGCGACATCGATGCCGCCAAGACGGGTGCCTTTGCCCCGGAAATCGGGGCCGCCGGCTCCTTTGCCGGGGGTGACGCCGATGTGGCCTTTACCATCGCCAACGGGGTTTTGCGGGCGCCGCCGGTGACGCTGGAAAATTCTTCGGCGCGCATCTCGGCGGAATTGCGTGCCGACCTGAACACCGGCGACCTTTCGGCGAGCGGCACCGTCACCTATGCGGCGGGAGAGGAGGCGCTGGCCGGATCGGAACCGGCGCTGCGGTTCACCGCCGAAGGGCCGGCCGGCGACGCAAAAATTACCTTCGACAGCGAGCCGCTCGCACAGTTCCTGACGCAGCGGGCATTGGAGCGCGAGCAGGCGCGGGTGGAGGCCATGCAGGCCGTCCTGCTTGAAAAGCAAAGGCTTCGGCGCGAGGTGCGTTATTATGCGGCGCTGGAGGCCGAGCGCAGCCGACTGGCCGCCGAGGCGATGCGCAAGGCTGAGCAGGAGGCCCGGCAGCGGGCGGAAGCCGAGGCGCGCGCCAGGGCTGAAGAGGAGGAGCGTAAGCGGCTGGCCGCGGAGGAAGCCAGGCGGCAGGCGGAAGAGGCCGCGAGGCTCAAGGCCGAGGAAGAGGCGCGTCTCAAAGCCGAAGAGGAAGCAAGGCAACGGGCGGAAGAAGAGGCGCGGCAAAGGGCGGAGGAGGAAGCTCGCAAGGCCGAGGAAGCACGACGCAAGGCCGAGGAAGAGGCAAGGCTGAAAGCGGAGGCCGACGAAAGGGACCGCATCGCCGCCGAGCAGGCGCGGGTTGCCGCGGAACAGGCCGAGCAGGAGCGGCAAGCGGCTGAAAAGGCCGAAGAATCCCGGCGCCAGACCGAGGAGGTGGTGCGCCGCCAGGCCGCGGAGGAAGCGCGGCAGGCCGATGAAGCCGCGCGCCGGGCGGCTGAACAGGCGCCCCGCCGGCCGGTCCAGCCGGAAGCCGAGACGCCGTCGGATGAACCGCGCCAGGGCCTGGAGATGGGCGACTATCCGCCGCTCGCGAAGCCGAAGCCCTCGGCGTTCGAGGATTTCTTCCGGTCGCTGACGGGAGGATGAAACCCGGCGAGAGGGTTACGGCACTTGGGTCGGAAGCGCGGGCTTGAACGGTTGGGAAGCTGTAGCTTTGACCTCTAAATTCGCCCGTTCACTCTTCACCCAATCCAGAACGTGGACGCGGATGGCCGAGGAAAGATTTGCTTCGCGGGGCCGGCCTTCGTCGATCTCGGCAATCAGGGCGGCAAGAGGCAGACCGCGCAAGCTGGCGATCCTCGCGAGTTCGTCGAAGAAGGGTTGTTCGAGCGAATAGCTGGTCCGGTGGCCGCGGATCGAGACCGAATGTTTGCGCACAAGGCTCATTCGGTGGCTTTGGGGTCGCGGCGGCGCGCCTCGACATGCGCGTCCAGCCTGCCGGCTTCGGCCCGATCCCTCTGTTTTTCGCCCTTGGTGCGGCCATGGCGGACGCGGTTCTCGTCAGCGAGACGCGCCTTCTCGTCGCGGTCGCGGCGTTTCCTGGCGGCGCGAAGGTTGACGATGTCGCCCATGACAAAATTGTCCCCGAGCGCAGGCTATGCCGGCTATTTCTTGCGGAAGGCGTCGAGCGAGACGACGTCGGCGCCCTTGCCGTCCTCGGCCACGGCGGCTGGCTTGGCGGGAGCCGGCTTTTCCTTTTCCTTGGGTTCCGGCTTCTTGGACGCGGCAACGGGGGCCGGTTTCTTTTCGACGGCGACCGGGCGAAGCGGCTCGGGCGCAACAGGCGCGGCCGCCTCGGTCTTCACGTCGAACTCCAGTTCGAAATTGACCGACGGATCGTAGAAGCCGCGCACCGCCGAAAACGGAATCTCCAGCTTTTCCGGAACGTCGGAGAAGGACAGGCCGATCTCGAAGCCGGTCTCGGTGACTTTCAGGTCCCAGTACTGGAACTGGATGACGATGGTCATCTGCTCGGGATAACGCTCGCGCAGCCGCGACGAGACGCGCACACCCGGCGCGCCGGTGAGGAAGGTGATGAAAAAATGATGGCTGCCCGGCAGGCCCGTGCGCGCAACCTCGGCCAGAACCTTGCGCATGACGCCGCGCAACGCCTCCTGGGCAAGAATGTCGTAACGGATGTGGTCTTCGGCCATCGCGCTGCGGGTTCCGAGTGAATCGACTGCCTTACCTCTAATGAAGGATAGGGCCGCCGTAAACGGAATATAGGGCTCGGCATGCAGAGCTTCAGGTGAGGCTGGCCTGCAAATGCAGGCTTTCTGCGCTTCCGGTGCTCACGTACCCAAAAGTACGCTCCGCTCGTCGCTTCGCGACCCCGAAAGCCAGCATTTTCGGCTCAGCCTGACCTGAATCTCTTGCATGCCTATGCGGAGCGGACAAATAAATCCTCTAACCGCGTTTGCCATAGGCGCGGAGAAACGTGCGAACGGCGTTCTTTGCCGAGGTTTCGAGAAAATTGTCGTCCATGTCGTCGCCGAGCAGCATGGCGGTCTGCAGGTCGGCATTAACCAGCGCCAGGAACTGGCGAGCGGCGAGGTCGGGGTCGTCGAGGTCGAGATGACCGGAAAGGGCGAGGCGGGCGAAGCGTGCGGCGAGCGCCGACCAGACCTTTGCCGGGCCGTTGACGCGCCAGTCGGCGAAGAGTTCTGGGTAGCGTTCGCCCTCGGACTGGATCAGCTTGCGCAGGAATTTTCCGTCGCGGTTGCAGATGCAGTTGCGCGTCAGGCGGACTGCGAAGGCGGCGAGATCGGCCTCAAGGTCCGTGGGTTTGTCCGGAAAGGTGGCGAGCGTGTCGAAAATGTCGGCGTTGATGCGCTCTGTGACCTCGCGGACGACGGCCTGGAACAGCTTTTCCTTGTCGCCGTGATGGTTGTAGACGGTCTGGCGCGAGACGTTGGCCTGAACGGCGATCATGTCGATGTTGGTGCCGCCAAAGCCTTCGCGGCAGAAGACGCAGGCCGCCGCGTCGATGATCGACAGGCGCTTCTCGATATGGCCGCGCGGGCCGGTTTCGATCTGGCCGCGGGGGCCGGCTATGTCAGGAGCGGTGACAGGTGGCATCGGAAATTTATGTACACCTGATTGACAATTTGGACAAGAGCGTCCAAAAATATCGATATTGTGCAGTGCGGGAGCTTTTGGCCGAAGCTTCGCGTTGCCAGGCCGCCGCCATTCCGGACTAGCGGCCGCAGCAAAAGAGCCATACGTCATGCAAACGAATTACCTGCGCTACGCGATTGTGCTTGGGCTGGTTTCAGCCATCGGGCCGTTCGCGATCGATATGTATCTCCCGGCATTGCCGTCGATCGGCGCCGACCTCGGCGCCAGCGACATGGCCGTGCAGATGAGCCTGGTCGTGGTCTTCCTGTCCTTCGCCATCGGGCCGCTTTTGGTCGGGCCGCTGGCAGACATCCATGGCCGCAAGCCGATTCTCTACGGTGGATTGGTGGTGTTCGCGCTGGCGAGCGTCGGCGCCGCACTTGCCCCCAATGTCGGCTGGCTGATCTTCTTCCGCCTGGTGCAGGGGCTTGGCGCCAGCACGGGCATGGTCGTGCCGCGCGCCGTCGTGCGCGACCTGCACACCGGCCCCGAAGCGGCCAAGCTGATGTCGCTGCTGATGCTGGTGTTCAGCGTGTCGCCGATTCTCGCGCCGCTGACCGGCAGCTTCATCATCGACGCTTTCGGCTGGCGCGCGGTGTTCTGGGCGGTGACGATTGCGGCGGTGCTGGCTTACATCCTGATGGTCGCCGGCCTGGAAGAGACGCGCCCGGCCGAGATGCGCGGCGGCAGCTCGTTTTCCGCCGCCTGGGCGGGTTACAAAAAGCTCTCGGTCGATCGCAGCTTCCTCGGCCTCGTGCTGATCGGCGGTTTTGGCATCGCCAGCTTCTTCGTCTACCTCGCCAACTCGTCCTTCGTGATCATCGACCACTACGGCATGTCGCCGTCGACCTACAGCCTGTTCTTCTCGGTCAACGCGGTTTCGTTCTTCGCCGTGTCGCAGTTCAGCGGCTGGCTGGCGCAGAAGTTCGGCTTGCGCCGCGTCGTGCGCATCGCCGTGTTCGGCTACGCGGCCGTGATGATCGCGATGTACGCCGTGATGGCGACCGGTGTGGAGTCGCTCGCCTTCATGGCCGTCGCCCTGTTCTTCGGCTACGGCTTCCTCGGGCTGGTCATCCCGACGACCTCGGTGCTGGCGATGGAAGACCATGGCGAGATCGCGGGAACGGCGTCGGCACTGATGGGCACGCTGCACATGATTACCGGCGTCGCCGCCATGACGGTGACAGGGCTGTTCGCCAACGGCATGCCGATGCCGATGATCACGGGTATTGCCGCCTGCGCGGTCATTGCGCTGGTTTTGTCCGTGGTGACGCTCGGTTCCCGGCGCCGCCGCCAGGAGATGGAGGTTGCGCCGGCAGAATGAATGCGGGCGTACCGAGTGAGATTATGTCGAGGGCGCCGCGAGCGCCCTTGATTTTATGAAGGCCAACCTGTCGGCAATCGGGGCGCGCGGCACTGCCACCAGATCGTAGCCGCAAGCGGTGTAGGCTGCGGCCACCGCCTCGAAGGTTCGCACCGCCTCGGCAAAATCCTGCTTGCGCTCGGTGTCGTTGCCGTAGATTTCCGGCCAGGGCGGCAGGATGAAGACGGTCCTGTTGTAGCGGAACTTTTCCGCGGCGCGGCGAAAATGATCGGGGACGGGCAGGCCGCATAGGTTCATGTAGCCAACGCATTCGGGAACGCCGCGGTCGAAGAAGACGGGGCCGGCGACAGCAAGCGCCTGGTTCCAGGAACGCATCTCCCAGGCGAGCATCAATTCGGCGAAGAGTTTCTGGTCGGCCCAGTGCAGCGCGCTGCCGCCGATGGTCACCTGGTCGCGGATGATACTGCGCCCGGCTTCCTCGGTGCCGGCGAAACCCTCGGCGCGTAGTGCGTCGATCAGTGTGGTCTTGCCGGAGCCGGGGCCGCCGGTGAGGACGAAGAAGGTGTTGGGAGACATCGCGCCAACTATTGATCAAGAACGAAAATTGAGCGGCGGGACAGATCGCTATTCGCCTTCGCGCTGGATCTCGTCTTCGACGATCGCACGAAGGGCAGGGAGGGAGAGCTTGACGGTTTGCCAAACAACGGCAGCCGAAACATAATCGTAGCCGTGCCTGTAGATGTTCCCCGCACCTGCGATCTGCTGCCAAGGGGCGTCCGGATGACGGTCCTTGATCGTCGCAGGCAAGCGGCGAGATGCCTCGGATATTATCTCCAGAGCCCGCGTCACGGCGTAGAAACGGAGGGTATCCGTGGCCAACTCGTCTTTGCTGGTATCCGCTAGAAACGTTTCGGCGTGGCCGATGTTCTCGAGGATATCGAGGAGGGCGTTGCGCTCCCGCTCAGAAAGCATAGACGAGATCGCGGGTGACCGCAGAGCGTATGCGGGGCTTCAATCCAGCACCGTCAATGACATCCACGGGCTGGCTGAACAGGCTTGCGACCTCTTCTTGAATGCCGACGTAGTCGTAGATCGTGATAGGCAGCGCCGGATCGAGGTCGACTAGGATATCGATGTCACTCCGGGGCTTGGCTTCGTCCCGTGCAACCGAGCCAAAAACACCGGCATGCTGAATGCCTTTTGCGCGCAATTGTGACTCGGCGGCGCGCAATGTTGCCAGTGCGTCTTCACGTTTCGTGCCCATGCCGCGATCGTATCAAACGGAAAGCTCAGTCGCGAGAAGGAAAGTGGAGGTTTCTGTTGCCAGGTACCTCCGAACCCCGCCTAGAAGTGCGAACCTCTAGGACTTGATTTGAAGCTATCGCACCGCATTAAGCGGCGAGACGTGCTTCCGCATAGTTGTCGTTGGCAACTATAAGTTTAGCCCGATAACGGTGGTACAATGCCGGGCAAAAGTACGATCTTTACACCTTCGTCGATCCTATTTCGCCCCCAGCAGAAGCCGCCTTTTTGCGGCGGCTTTTGGTGGAGGCGCCGGGTACCGCCCCCGGGTCCGAACGGCTTATTGCATCGCCCATTTATTGCCATAGTCAGGCAAGCTGACGGACCGAATATAGGGGGCCGGCGAAGGAATTGAAAGCCCCGGCGCATTCAAGCGAAAGCGCTTGTGGACGGCCATTCGGCCTTGACTCGCGCCGGTACGTCCACAAAGCTTGGGTTGTGGAAACGCGTCCGAAGTCCAGCCGGTGCGATTCGGCTCTTGGACGGCACGCACAGCCGGAGGGATAGAGATGGCCGATTACCTTGCAGACGTGAAGAAATACGATGCCGGCGCCAGCGCCGAAGTCGTCGACAAGATCGTCAAGCATCTCGGCATCGCGCTGCGCAACCGGGATTCCTCGCTGGTTTCGGCCACCGATCCCAAGGAACTCGAGCGCGTCAAGACCAACTGGGCCGGCAAGAAGCTCGGCGTGACCGACGGCGCCAAGGCTGACGCGGCAATCGCCAACACCGCCAAAGCGATGGCTGCCGACAATTCGAAGAGCCGCGTGACGTTCTACTACCTGGTGGCGAAGGAACTGGGGAAGCTCGGCTCGCTGTAGGGTTGGTCCGATGCGGTCGGCATCGTGCCGGCCGTTCGCGTTCCGGCACTTGCCGGCAAGATGTCTGTTGACGATATCTGGAGAAGCGGCCGCGACTGCTGCCCGCAGGCGCTGCCAGATGTTATGCTTGGGACCATCCTGACCCTTTCGTGATCCGATGCGCCAGTATCTCGACCTTCTCGACCATGTGCTGAAAAACGGCACCGACCGTCCCGACCGGACAGGCACCGGCACGCGCGGGGTGTTCGGCTATCAGATGCGCTTCGACCTCAGCCAGGGCTTTCCGGTGACGACCACCAAGAAGCTGCACCTGAAGTCGATCATCCATGAACTGCTGTGGTTCCTGGCCGGCGACACCAACACAAAATATCTCACCGACCATGGCGTGACGATCTGGGACGAATGGGCTGACGAGAATGGCGACCTCGGTCCGGTCTATGGCGCGCAGTGGCGCTCCTGGCCGACGCGCAATGGCGGCTCGATCGACCAGATCGCGAACCTTCTCATACAGATACGGAAGAATCCTCACTCGCGGCGTCTGATCGTCTCGGCCTGGAACCCGGAAGAAGTGGACCAGATGGCGCTGCCGCCGTGCCACTGCCTGTTCCAGTTCTACGTTTCCGACGGAAAGCTGTCGTGCCAACTCTACCAGCGATCAGGCGACATTTTTCTCGGCGTTCCCTTCAACATCGCTTCTTATGCGCTGCTGACCATGATGGTGGCGCAGGTGACCGGGCTCAAACCCGGTGATTTCGTGCATACGCTTGGCGACGCGCACATTTATTCCAACCATTTCGAGCAGGCGCGCGAGCAATTGAAGCGGACGCCGAAGAAACTGCCGACGATGCGGATCAATCCGGCGGTCAAGGACCTTTTCGCCTTCCGTTTCGAAGACTTTTCGGTCGAAAACTACGTCGCCGACGCTAGCATAAAAGCACCGATCGCCGTGTGACGATCGCTTGCGGGCGGTGACCGTCGTTCGCTTCCATGCGGCGGGAGCCGCTCCGGTTCCGTCATCAGGGAGAAGAAGAATGTCCCGACTTGTCCGGGTTCTCTGCGCGGCGGCAGGGCTGGCGTCGATGGCCGTGCCTGCGGCGGCTAACGATTCCATCGCCGGACTCGGCGCCGGCGGCATTATTCTCGGCCGCACCGACGACATCGCCATGGAAAGCGAAAAACTGTTCATCTCGATGCAGGAGGTGAAGGTCGACTATATTTTTCGCAACCAGTCCGACAAGGATTTCGAGACGATCGTCGCCTTTCCGATGCCGGACGTCGATGCCAACCCGCACGAGATGCCGCAACTGCCGGACGACACCTCCGACAATTTTTTGGGCCTCGAGGTGACGGTGGCTGGCGCGCCGGTGAAGGCCGAACTGGAGCAGCGGGCCGAGGCCGTGGGCGTCGACGTGACCGGATTGCTGAAGGCGCAGGGCGTGCCGGTCAATCCCTTCGCCAAGCCGGTCTTCGCCGCGTTGGAAAAGCTGCCGGAAGACGTCGCGGCCGACTGGATCGATCGCGGCATCATTTTGATCGATTCCTACGACGACGGCTCGGGCTGGAAGAACGTGCGCACGCCGCTGTGGACGCTGAAATCCACCTATTGGTGGCGGGCGAGTTTTCCGGCCGGCAAGCCGGTCGCGGTGGCGCATCGCTACCGGCCGAGCGTCGGCGCCTCGGTCGGTCTGAACTTCTACAACGGCAGCGCGTTCCAGGAGGCGTATCCGGAATACAGGCAGCGCTACTGCATCGACAAAAGTTTCGAGAACGCCGTCGTCAAAGCGAAAGCCGGCCCTGACGGCTATCCGGCGCTGTCGGAAAACCGCCTGCAATATGTGCTGACCACCGGCGGCAACTGGGCGCTGGGCACGATCGGGAAATTCCATCTCACGGTCGACAAGGGCGACCCGAAAAACCTCGTCAGCTTCTGCGCGACGGGATTGAAAAAGACCGGGCCGACGCGGTTCGAACTCGAAGCCACGGATTATTATCCTGAGCGCGACCTCGATATCCTGATCCTGGAACCGGCGGGCACGGCGAACTGATGCGTATCGCGATCTATGCCGCCGTCGCCGAAAATGGCGTGATCGGCCGCGAGGGTGGGCTGCCGTGGCGGCTTTCGAGCGACCTTAAGCGTTTCAAGGCGGGCACGATGGGTAATCCGATCGTGATGGGCCGCAAGACCTGGGAGAGCTTTCCGAAACGCCCGCTGCCCGGCCGGCTCAACATCGTGATCAGCCGCGATCCGGCCTATCGCGCGGAAGGCGCGGAGGTGGTCACCTCGCTCAAGGATGCGCTGACGCTGGCGACCGCAAAGGGCCGCTGCATGGCCGGCGCGGATGAGATCTGCATCATTGGTGGCGGCGAGATCTACCGGCAGGTGATCGGCCTCGCCGACAGGCTGAAACTCACGCATGTGCTGGCCGACATCGACGGCGACACGCTGTTTCCCATCGTCGACCCGGCAGTGTGGGCCGAGGTCTCGGCAGAGGACGTGCCGGCCGGCGAGAAGGACAGCCATGCGACACGTTATACCGTCTATGAGCGACGTGATGAGGCAGCCGGGCGGACGTAGTCTTCGATCTCGTCATGAGTTTCTGGGCGGCGGCGATCGTTTCGAAGCCGGCCTAAAAATGGACGGCAGCGAGACCGGAAATGCCGCATTGTCGGCTGCCCGTCCGGCGTGGCAGAAGCATGCGCTACAGCAAATAGCGGGGCGATCCGGCAGTTTCCTGGTAATTTGACGTGGGATTGATCGTGGCGGGCGCGGCCCGCGTTGAAAGCGTGACGGCGCAACCCTATACAAGGGACAACGACTGCATACGACCGCCGGTCACGGGTGTGTTGAGATTTGGGTGATGCTGGCCTGCAAATGGTGATTTCTGCGCTTCCGGTGCTCACGTACCCAAATGTACGCTCCGCTCGTCGCTGCGCGACCTCGAAATCGCCATTTTCGGCTCAGCCTGACCCAAATCTCAACACACCCTAACGTGCGGCGCGCGGAGTGAAAGGAATTCGATGCCCTGGAAGAATCAGAGCGGCGGCGGCGGCCCTTGGGGCGGCGGCGGCAATGGCGGCGGAGGTGGTCCATGGGGCCAGGGGCCGCGCGGTCCGAGCGGCCCGCAAGGTTCTCCGCCCGACCTCGAGGACATCATACGGCGTGGCCAGGACCGGCTGAAGAACGTGCTGCCCGGTGGTGGCGGCGCCAACCCGCTGATGTTTGCCATCATTGGCATCGTGATCGTCGTGTTCTGGCTGTTCCAGGCAATCTACACCGTGCAGCCCGACGAACTGGCCGTTGAACTGCGCTTCGGCAAGCCGAAGGCGGAATTGTCCGAGCCCGGCCTGCACTTCCACTGGTGGCCGATCGAAACGGTCGAGAAGGCCAAGACCGCGGAGCAGCTCATCGACATTCCGGAAGGGCGCGGCAGTTCGACCACCGGCCTGATGCTTTCGGGCGACCAGAACATCGTCGACGTACGCTTTTCCGTCGCTTACCAGGTAGCCGATCCGAGGGCCTATCTTTTCAACGTGGCCGATCCGGACAAAATGCTGCGGCAGGTCGCCGAAAGCGCCATGCGCGAGGCCGTCGGACGACGCCCGGCGCAGGACATCTTCCGCGACGACCGCCAAGGCATCGCCGACACGGTGCGCACCAACATCCAGCAGACGATGGACGAGTACGGTGCGGGCCTGACTATCAACGCCATTTCCATCGAAGACGCCGCGCCGCCGCGTGAGGTGGCTGACGCGTTCGAGGAGGTGCAGCGCGCCGAGCAGGACGAGGACCGCTTCGTCGAGCAGGCTAACCAATATTCAAACCAGAAACTCGGCGCCGCGCGCGGTGATGCCGCGCAGATCCGCGAAGAGGCAGCCGCCTACAAGAACCGCATCGTGCAGGAGGCGGAAGGCGAGGCTCAGCGCTTCATCTCCGTCTACGATGAATATGCCAAGGCTCCGGATGTGACGCGCAAGCGCCTCTATCTCGAAACCATGGAACGGGTCATGCGCGACGCCAACAAGGTGATCGTGGAGCCGGGCAGCGGCCAGGGCGTGGTCCCCTATCTGCCGCTTCCCGAACTGCAGAAGCGCGCCCCGGCCACCGGAGGGAGCAATTGATGTCGAACCGCCTCGCAGCTATTGGCGTTGTCGCCATCGTCGTGCTTTTCCTGATCTATTCTTCGATCTTCGTGGTAAACGAGCGGGAACAGGCAATCGTGCTCCGCTTTGGCGAGATCGTCGACGTGAAGACCGAGCCCGGAATCTACTTCAAGGCGCCGTTCGCCTTCCTCGAAGCCGACAATGTCCAGATCATCGAGGATCGCGTCATGCGCTTCGACCTGGACGACATCCGCGTCCAGGTGTCGGGCGGCCGGTTCTATGAGGTCGATGCCTTCATCGCCTATCGCATCAACAATGCGCGGGTGTTCCGCTCGGCCGTATCGGGCAGCGTGCCGCTGGCCGAGCAGCGGCTGCGCACCCGTCTCGACGCGGCGCTGCGTCGCGTATACGGCCTGCGTGGCTTCGAGGCCGCCCTGTCGGAAGAGCGCGCGTCTATGATGCGCGAAGTACGCGACCAGCTTCGCCCCGACGCGACATCGCTCGGCCTTGAGATCGAGGACGTGCGTATCCGCCGCACCGACCTGACGCAGGAGGTCTCGCAACAGACCTACGACCGCATGAAGGCCGAGCGTCTCGCCGAAGCCGAGCGGCTCAGGGCGCGGGGCAACGAGGCGGCGCAGCGCATCCGCGCCCGCGCCGACCGCGAGGTCGTCGAGACGGTGGCCGAAGCCCGCAAGGAATCGGAAATCCTGCGCGGCGAGGGCGAGGCGCAGCGAAGCATCATCTTCGCCAACGCCTTCCAGCGGGATCCGGCTTTCTTCGAGTTCTACCGTTCGATGAACGCCTACGGCACCAGCCTTACCAGCCAGGGCACGACGATGCTGCTGACGCCGGATTCAGAGTTCTTCCGCTACTTCAAAAATGCGGAGGGAACTCCGACCGTCCAGCCGGCGGCGCCTGCCGCTCCAGCTCCGGCGCCCAGTGGGACTTCGTCCACAGGCTCCGTGCAATAGGCGCCGGCAGGTGAACGACTTCCTGGCCGCCATGGGCCTTGTCCTCGTTGTCGAGGGCCTGGTCTATGGCGGTTTTCCGGCATTGGCGAAAAAGCTCGCCACGGAAGTCCTGTCGATGTCGGAGAATACGCTGCGCGGCGCCGGCCTTGTAGCGATTGCCGCCGGTGTCGCCATCGTCTGGCTGGTGCGTGGGTAGGCCGCCGCGTCGCGCTCTCACGCAACTTTGTGATTTTGCCGATAGGCAGAGCCGCAAACACGCCCTATTTCTTGTCCACGGTCGACATTCGGGCGCTGCTGCCTGACCCGAATATCAGCACGCCTAATGTCTTGAACGAACCGCAGGTTTTGCATTCCGCAGGACACGCAGGTTCCGCAAATTTCCGGAGAACGACTACATGAGCGCAACGTCCGTCCGTTCGGCCATCGCCAAGAGACTGTTCGCGACGACGACCGCCTTGCTTTCCGGTGTGCTTGTGGTTCCGTCCTTTGCGCCGCTGGCGCTGGCCCAGGAGCAGGCACAACCCGCTCCGGCGGCGGCGCAGCCAGCACCGGTCGCTCCGCCTCAGGTTCAGCTCCAGCCCTCGCACGGACCGGCCTCGGTCGCCGATCTCGCGGAAAGGCTGCTCGGTGCGGTGGTCAACATCTCGACCACGCAGAACGTCAAGGGCACCGAGGCGCCGAACGCCGTGCCGATGCCGCAACTGCCCGAAGGTTCGCCCTTCCAGGATTTTTTCGACGACTTCTTCAAGAACCGCGAAGGCGAGGGTGGCCAGGGCGGCGGCGGAAACCAGAAAGTCCAGTCGCTGGGCTCTGGTTTCGTGGTCGATGCCGAGCAGGGAATCGTGGTCACCAACAATCATGTGATCGCCGATGCCGACGAGATCGAGGTCAATTTCTCCGACGGGTCGAAGCTGAAGGCTGAACTGGTCGGCACCGACACCAAGACCGATATCGCCGTGCTGAAGGTCGACCCGAAGCTGAAAAAACTCACCGCCGTCAAATTCGGCGACTCCAACGTCATGCGCATCGGCGACTGGGTGATGGCGATCGGCAATCCGTTCGGGCTCGGCGGCACGGTGACCGTCGGCATCATCTCGGCGCGCAACCGCGACATCAATGCCGGCCCCTATGACGACTTCATCCAGACCGACGCGGCGATCAACCGGGGCAATTCCGGCGGACCGCTGTTCAACATGGAAGGCGAGGTCATCGGCATCAATACGGCGATCATCTCGCCCTCCGGCGGGTCGATCGGCATCGGCTTCTCGATCCCATCGGAACTGGCGATCGGCGTCGTCGACCAGCTTCGCCAGTTCGGCGAGACGCGGCGTGGGTGGCTGGGCGTGCGCATCCAGCCGGTGACCGACGAGATCGCCGAGAGCTTGGGCATGGCAACCGCCAAGGGAGCGCTGGTCGCTGGCATCATCAAGGGCGGCCCGGTGGACAACGGAACGATCCTGGCCGGTGATGTGATCCTCAAATTCGACGGCAAGGACGTGAAGGACATGCGCGACCTGCCGCGCGTCGTGGCCGAAAGCCCGGTCGGCAAGGCCGTCGACGTGCTGATCGTGCGCAAGGGCGTCGAGCAGACAGTGAAGGTCACGCTCGGCCGGCTTGAGGACGGCGAGAAGCAGGCTTCGGCCGAGGAGAGCGCCGGCGAGGAGCAGGAACAGGCGGTGACGACCGCCTCGGTGCTGGGCATGACGGTCGGCGAACTCAATGACGAGACGCGCAAGAAATTCGAGATCGCCGGCGATGTCTCGGGTGTGGTGATCACCGAGGTCGAGCCGAAGTCGCTTGCGGCCGAGCGCGGCATCCTCGCCGGCGAAGTGATCACCGAGATCGCGCAGGAATCGGTGTCGTCACCGAAGGACGTGATGGACCGCATCGGCGCGCTGAAGGAACAGGGCCGCAAGAACGCGCTGCTGATGCTGGCGTCGAAGTCAGGCGAACTCAGGTTCGTGACGTTGCGGATGGATTGAGTCCGGAAAGTCAACCAAGTATCTGATTTTGCTTGGCTGGCAGTCTATTCCGATAAGGCTTGGCGCGCTTTCCAATCTTCCCGCGCAAGCCGGTAAAGCTGATGTCGCTTCAACGCGGGGTGCGTATCGGGAACGCCCGGGTGGTCGAAATAGGCCTCGCGCTTCATGCCGAGACGTTTCATGACGGCGGTGGAGCGGTCGTTGTTTGCCACGGCGAATGAGACGATCTCGTTCAGTCCGAGGCTGTCGAACGCGAAGTCCAGCAACTTTGCCGCACCTTCCGTGACATAACCCTTGCCCCAGAATTCGGGGGCGAGCCGCCAGCCGATCTCGAAAGAACCTGCCGGCACGACCGGAACGATTTCCGCGGCGTGCAAGCCGACAAAACCGATGCATTCGCCGGTGGCGGCGATTTCGGCCGCCGTCCAGCCGAAACCGTCGCGGTCGATCTCGGCGCGCATGCGGTCCATCATCGCGTCGCTCTGCGCGCGATCGCGGCGAAAGGGGAAGAACTCCATCACCGTGTCATCGGAGTTTATGCGGTGGAAGAGGTCGCGGTCGCGCTCCTCCCAGTTGCGGAGGATGAGGCGGTTTGTTTTGGAAAGGATCATCTGACGAAATCGGCCTCGGCATAACCCTGGATATAAAGCAGGGCGGTCAGGTCGCCGTGGTCGATCCGGATGCGAGCCTGCTCGGCGACGGCCGGCTTGGCGTGCAGGGCGACTCCCGCGCCAGCCAGCGCCAGCATGTCGAGATCGTTGGCGCCGTCGCCGACGGCGATGACATCCGAGGTGGAGATGCCGAGGCGCGCGGCGATCTCGGTCAGGGCGATCGCCTTGGCCTCGCGTCCGAGGATCGGCTCGGCGACCTTGCCGGCCAGCTTGCCATCGGCCTCCAGCAGAATATTGGCTCGGTTCTCGTCGAAGCCGAGCTTTTCGGCGATGCGCGTCGTGAAGGCGGTGAAGCCGCCCGAAACCAGCGCCGTCCAGGCACCGTTATGGCGCATGGTGGCAACGAGTTCGCGGCCGCCGGAGGCCAGCGTCAGCCGGTTGGCGACGATGCGATCAACGACGCCGGCGTCCAGACCTTTCAGCAGGGCGACGCGCTCGCGCAGTGCCGGTTCGAAAGCCAGTTCGCCATTCATCGAGCGCGCGGTGATTTTCGCGACGTGGTCCTTCAGCCCGACCTCGTCGGCCAGTTCGTCGATGCATTCCTGGTCGATCATGGTCGAGTCCATGTCGGCGAGCAGCAGCTTCTTCCTGCGGCTTTCCCTTGGCTGGATGACGAGATCGATTTTCGCGGACGCCAGCTCGGCGCGGAGGCCGGATGCCTGGTCCCGCATGTCCAGACCGTCCGGCAAAGTCAGGTCGCAGGCGATGCCAGCCGCAAGCCAGCGCGAATCGGTTGCCTTCAAGGCGCGCGATGCCATATCCACCAGCGCAGGTTTTACGGCGCGTTCAGCCGGGTGCGAGATCAGCGTGGCGACGAGCGACATGGAAGAGTCCGTTCGGGATGCGGGACGGCTGAAGGATGCGATCCTGATAGCCGGGCCCACCGCCAGCGGCAAGTCGGCGCTGGCGCTGGATATTGCCGAGCGCGTCGGTGGGACGATCGTCAACACCGATTCCATGCAGGGGTATTCGGTGCTGAACGTGCTGACGGCGCGCCCCTCCGAAGCGGAACTCAAGCGCGTGCCGCATCATCTCTACGGGCACGTCCATCCTTCTACGCCCTATTCGACCGGCGCGTGGCTGCGCGACGTCATGCGGCTGATAGACAGCGGCGTGCTCGATGGGCGCAGGCCGGTCTTCGTCGGCGGCACCGGGCTTTATTTCCGCGCGCTGCTGCAGGGGCTCTCGGAGATGCCCGATATTCCGCAGAATGTGCGCGACCGCTGGCGCTACGAATTGATGGAGCAGGGCGCACACAGGCTTCACAGGATTTTGATGCGGGAAGACCCGGTGACCGCTTCCGGGCTGCGGCCTTCGGACAGCCAGCGGATCGTGCGTGCACTTGAAGTGCTGGAAAGCTCGGGAAAGTCGCTGCGGGAGTGGCAGGCGATAGAGGGTCAGCCACTCGTCGACCGAGGCAGTGCGCGCCTGCTCGTCATAGATCCGGATCGGGCTGAACTCATCCGGCGCATCGAGGCGCGATTCGACAGGATGCTGGAACGCGGCGCGTGCGAGGAGGTGCACAATTTGATGCAACTTGGCCTCGACCCGGCGCTGCCGGCGATGAAAGCCATCGGCGTCAGGGAGCTTTCAGCCGCCGCCGCGGGGGAGATTTCCGAGGGCGAGGCGATCCTTCGCGCAAAGATTGCAACCCGCCAATATGCCAAGCGACAATCGACATGGTTCCGCAACCAGTTCGGACCGGAATGGCAAAGAATTCAGTCAGTAAGGCGCGAATCCGAAGAAAGGGATCGAAACAGTTCTCAGGAACTATGGTTACCTGACGTTTAAGTCATGGTTCACGCCATGGTTGTTGATATTAACGCTCCGTAAGGTCGAAGCTGCGATAAGTCCGCCGTATGCGTGCGGAGCGGCAATGAGGTTCCACAAATCCGAGTCGGCCTTCATTGTTTTCATCGCCGTGATCCTTGCGGCCGGTGTGGTGATCCTGCATGCCTATGACGTGCTGCAGGACAGTCCCCGGGTTCTGGCAAGCGCTCAGGACGTGGCCGCCCACTTCACCTATCTGGCGCATCTGCTGTTCGCCACCGGCGTACTGATCGCCACCGCGCTGTTCTTCGGCATCTTCTTCATCTATCCGCTGATCCGCACCCAGGTGAAGGAAGAAGGCAAGCTCCGTGCCATGACCAAGTCGCTGAGCGACCGCTCGGTGACGCTGGAACAGGCGGCTCTGACCGACGCGCTGACCGGCATGCAGAACCGGCGCTACTTCGACGAGGCGCTCAAGGAATATCTTGAGGAGTTCAGTAAGATCGACAAGCCGGTCGGGCTGATGATCTTCGATCTCGACCATTTCAAGCAGGTCAACGACACACATGGCCACGACGTCGGCGACGAGGCGTTGCGCGTGGTCGCCGGCTGCCTGAAGGACATGACAAGATATCACGACGTGGTGGCGCGGCTGGGCGGCGAGGAGTTCGCCGTGGTGGCGCCGAACATGGATCTGGACATGCTGACGCGGTTAGCCGAGCGCATCCGCAAGGGCATTGCCAACATGCCGATCCTTTCCGGCAACGTGCGCCTCAGGATCACGTCAAGCGTCGGGCTGGCGGTCTGGGACCACAAGGAAACAGCGGAGGACTTCTTCCGCCGCGCCGACCAGCAGCTTTACCAGGCGAAGAAAGAAGGCCGAAACCGCGTCAGCGCGTGAAGTGCCATTCCATCCCGGTCGGACCAAAATTTCGATAAGAGAGATTGAGCGCGTTTGGGCGGCCTATCGGCGTTGGCCGAAGCCGGTGTTGCGAAACTCGCTGCGCTGGTCGTCGCGTTGCACGCTCTGGCTGGACGACTGCTCGGGGAAGGGCGCCCTGCGGTATCCCGGGTCGCCGGCCTGCCGCGCCGGCTCGACCGGCTCGGCTGCAGCGAGCGACGGTCCCGTGGGCCGCTGGTGGTTGCGGAGCTTGTCAACGATCATCGCGAGATCGACCTCGCCGCCGACGCCGGACACCACATCCGCCGCATGATGCTTGCCCGCGCCTGGTATGCGATCGGCTGTTAGTCTTTCGAACTTGAACCGCATGGTGGTGGCGATGCCGTCGCCGAAGGCGATCGCCTCGCGCTGGCCCATGGACGACAGGAAGGAGAGGGTTGACGCGGATGAGTCGGCGATGGCCGAACGGATGATCGCCTGATCCTGCTCGTTGGCGAGACGCATGGCGAAGATCGTCGAGCATTGCGACAGGATCGTTGGGTCCAGTTCGCCAGGGCGCTGCGTGACGACGCCGAGGAAGCAGCCATATTTGCGGCCTTCCTTGGCGATGCGCGACAGGGCATGGCGCGTCGGCGCGAATCCCAGCCGCGAATCGGAGGGCATGTAGCGGTGCGCTTCCTCGCACATCAGCAGCAGGCGCAGCTTGCCCTCACTCCATAGCGCAAGGTCGAACGCGAGCCGCGCCAGCACCGAGCAGACCGAGTTGACGACCTCGGAGGGCAGGCCGGCCATCTCGAAGCAGGTGACCGGCCGCCCGCCATGCGGCACGCGGAAGATCTTGCCGATGGTCTCGTGGATCGAATCCTCGATCAGCCGCGCCGCGAACATGAAGCGGTAGCGCGGGTCGTTGATGGCGGACTCGATGCGCGTGCGCAACGCCTTGAGGGCAGGGCGGTCGTTCTTACTGTCCAGCAATCCCATCCGCTCGTCGATCAGGCGGATCAGGTCGGCGATGCGGTAGGGCACCGGCAGGTCGGCCGTCATCGAATCCTGGCCGCGCCGGACGAGGCCACCGGAGGCGGCGTTCTTGTAATTGTTTTTGGCGACGGGAATGAGATCGCGCAGCACGTCGACCTCTTCAGGCACCACCTCCCGTCCGCGGAAAAGAACCTCCGCCAGTTCCTCCAGCCGGAACAGCCAGAAGGGGAGTTCCAGGCTGTTGGTGTCGATCTTGTAGCTGTGTTCGGGCAGCGCGCTGGCGAATTCGTTGTGCGGGTCGAGGATGAGGATGCGCAGATCCGGCCGCGCCTCGATCGCCTTGCGCAGCAGCAGGGACACAGCGGTCGACTTGCCGACGCCGGTGGTGCCGACGACGGCGAAATGGCGCGACAGCGTGTCGTCGATGGCGATGCGGGCCTCGATCGTCTCGTCCTGGGACAATGAGCCCAGAGTGACCGCCGGACGCCCGGCGAGGTCGTAGACCGCTTGCAGGTCGCGCGAGCGGATGCGGTGTGCCACCGCGCCGATATGCGGATACTGGGTCACGCCGCGGTCGAACACCGGAGCCGCTGGCGGAACACTGTCGCGCACCTCGCCGATCAATTCGACGCTGACCTCGATGGCGTTCTGGTCGCCGGGGTTCCAGTGGCGGTCGGCCTTGCCGATGGCGTAGACGAGACCGACGGTGCGGATCGGGCCGAGATTGATCGAGATCATCTTGCCGACGGTCCACATGCCCGTGATGGCGCCTTCCGCGTCGTCGGCGAAAGCGGCGATCGTCGCGCGGGCGCCGTCGCACTGGACGACATGCCCGAGTATGCGCTTGTCGTTCTGGGCAGCGTCGCGCCGTTCCTGCACTGTGCCTTCCCCGGCGGATCGGTCCCGCTCAACAAACATTCAGACTGCCGCCTCTGGTCTCAAAACGAAAGTCAAGCCTAGCGCGGTTGGGTTAAGGTCGCGTGTGGCGCGATGGTTTCGGGAGATTTAACGAGCGAAGTACAGTTTTCGGTATCGCCCGTGTGGACTCGTCCGTGGACTACCAAGCTGAATTGCTGGAAGACGGTTTGAAACCATACTGCCCTACTATGCAGGGTGTCACCGGTGTTCAAATGTCGTCGACCTCGCTGTCGTCGGGACGGGCAGTATCGAGCGAGATCGGTTCATCGATGGTCTGCGGCATCGGCTTGCATCGTACGCGCTGAGCAACCGCCCAATTGCTGAACTCAAATGTCTCATACCAATCTTCGAGATCTTCTAGCCCGAAGTCGTCGACAAAGCCTTTTGCAAAATGGTCAGTGTAACCTTCACGAAATGACGGCCGGAACCTAGGGTTCAATTTCTGGCTATCCGATATGTTTGTCGCACCGCTACCCATGGCGCCGATCTCTGCGAGCCCGAAAGAACCTTTTGCCAATCCGACGATCGGATTCTTGAGTTCGCGAGCGCACTGGATTCGGAAGGTCAATTCGCCCACCAGTTCGGGGGCGCCGACAATTCGAACGGGAACGCCCGCATCTTCCACGTCGAATCCCAATGCCTCGATCATGGTCAGCGTCGTCGAAACGCAGACCGGGGAAATTCGCAAGGGCGGCACCATTGCCCGGAAACTGACAAGGATGAAATTACCGCGAAAAAATGCTTCTCCCATATGTGTAGGGAACCAGTTCCTCCGTAAGACCTGCACGTGATAGCGAGCGTAGGCCATATAGATGGCTGGCATCATGGTGCCGTTGGCCGTGGGATGGCGGTCACCGGCCCTGGGGTGAGGTTCCTTCGCCTTTCCATAATGCATGAAAGGATAGTCTGGTGTCGCCAGGAAGTAATCGGCGTCGTTGAGCGCCATGGACAACTGCGCCGCGGCTGTCTGCCGTCGAGGCGAACCGTATGCACCGGACACTTGCGTGGCTATCCAAGGGGCGGGCAGGTCGGAACCAGTGATCTCTCTCGACCAGGAATTCACTTTCAGCCGGAAAGCCCGATGGTCTGTCATATATTGGCCGGCGGGAGTGCTGCTACCCTCATTGTTCTGTCCATGCCGCTCGAATGTGATCGAATGACCGGCAGGCAGATCGGGAAACTCGGCCCGCGACACATCATGGGCTTTGCGAATAGCATCCTTAGTGCGATCTATGGCGGGCGGGCCGGAGATATGTTCGAGGCTGAGTTCGTTTCGGGCAACGTTCACCGCCACATCAAAGTCCGCAAATGTTGGTTCCGTGGAAGCTCCCGCAGCCCTGCGGTGTTCATCAAACAGTTGTTCAAATGTAATGCACGCGGTGGGAAGAGGGGTCGCTCCCCGGGCCTTCGGATGATAGTCGCCGGATATTCGTTGTTCGTTGGAGAACTGAATTTCATATCGAACCAGCGTCTCCGTCAGCGGCGTAAGCTCAGCGCTGCCATAGTGGTGATAGGATGCCCCATCCCCATGGCACCGCTCGGCCGACCCGAGCATTTTAGCACGGTAGGTTACATCTTTGAGGGCCATATCCGGCACCATGTTGAGACGTGTGGCGCTTGCGCTTCCAGCCATGAACGACTGGCCGACGCCGAGCGCTATCCGGGCTCCGGACAACGCCGGGGCGACTGCCTCGACCGACTGTGACATAAGATCCGAAGATCGAAGGGTTGCGGCCAAATCGATGGCCTTTATCTCGTCTTCGTTGAACCCTCCTGCTGTTTGAGGTGTCAGCCAGCCAGCTCTTTCGGCCACCAATCTGGCAGATTTTGATGCTGCCATGGCAGATTTCTGCGCACTTTTTACCGCCTTCTCTATATTTTTTACTACCTTCTCCACAGATTCTGCTTTCTGTAGCGAGCGATTCGTCGTCCTTTTTAGAATGATTGCTTTGCGGTTCACCAAAAATATATAATAGAGAGCGACCGCCGCGATGATGGTAATGGCTATCGAAAGGTAGCCCAGAGCCATCACAAACATATCGGAATCCATGCTTCCCCCCAAGCCACCTTACTGTAAGACCGGTTCGCCATTACAGGGATGTGCATTGTGAGGCAACCTGTATCCCTTGCTGGTTTGTCTAATATCTCGGGCAGGCAATTTGGGATGGCCAGTCGCCTCTAACTTCGCTATGTGTCCGTGTTCGGAATTCCGTTGTGGTGGGATACATGAATCTTTCCGTTGATGCACTGCTCGTTGAGCAGCGGGCGACCCGTGCCGGATATGGCCCGGCGGAGTTGAGATTGTATGGCGATACAATCCAGGCCGAGCCGAATGCTGTCATCGGCCTCTACAAGGAGATGCCGCTCGACGGCTTTCTCGCCAATCAGGCGCGCTTCGGTATTGGCAACTATGCGCTGGTGGACATGACGCCTCAGCGTTGCCGTATTGTGACGGCTCCGGGCTATTGTGGGGGCTATATTCACACCGGACCCAAGGGATCGATAGCCGCGACCACGCTTTCGCCCATCCTGCGCGCACTCCAGGGCGACATACGGATGGACTCGTTCGGTTTAGGGTTTTTCCTGAACTATGCATCGAGGCATTCCTACAACCAACTGCCGTTTCGAACTGTTTTCGACAAGATATTTCGCCTTCCTCCTGCGTCAGTCGTCGAGTTTGAGGAAGGCAAGTTCACTCGTTACTCCAGCTACATAATGAAGGGGAGAGAACTCGGTCCTGCTGCTTCGTTTGAAGCTGCCATGAATGAGGTGAGCAGTGCGATTGCTGCATATTGCAAGCGTCGAGGGATAAAACCCGCAATCATGTTTTCGGGCGGTGTCGATTCGCTAAGCATATATCTGTCGATGCGTCAAAAGCTTGGGGCTGCGAATATCCAGGCGATCACTGTTGATCACAATCGAGCAAATGGACCGGATAGAGCTTTTGCGGTTGCAGATAAACTTGGAATCAAAGTCGATCACGTCGCAGACAAGTATTCCAATTCTCCAAAAACGAACGCTATCCTAGCGGAAATGATGAGGAAAGATATTATCTTTAGCAGAGGGCCGAGTGTAGCACTTCTGGAGAAGAATCTTTCAGGTACTCTCATTCTTCACGGCCAGAACATGGACGCAATATCCAAAATAAATATGGTTGTTCTGCAAGCGAATCTTGAGAGAGGATACCTCTCAGTCGACAGGGTAAGAGAGGCTAGAACGGATGCTGAAAAGATATTGCAGTATGAATATTTTATTGGAAATCTTCAGTTTACTCCCCAGTATTTGAATGATGTTGAATTTCAGCAGCAAACATTGTCATTCTTTTCTAGGTTACACAGCGGAACTATACCTGACCCTGATCCTGGCCGCCGCGGTATCTTGCGAGGTATGATATCAGCTCAAGCGCCTAACCTCCTAGGGAAGCCTGATTATCCTGTCGATCAGATCGAAAATCTGGACATCGAGGTTGATACATTCAAGAATTTTGTTGGAATTAAGGATCTGGATCCAGCATTGGCGATTCACCTTATTCGATATTATACTTACGCCCATATTGGCAACAAGCGGCTCGCAACCTTGCCAACTCCGGACGGCAGTCGCCAGCTTCTCGTCGCGTCGAGCGGTCCGATCGTCACCTACTTCGTGGGCAAGCCGATCGAGCTCTCCCGTACACTCCGGCCGAAAAAGGAAACCTATGCCTATGTCCAGAAGTTGGCGGGGATGTCGTACAGCAAGATGACAACCCAATCGCGCGAAAATTTTAATCTCCGGAAATTGGACAAGTTCGCCGGAGATGGTCTGCTGATGGGAAATATGGAACGCCTTGATCCGAAAAATTCAATGGTCATTCCGAGGATCGTCGACGAGCCGACACGCGCCTATGTCGAGTATATGTATCGTGATGTATATCAGACTGCTCGCCCGGATGACCCAAACGTCAGCCTTCTAAGCCAGAGTCGTGCTCGTCAACTGCTCAATCTTGAGCAATTGCTTGTCGGCGCTCTCGAAGGCGCTATGCCTGGTCACCAGGAGCAACTTGCGGTCATAGCCGCATAGGCCACGACAGGATTGCCGCCGACAGCGATGTGTCCACTAGGTCCGGCTGGCGTGAAAGCGAGCGCGGATCATTTAAATTCCTAGGTTTGATCGTGGGGTCGCTGGTATCATAAAATGACTATTTGTCTTGTCGGTCTGCTTCCGACAGGATGCGAGCCCGAGCGAGCGCGGAGGGCAAGCCATCATGCTGACGAACGTTACCGTCGAGGACGAAGGGCAGATCATTCGTCTCGCCTGGGCTGATGGCGCGAGCGCGCGGTTCCATGCCGCGTGGCTGCGCGACAACGCGCTGGACGACAGGACCAGAAGCCCGGGCAACAACCAGCGACTAATCACCGTCCTCGATATCCCGGCCGATACGCGGATCGGCGAGGTGTCGATAGCGGCGGGCGATCTGTCGCTGCATTTCCTGCCCGAGGACAAGACGGTGCGCTTTCCGGCAGGCTGGCTGGCTGCGCATGTCTATGATCGGGATGTGCGGCAACAAGCCGGCTGGACGGACGAAACGATCCACCGCTGGACGCGCGCCAGCATGCAGAACGCTATCCCGCGCGCCGGTCTCGCCGCCGCTGCCTCTCATCCGTCGGTGCTGCGCGACTGGCTGGCGGCGGTCCATAGCTATGGGTTCGCGGTAATGGACGGGCTGCCGGCGGAATCGGGTGCGCTTCTCAAGGTGGTCGACCTTTTTGGTTATATCCGCGAAACGAACTACGGGCGCTGGTTCGAGGTGCGGGCGGAGGTCAATCCCAACAATCTCGCCTACACCAATCTCGGGCTACAGGCGCATACCGACAATCCGTACCGCGACCCGGTGCCGACGCTGCAGGTTCTCGCCTGCATCGAGAATACGGTGGAGGGCGGTGAATCCAGCGTCGTCGACGGGTTCTCGGTGGCGGCCGCCTTGCAGGAGGAGGATCCCGAGGGGTTCCGGCTGCTCTCGTCATGGCCTGCGCGGTTTGAATATGCCGGCTCGGCTGGTGTGCGGCTGCGCTCGAAACGGCCGATGATCGAACTCGGGCCGGACGGCGAACTCATCGCCATCCGCTTCAACAACCGCTCGCTGGCGCCCGTGGTCGACGTGCCGTTCGACGATATGTCGGCCTATTACCGCGCCTATCGCCGCTTCGCCGAACTGATCGAGGATCCGGCGTTCGAAGTGTCGTTCAAGCTCGAAGCCGGACAGGCCTTCATCGTCGACAATACGCGTGTGATGCATGCGCGCAGGGCGTTTTCCGGTTCGGGCAAACGCTGGCTTCAGGGCTGCTACGCCGACAAGGACGGGCTGCTGTCGACGCTTGCCGCTCTCCAGGAGAATGTGAAGGAAGCCGCCGAATGAACCAGACCGCACCCACATCCGAAACCATCGTCGAAATTATTGCCGACATTTTTGAGCGGCGCGGTGCCGACGCCTATCTGGGTGAGCCGGTGACCGTGTCCGAGCACATGCTGCAAGGCGCCTGGCTGGCCGAGCAGGAGGGTGCGCCGGAGGAACTGGTGGCGGCGGCGCTGCTGCACGACATCGGCCATTTCACCAGCGAGTTCGGCACCTATTCTCCTGATGACGTCGAGGACAAACATCATGACGAGGCGGGCGGCGCGCTGCTTGAGCCGTTCTTCCCGCCGGTGATCGTCGAATGCGTGCGGCTGCACGTGGCTGCCAAGCGCTATCTCTGCGCGACCGACCCCACCTACTTCGGAAAATTGTCGGATGCGTCGGTCCACACGCTGTCGTTGCAGGGCGGGCCGATGAATTCGGAGGAAGTAGCCGAATTCCGTAAGAATCCGTTCCATGACGAGGCGGTGCGGGTGCGGCTGTGGGATGAGGGCGGCAAGGTCGCCGGTATGAAGACCAAAAGTTTTCGCGATTATGTGCCGCTGCTGGAACGGGTGGTCAGGGCACACGACGCGACGGCGTAAGGTTTCACATGCGGATCGCTCGCGTCCTTGAGAAAACCAGCGCGGGACGCCGATTCAACCGCTGCCGACGACGGGTTCAAGCCACGACGAAATCGGCGTTGGTGAGGTTGAGGCTGGCTGTCAGGGTCGCGAAATGGATGCCGGCGGTCGCGCCGGTTCCGTCCACGTCGTAGAATAGCTTGCCGGTGTCGGTCTCGTAGATGATGCGGTCGCTGGTGTCTTCCGCTGCGCCGGTGGTGTTTGCGCGGAAGGCGGAACTGGCGAGCACGCCCGTCGCCGTCAACGCCGTGAACACGGCGTTTTCCAGTTCGATCCGGTCGTCGACGGTGCTGAAATCGGTGATGCTGTCGACATTTCCGGCCGCCAACGCCGACGAAAAGACAAACATGTCCTTGCCGGCGAGGCCCGACAGCGCGTCGCTACCGCCATTGCCGTCGATGCGGTTGGCGCCGGCATTGCCGACGAGTTGCTGGCCGATCTCGTTGCCGGTGAGGTCGAAACTCGACGTGCCGGCGCCGTTGGCCGTGGCCAGCCATTCGACATGGACCCCGAAACCCAGTGTGTAGTCGGCATTGACCAGCGCGCGGTCCATCGCGCCTTGCGTTGACGTTTCGAGGATGGTCGTGGCGGCGCTGTAGATCAAATAGGTGTCGTTGCCGCCAAGACCGCGCAGCACATCGCTCGCGCCACCGCCGTCCTTCAGCGTGTTGTCGCCGGCATTGCCCATTATTTCCTGTGCCAGCGTATTGCCGGTCAGGTTGATGGCGGTCGTTCCGCCATTGGAGGTGGTGCGCAGTGTCTCGACCGCAGCCCCCGCTGCAAGCGTGTAGCTAATGCTTGCAGCGACGACGTCATTGCCGCCGCCAACGGTCTCGACGATCGTGTCGCCGGCGTTGTCGACAAAATAGGAATCGTTGCCGGCGAGACCCTGCATGGTATCGGCGCCGCCCTTGCCGTTGAGCGTGTTGACGCCGGCGTTGCCGACCAGGGTCTGGGCGAATCCGTTGCCGGTGAGGTCGATGGGGACGAGTCCATCGTTGGACGTGGTACGCAGGAACTCGACGCGGGCGGCCGCGGCCAGCGCATAACTGACCGTGGTCGCGACGAGATCGGCGGTGCCGCCACCAGCGATCTCGACCACCACGTCACCCTGGCTGTCGACAAAATAGGTGTCGTCGTCGGCGCCGCCGGTCATCGTGTCGTCGCCGCTGCCGCCGATCAGCACGTCGTCGCGCATGCCGCCGAAAAGGCTGTCGTTGCCGGCGCCGCCGTCGAGCACATCGGAGCCGTCGCCGGCGGCGACGCCGGGGGTGAGCCGGTAGATCTGGCCCGACAGGATGACGGCGTAGAGATTGCCAGCATTGTCGGTGCCGAAGGAGGAGATGTGGCCGAGCGTCGCGCCGGTCACATGTTCGGTGTGGTCGATGAAACCCTGCGCCTCGCCGTCGACGACGCGCAGCGTCATCAGCCGGTTGGTGACGTAGTCGCCGAAGAAATAGGCGCCCTGCAGGCCGGCGCCCGGCCCGTGATAGACATAACCGCCGGTAATCGCCTCGCCGAAGGGATGTTCGTAGTCGAAGACGGGATCGGTGAGATTGGGCGGGTTGGGAGGCGGGCTCGGACCCTGGATCGAGCCCTCACGGAAATCCCAGCCATAGTTGACGCCGCCCGGACCGCCGGCTGCCTCGAAATCCACCTCTTCACGCGCACCCTGGCCGACGTCGCCGATGTAGAGGTCGCCGGTGGTGGAATCGAAGCTGATGCGCCAGGGATTGCGCAGGCCGTAGGCCCAAATCTCGTCGGCGCCGGCGGTCGCGCCGGCGAAGGGGTTGTCGTCCGGGATGGCGTAGTTGCGGGTGGTGTCCGCGGCGAAATCGTCGCCGTTGACGTCGACGCGAAGGATCTTGCCGAGCAGGGAATCCAGGTTCTGGGCGTTGCCGTCGGGATCGTTGGAACCGCCGCCGTCGCCTGTGGTGATGTAGAGGTTGCCGTCAGGCCCGAAGCCGAGGAAGCCGCCATTGTGATTGCCGTGGCCGGGATGCGGGACGGTGATAATCCTTTGCACGATCGCCGCGTCGGCGACGGTCGGATCACCCTCCGAGCGCGCATATTCACGTACCTCGAGATTGCCCGACGAATTGGTGATGAAGACGAAGAAGCGGCCGTTGGTCTCGTAGTCCGGATGGAAGGCGAGGCCGAGCAGGCCGCGTTCCGAGCCGCTGGCCAGATGGCTGTCGGGGATGTCGAGGAACGAGGTCTGCGCGCCGGTGGTGGTGTTGATGCGCAGGACCTCGCCCGTGTCCTTCTTAAGCGCATAGACGAAACCGTCGTCGCCGGGCGCACCGGTGACGAAGGTGGCGCCGGCGCCGATATTGGCGAGAAGAGTGGCCTGGATGTTCCCGGAGGCGGGATTGAGATCGGCGACGCTATGGCCGTAGAGCGTGTCGTCGCCGTCGCCGCCTGAGATGGTGTCGTTGCCGTCACTGCCCGAAATCGTGTCGGCGCCTGTCGTGCCGTCGAGGTCGTCGTCGTTGACGGTTCCATCCATGGGATAGCTCTCGTTAGCCCTTCTATGCGCAACCGATGCTGCGGAGCATGTTCACGGCACACGCGGCACAGTTGCACACGGGCGACGTTGACGTGAACCGGAAACTGATACGAAGAAACGACGACGTGAGATCATCCGAGCCTCGAGTGTTCTCATAGATCGATTGCCGCCAGTCGCGACAGGGTCGGCTTGTTGTGTCCGGCAGCCGATCGAGGGCGTTTCGTGCCGGATCCGCAAGCCCCGGCAGTTCACTCCTCTACGCCTGCTCCATGACCAACGTCGAAACAGGCGGAAATCTTCCCACGATAAAGAGACGGGGCCGGCGTTGCCACCGGCCCCTAGGATCTAGGCCACCACGAAGTCCGCCGCGGTAAGCACGGGGTTGCCGCTGAGTTGAGCGAACTGAATCGCCGTTCCGGCGCCGTTGCCGTCGGCGTCGTAGAACAGCTTCCCGGTATCCGTCTCGTAGACGATGTGGTCGTTGGCATCGACGGCCACGCCCGAGGCGTTTGCGCGGAAGTTGCCCACCGCCAGCGCACCGGTTGCCGTCAGCTTGGTGAAGATCGCGTTCTCCAGTTCGATCGTATCGGCTGCCGCGCTGAAGTCGGCGATCGTGTCGATGTTGGTCGCGCCGATCGTTGCGGAGAAGACGAAGGTGTCCGTGCCGCCCAGCCCGTTCAGCGTGTCAAGGCCGCCCTTGCCGTCGATGCGGTTGGAAGTGGCGTTGCCGGTGATGTCCTGGGCGAAGCTGTTGCCCGTAAGATCGATGATGGCCTTGCCCGCGCCGCTTGTGGTGGCCAGGTGCTCGACCTGCGCGCTGGACGCCAGCACGAAATCGACGTTGACCAGCACCTTGTCGTCCGTGCCTTGGCCGGCGCCCTCGACGATCTCGGTGCCGGAGGCGTAGACGAGGTAGGTGTCGTCGCCGGCGAGGCCCTTCAGCACGTCAGCCGCGCCGCCGCCGTCCTTCAGGATGTTTTCGCCGGCGTTGCCGGTAATCGTCTGGGCAAGGTCGTCACCCGCGAGGTCGATTGACGCGTTGCCGTTGCTGTTGGTGGTGGCGAGCTGTTCGACATAGACGCCGGCGCCCAGCGTGAAATCGACGTTTGACAGGATCTTGTCGGCCACGCCCTGCGTCGAGCCTTCGACGACCACGGTATCGGCGCTGTAGACGAGATAGATATCGTCGCCGGCCATGCCGCGCAGCGTGTCGCCGGCACCGCCGCCGTCCTTCAGCGTGTTCTGAGCGACGTTGCCGATGATCTCCTGGGCAAGGGCATTGCCGGTGAGATCGATCGCCGCATTGCCGGAAGCGTTGGTGGTGGTGAACAACTCGACCTCGACGTTCTTGGCGAGCGTGTAGTCGACGCGCGCCAGGACGCGGTCCGACCCGTCGCCGGCAAGCTCGATGACCACATCGGCGGCGTTGTCGACGATGTAGATGTCGTCGCCCATCAGGCCTGAGAGGGTGTCGACGCCGCCCTTGCCTTCGATGATGTTGTCGCCGTAGTTGCCCATGATGTGGTTGTCGTCGCTGTTGCCGACGAGCTTGAGATCCAGAACGCCAGCCGCCAGGGTTGTGGTGAGGATCTCGATGTTGGCGCCTTCGGCCAGCGTATAGTCGACCAGCGTCTCGATACGGTCGGCCGTGCCCTCGTTGGCCATCTCGACGATCGTGTCGGCGCCGTTCCCGATGAGATAGGTGTCGTCGCCGGCGCCGCCATGGAGCGTGTTCTTGTCGTCGCCGCCGGACAAGCGGTCGTTGCCGTCACCGCCATAGATGATGTCGTCCTCGTTGCCGCCAAACAGTTGGTCGCTGCCGTCGCCGCCATACAGGGTGTCGTTGCCGTCGCCGCCATTGATGAGGTCGTTGCCGCCTAAACCGCTCAAGATATCCTTGCCGCCAAGCCCGGCGATATCGTCGCGCAAGGCGTCACCGCCGAAGGCATTGTCCAGATCGTCGCCGGTGGTGACGCGGGTGATCTCGTTGATCTCGGCCGAGATCTGGCCGCCATCGTCGTCAGTGCTGTTGTCCTGCCAGGCGGCGACGAATTTTCCGGACAGCAGCCCGGCGATCGTGGGGTTCGTGTCGAGGTTGCCGGAGGCGGTGATGGTGAATTCGTCGGTCACCGCGACGCCCGCCGGCGTATAGACGCGAGCCATGATGTCGTGGTCGGTGGCGCTGTACTGCTTCGTCCAGGTGACGACGATGAAGCCGTTTTCGAGAACGCTGATATCGGGATCGCTTTCCACATAGGCCGACGGCGCGTTGACGTGCTGGTAGAGATCGGGCGTAACGTTGAGGCCGTTGCCATCGAAGATCTGCAGGGTAATGCCGGAGTTGCCGGCGTCGGCGCCCTGCCAGCCGGTGTCCTTGTAGACGATGGCCCAGCGGTCGTCGCCAAGGCCAACCGCTTGCGCCTGGGTGTTGTCGCCGGAGGTGGCGGCGACGAAATCAGCTACCTTGGTGGAGCCGTCGGCATTGTAGATGCGGGCGTGGATCGTCTGGTCGGCGGGATTTGTGTCGGTATAGGTGACGACATAACCGCCGCCACTTAGCGCGGCCACGGTGCTGTCATGCGCATTGACTGAACCCGTGTCGACCTGGAAGTACCCGCCGCCGAGAAATCCGCCATTTTCGTTGAAGCGGCCCTGGTAGGTATGGTCGCCGAAATCGTACGCAGCAACGAATCCGCCGCCGCTAAGCGGGGAGAGCTGAAGGTTTTCGGCACTCCCGTCGAACGAAAAAGCCAGCTCCTGACTGACCTCGGCGCCGGCCTCCGTATAAATACGCGCTCTGAAACCTTCACTCGAATCATGCCAGGCGACGACAACGTTGCCGTTTTCCAACTGAACGACCTGCGGCTGGCCCACCACGGTGGTGGGCCCGACAGACGGCGTGCGGAATGTTCCGATGAGTACTTCTGCGGCGTCATAGAAATCCACCTGGAGCGAGCCGGTGTCGACTGTGCCGCTGTGATAGGCGACGGCGAAACCGCCATTGGCGAGGCCGGTGACATGGGGGAGGAGCTGGTTTCCTGCCAGGAAGCTATTGGCCTGGAACTCTTCGATGGGGGTGTTGATGTAATTGCTGGTTATGGCCATGGGTCAGTGTCCTTAACGAGATGATGGGAACGTCGGCGCGTGCTGGCGCGGCGACGTGGTTCCGGAATTGTCGCGGACGAGCGACTCCGCAGACGGGGCTTGATCCCGGTTGGATGGCGCTCTCGATTGCTAGGTTTGATAGGCGCGTAGGCGTGTTTGTCTTGTTTTCCGCGGGAAACGGCTCAATTGCCGTGCGCCTCGTCATTCAGGCTGACGCGACGCTTTTCCCCCTTATGCTCCCCCGAGCGGTTTCGACGAACGAAGAACCTGCCATGCGCCCTGAGCTTTGAAGAAAGTGGCAAAGGCGTTCTGGCAAGCTGTGCGTGCCGGTGCGTTGATAACGCCCGTTTAGTTTCGCTCTGTTTCGAATTGAGTTCGGCGAAACCAATTTCCGTTTCGAACCCTGTTTCATGATCTGGAGGAGGGCGTGTTCTCGATGCGCTTGCCGCGTGTCCCAAGTCATGGCCAGATGGGCGCTGGTCGCTGCAAGCTGCTGCCGAGCATGGTGTTGGACACCCCTGCAAGCAAATCCGCGGCAAGCCTTTCGGCCTGCCGCGGACGGTGTTCAACGAAGATTCGCCGGTGGGCGGGATTTACGCCACCACGAAATCCGCCGCGGTGATCGCCGGATTGCCGGTGATCAGTGCGAACTGGATCGCCGCGCCGGCGCCGTTGCCGTCGGCGTCGTAGAACAGTTTTCCGGTGTCGGTCTCGTAGACGATGTAGTCGTTGGCATCGACCGCCACGCCGGAGGCGTTTGCCCGGAAGTTGCCCGCCGCCAGCGCCCCGGTTGCCGCAAGCTTGCCGAAGATCGCGTTCTCAAGCTCGATCGTGTCGGCGGCGGCGCTGAAGTCACCGAGCGTATCGACATTGCCTGCGCCGAGCGCCGAGGAGAAGACGAAGGTATCGGCGCCGCTGCCGCCGTTCAGCGTGTCGAGGCCACCCTTGCCGTCGATGCGGTTGGCGCCGGCGTTGCCCCTGACCTCCTGGCCGATCTCGTTGCCGGTCAGGTCGATGGCAGAGACGCCCGCCGAACCGTTGGTGAAGAGCTGTTCGACATAGACACCCTTGCCGAGGGTGTAGTCGACCGCCGCCATCACCTTGTCGGCGGCACCTTGCGCCTGGATCTCAACCACAATGTCACCGGAGTTGTAGATGCGGTAGGTGTCGTTGCCCTCAAGGCCTTTCAGCATGTCGGCAGCACCCGTGCCGCCATCGTGCAGGACGTTCGATCCAGCATTGCCATATATGTCCTGCGCGAACACGTTGCCGGTGAGATCGATGTTCGACAGGCCGGCAGAGCCGTTCGTCGTCATAATCTCGACGTAGGCGCCCTTTCCGAGCGTGAAATCCACCGCCGACACGACTTTATCCGCCAAGCCCTCCGCAGCGCCCTCAATGACGATGTCGCCGGAATGGTAGACGCGGTAGGTATCATCGCCACCCAGGCCTTTCAGCGTGTCGGCTTCTATGCCGCCGCCATCGTGCAGCAGATTGTCGCCGTTGTTGCCGGTAATCTCCTGGCTCAGTTTGTTGCCTGTCAGGTTGATCGCCGTTGTCGCGGCTTGATCGATGGCTGCGAGGAACTCAATGTCAGTGCCGAATGTCAGCACAAAATTGGAACTCGTGAGCACCTTGTCTTTGGTGCCGTTTCCGAAGTCCTCACCTATGCTATCTGCCAGGTCGTCCACGATATAGAGGTCGTTGCCAGCCCCGCCATATAAGTCGTCGTATCCCGTCCCACCTTCCAGCGTATCGTTTCCATCTCCTCCATACATAGAATCGTTCTGGGCGCCGCCGACAAGATGGTCGTCGCCGCCTTCGCCGTGCAGGATGTCTTCGCCGCCGTTTCCGGTCACGATATCCTTCAGTTCGTCGCCGGTGAAATTGTCGTCGGCTGCGTCGCCAACGGTGGTGCGCACGATCTCGTTGATCGCCGCGCTGAGGCTCGTGCCGTTGGAGTCGGGCGTATTGTCGAACCAGACGGCGCCGAACTTGCCGTTGAGCAGGCCGGCGACGGAGGAGTTGCTGTCGTCGCTGGAGCCGAGGCTGAGCGTGAACTCGTCGGTCACGGCGACGCCCGCCGGCGTATAGACACGGCCCTGCACGTTGAAGTCGGTGAAGCTGATCTGCTTGGTCCAGGTGACCGCGATGAAGCCATTCTCCAGCATCGTGACATCCGGCTCGACCTCGGCCTGGCTGGACGGGGTGTTGACCCGGATGTAGCCGGTGAGGCCGTTGCCGTTGCCGTTGAAGACCTTCAGCGTGATCGCGGAATTGCCGGCGTCGGCGCCGCCCCAGCCGTTGTCCGTGTAGACCACCGCCCAGTTGCCGTCCTTCAGGCCGACCACCTTGGCTTCCGTGTTGTCGCCGATGCTGTCGAGGGCGAAGTCATTCACCTTCGTCGTGCCGTTGGCGTTGTAGATACGGGCATGCAGAACCTGGTCGGCCGGGTTGGTGTCGGTGTAGGTGACGACGTAGCCGCCGGTGCTCAGCGCCGCGACAGCGCTGTCGTTCTGGGTTCCAGGCAGCAGGATATCGTTGACCATGGCGCTGGCGCTGACTTCGTCGCCGGCGTCGTCGAAGACGGTCTGCCAGACATTGTCGGCCCTGGTATCGGTCACGACAAAGCCGCCGCCTGCAAGCGCCGTAACCTGGATGTCGCTGCCGACGGGATCGATCGCGATCTCGGAGCCGATCGGCGTGCCGTCTGCCTGGAACAGGTGGCCTTTGGTGTACGCAATAGGCGATTCGGCGTCGACCCAGGTCACCAGAACGTTGCCGTTGGAGAGTTCGATCACCTGAGGCTGGCCAACGGCCATGGTTCCATTTTCATAAGGAATGTGGAACGCCCCGACAGGCTCGTGGGCAGCATCGTAGAAGTCGACTACGACTTCTCCGTCATTGATGTTGCCGTTGTTGTAGGCGACGGCGAAGCCGCCATTCGACAGGCCGGTGACGTCAGGCAGAAGCTGGTTGCCGGTTTCGAAACTGTTGGCCTGGAACTCGGACTTGATGACGTTACGGGTATAGGTGCTGGTGACAGTCATTGGAGTCTACCTCTTGACAATGGGGCGCCGCGCCGCGCCGACAAGGGAGCGGGACGGTCATGCCCGGTTGGTGGATACGGGCGCGGGTCCGCCCACTTCAGGGACAGGGAACCGGCACTCGCTATGGGCGCCGTGTTAACCTCGCGTCACCGCCCCGTCTTGTCCGCAGGGGAACCCGACTTGACCGCTGGGGAACTCCGGCGAACAAAATGCCCGAAATTTTCACTTTTCTTCGATTTCGGATATCGCCTGGCCGGCAAAGCCACAGTAGGAGGCATCTGCTCTGAAATTGACGACGGCCGCAGGGTCGGGAATGAACGATTGCAACGCAAACCCGTTCGAATCGATTTCGCTTTCCTTCGCGAAGCCGCTAACCCCGTGCTATTCCCTTCGTTCGATCTTGGAGATAGGCTTGTGGCACCTTTTCGCGCGCGGCCAGGGGGCGAAGTTCGGGCGCAATGGAAAAGCTGGTTCTGTCGACCCAGGGGATGCCGGACCGCCTTGACGACCGGGCGCGCTTCAGCACCTGGCACGACATGTATGTGGCGGCCTATTGCGAGTTCGACCTGAGGCGCGTGGAAGGCAAGCCCTTTGCCGCCAACACGGAATTCCAGGCGATTGGCGGCATCGGCGTGGCCAGCACGGACGCCGCCGTCGACCAGGTTCTGCGCAACAAGCAGCATGTCGGGGGGGCGTCGTTACGATCAAACTTCTGTCTGGCCTTCAGCCGCAACGAATTCCCCATCCTCCAGGCGCAACTCGGCCGCGAGGTGGTGCATCGCGTCGATAGCCCAGTGCTGGTGACGGAAGGCGAAGCAGGCGATATCCGGCAGCCGGGCGGCTTCAACTTCCACCTCCTCGACATCCCGCCGCAACTGCTGATCGGGCGTGTCGCCAATGCGTATGACATGGTCGCGCGCCCGCTCGATGCCGCCCCCCAGGCGGCCGCGCATCTCAAGCGCTACATCGGCATCCTGCCGCAGATCACGCAGGGCGAGCCCGATTCGGCCCTGTTCGACCATATCGCGACCACCTTGATCGATCTGGTGGCTCTGGTGCTCGGCGCCAATGGCGACTCGGCCGACTTGGCAAGGATGCGCGGGCTGCGCGCCGCCCGGCTCGAGGACGTATTCGCTTTGATTCGCAAGCACTATGCCGATCCGGAATTTTCCACCGCCCATGTCGCGCGCAAGCTCGGCTTGACGCCGCGCTATGTGAACGATCTCCTGCAGGAAACCGGAACCGGCTTTGCCGACCGGGTGATCGAACTCAGGCTGCAGGCAGCGCGGAAAATGCTGGCCGACAAGGGCAAGGACCGTCTCAAGGTGATCGACATCGCCTATGCCGTGGGCTTCGGCGAAGTATCTTACTTCAACCGCCGTTTCCGTCAGCGTTTCGGGGAAAAGCCTTCGGAGGCACGGGGCCATGGCGATGGTCACGTCAGCGAGAAAGCCTGAGTCTTGCGGGAGCTAAATCTGGCAATCCGGTCTCGACTTTTTCCCCGCTTCGGCGACGGTATCTCCGCGGTCGCGGTCCGGCTGCCTGACGGACGTTCGATATGACGCAGAAGCTCATCCTCTCCACGCAAGACATGCCGACCGGGCTTGACGACCGGGCGCGCTTCAATACGTGGCACGACATGTATGTGGCGGCCTATTGCGATTTCGATCTGAGGCGCATCGAGGACAGGCCGTTCTTCGCCACGGCCGAAGCCCAGCATTTCGGCGGCATCAATGTCGGCGCCACCACCGCAGCCATCGATACGCTGATGCGCAGCAAGCAGCAGGTTGCTGCTGCTGTCCGCTCGAACTTCTGCCTGGCGTTCAGCAACAACGGGTCTCCGCTGATCCAGGCGCAGGCTGGCCGGGAGACGGTGCATCGAGCGGAAAGCCCTATTCTGGTGGCCGAGAGCGAGGCGGGTTATGTGCGGCAGCCCGGCGGCTACGACTTCCTGATGCTGGACATCCCCGCCAAAATGCTGCTGGAGCGTGTCGCCGATGCTCACGATCTGGTGGCGCGGCCGCTCGACGCGGCGCCCAAGGCAGCTTTGCACCTCAAGCGCTACATCGGCATCCTGCCGCACCTGACCCAGGGCGAACCGGATCGTGCCCTGCTGGATCATGTGGCGACCACGCTGATCGATCTTGTGGCGCTGGTGCTCGGCGCGAACGGCGACTCGGCGGAACTGGCGACGATGCGAGGGCTGCGCGCCGCCCGGATCGAGGAGGTGTTCGCCTTGATCCGCAAGCATTTTGCCGATCCGGAATTTTCCACCGCCCATGTCGCTCGCAAGCTCGGCCTGACGCCGCGCTACGTGAACGACCTGCTGCAGGAGACCGGCATGGGTTTTGCCGAGCGCGTGACCGAACTCAGGTTGCAGTCGGCGCGGAAAATGCTGGCCGACAGGAGCAAGGACCGGCTCAAGGTTATCGACATCGCCTACGCAGTCGGCTTCAATGAAGTCTCCTATTTCAACCGGCGTTTCCGCCAGCGGTTCGGTGAGAAGCCGTCGCAGGCACGCGGCGGCCCCGAAGCAATGCAGCCCCGAGGCATTGCTGATCCTCGGCCGGAATGACGGTGCCCGGCATTCCTGCCGGGTGCGCGAAAATTGATACGGCCGGGTCCCGCGACCGCGCTACCCCTTGTGATGGACTTCCTGGAGCCCGTAGACGGGCGTGGGCAAACCTTCCATCCGAGCTTTCAATTGCAGCGACAGAAACTGCGAATAGTGGCGCGACTGGTGCAAATTGCCGCCGTGGAACCACAGCGCGTCCTGCTGCGTCGGCTTCCACATGTTGCGCTGCTCGCCCTCCCAGGGGCCGGGGTCCTTGGTGGTGCTGGAGCCGAGTCCCCAGCATTTGCCGACCTTGTCGGCCACTTCCCTTGAAATGAGATCGGCCGCCCAGCCGTTCATCGAACCGTAGCCGGTGGCGTAGACGATCAGGTCGGCGGGCAGCTCGGTGCCATCCTCAAGCAGGACGGAATGCTCCCTGATCTCCTTCACGTCGCCGCGCGCGAGCTTGATCTCGCCGTCGATGATCAATTGCGAGGCGCCGATGTCGATGTAGTAACCCGAGCCGCGGCGCAGGTACTTCATGAACAGGCCGGAATTGTCATCGCCCCAGTCGAGCATGAAACCCGCCTTTTCCAGCCCCGTGTAGAAATCGGCGTCGCGTTTCTTCATCTCGGCATAGAGCGGGATCTGGAACTCGTGCAGGATTCTGTAGGGCAGGGAAGCGAAGATCAGGTCGGCCTTGGCCGTGGTCATGCCGGACTGGACCGCCTTTTCCGAATAGAGCGCGCTCAGGCCGACATCCATCAGTGTGTCGGAGCGCACGATGTGGGTCGACGAGCGCTGCACCATGGTGACGTCGATGCCGGCTTCCCAAAGGGCGGCGCAGATGTCGTGGGCGGAGTTGTTGGAGCCGATGACGACGGCCTTCTTGCCGATATAGGCGTCGGGGCCGGGATGTTTTGAGGAGTGGTGCTGGTCGCCCTTGAAACTCTCCATACCCTTGATTTTGGGCATGTTCGGCTTTGCCGACATGCCGGTGGCGAGGATCAGGTGCTTTGGTTTGAGCACGATGTCCTTGCCGTCGCGGGCGACAGTGACCGTCCATTCCTTCTTCTTGTCGTCGTATGAGGCACTCTTCGCCTCGGTCGAGCCCCAATAATTGAGCTCCATGACTTTAGTGTACATTTCCAGCCAGTCGCCGATCTTGTCCTTGGGCGAGAAGATCGGCCAGTTCTTGGGGAAATCGATATAGGGCAGGTGATCGTACCAGACGGGATCGTGCAGGCAGAGCGACTTGTAGCGTTTACGCCAACTGTCACCGGGCCGCTCGTTCTTCTCGACGATGATGGTCGGCACGCCGAGCTGCCGCAATCTTGCGCCGAGCGCGATGCCGCCCTGGCCGCCGCCGATGATCAGGCAGTAGGGCTGCTTGGTGAAGCCGAGTTCGGCAGCTTCCTTCTCGCGTTCTTCCTTCCAGGTCGGGCGGTTTCGAGCTGCGCCATGCTTGGCGCCGAGCGGACGGTCGAAGCCGGCGGGTTCCTCGAACCCCTTCAGTTCGACCATGGTTGTCAGCAAGGTCCAGATCTTTCCGTTGCGGACCCTTATCTGGCCAAAGCCGCGCGCAGCATCGGTTTCGAAGCTGATCCAGCCCTCGATCAGGCCGTTGTTTTCGGTGGCGTCCTCGCCCTCGGCGATCCGCCAGTTGGACGGGTTTGTCTTCGCCAGCTGATTTTTCAGCATGTCGCGAATCTGATCGCGACCCTCCATCGTCTTGATGTTCCAGGTGAAAGTGACGAGGTCGCGCCAGTAGCAATCCTCCTGGAAACAATCGGCCGCGGCCTCGATGTTGCCGGCGGCAAGCGCGCCGCCGAATTTGTCGAGCAGGTCCGAAAGTTTTTTGTTGGGCGCCTTGTCGAGCATGAAAATCCTCCCAGGAAAGGCTTCGCGGCCCGCACGCCTCCTCGCGGCGAGCCTTTTTGCAGTATGTGCGAAGGCTTTGCCCGCCGTCACGCCCGACCAAAGTCGGGACCGGTTTATGTATTGTACCAGAAGCTCGCGGCCGGACTCACGCCACGGAGAAATCCGCGTTGGTCAATGCCAGCCCGGCGATGATCGTCACGAAGTGGATGCCGGCAGCAGCGCCTGTCCCGTCTGCGTCGTAGAAGATTTGTCCGGTGTCGGTCTCGTAGATGATGCGGTCGCTGCCATCCTGGGCCAGCCCAGTGGTGTTCGCCCGGAAGGCCGCTGCGGAAAGCGTACCGGTGTTCAGGGCGGTGAAGATGGCGTCCGAAAGCAGCAGGCGGTCGTCCGGCACGCTGAAATCGAGGACCGTGTCGACATTGCCGTCGCCGATAGCTGTCGTGAAGACGAAAGTGTCGGCGCCACCCAGACCGCGGAGCGTGTCGGTGCCGCCCTTGCCGTCCAGCCGGTTGGCGCCGGCATTGCCGGTCATCATCTGGCCGATCTCGTTGCCGGTAAGATTGATGGCGCTGGTCCCGGCGACCGAGGTGGTCGTCATCCACTCGACATGGACGCCGGCGGCCAGCACGTAGGAGGTCCCGGCACCGACCTTGTCGACGTCGCCTTGCGTCGAATTCTCCTGAATACTGTCGGTCGCCCTGTAGACCAGATAGATGTCGTCGCCGTCGAGACCCGACAACGTGTCCCGGCCGCCGCCGCCTTTCAGAGTGTTGGCGCCGGCGTTGCCCGTGATGGTTTGGTCGAAGTCGTTGCCGGTGAGGTCGATCGCCACCGCATCCGTTTGCGACGTCGTTTCGAGAAATTCGATCTCCACGCCGGCTGACAGCACCCAGGAGGCGGACGCAAGCACGGTATCGATACCTTCGCCGACCGCTTCGACCACCGTGTCGGCGATATTGTCGACGATATAGGTATCGTTGCCCAGGTGGCCGATAAGCGTGTCGGCGTTGCTCCCGCCGTCCAGGCGGTTGGCTGCGCCGTTGCCATTGATGTTGTCGGCGCCGGAGCCGCCGATCACATTTTCAATCAGGGACGCCGGGTTGTTCTGATACATGAAGGCGTTGAACACGTTGCCGCGCGCAAAGCCGCCATTCGGGCCGCCGCCGAGATAGGCGCGCTGATCGCTGGAGAAAGTAGAATAGCCGCCGGGGGTCAGGCTAACGAACAGGTTGGTCGTTTAGCCGGAAAGATCGTAGGTATCGTTGCCGCCGCCGTCCCACACGGTCTGGAAAATTCGGTTTGCGCCGGGGTCGATGGCAAGGTTTCCGTTGACGTAGGTTTCGCCCGTCGTCGCGTTCCAGGAATAGACGGTGTTGCCGTTGTTGGTGGTGTAGTCGGCGCCGTACATGTGCTGCAGGGCGGCGATGTCGTCCATCATGAAGGTCTGCGGCGCACCCCAGGTCTCGTAGTTGTAGCCACTGGTGTCGTCGCCGATGAAGGTGCGGTACGTCATCACGCTGTATTCGAGCGAGTCGCGGTTGGCCGGCAGCGCGCCGAAACCGCCCGTCTCGTGGCCGTGCTTCAATCCAAGGGCGTGGCCGGTCTCGTGAATGATCGTATGCCAGTCGTAATTGCCGGCCGTCGGCAGGTCGCCCGAGGGACCGAAGAAGGCGTCGCCGCCGTAGTTCGCAGTGTCCGGGTAGTAGGCGTATGCGGTGCTGGGATTGCTCGTGTTGGCGTAGCGCAAGGTCGCGGCGCCGGTGTCCGTTCCCGCATAGGATATGGTGAGGCCGGTAAAGCCTTCGACGGAAAAGCCGACCGCACCGCTCGGCTGCGTCTGGATATCGGCGTTCAAGGCGAAGTGCACTGCAACCATCTGCTGGGCGCTAAGCTGGGAAAAGTTGGTAAATGCTTCGGGATGACCGGTGCCATACTCGGAAGCAGCGTCTGGATCGCTGTAGCTGATCGAGCCGTCGGACCATCTGTTGGGGCCGAGGAGGCCGTCGATGCGCTGGACGCCGGAGGCGACGTTGGCGGCTGTTGGATCGCTGGTGCCGTTGGCTACGGGGCCGACATCGAGAGGTGCGGCGCTCATCATGGCCTCCGATCAGGCAGGGCAGGGGCCACGGCCCGACCTGGCGATAGGCTCGATGGGGAGAGGGCTTTCGCTACCGTTGATCTGCTGCCGTTGTGGCCACAACGTGCGTGCACAGCAGGATGTTGAATGGACATCGCCCGGTCTTTCCAAAAGGCTTTTAAACGGCCAAGTCGTAAAAAATTTCGAAACTATGCCGATCGTTATTGTATCGAATTGACGCTTCCCTCCGCCTGCGATGGGTACAACCCAGGGACGATTCCGATACGTTGCCGTTGATCGTTTGCACCTGGTTGCCGGAAAGGCGCGGGCCAAGGCGGCCGCGCGCGCATGGACTGCCGGAAGGCAGTCTGGCTGCCGTGATGAAACGCGGATCGCAATGCGATGAAAGCGGCCGGTGCCCTGCAGGTGCCGACCAAGCAAAGGAAATCAAGCCAAAGCGTTGGCGTATGAGGCATCCCGATTCAACCCAACCGCCCGCCGCGCTTGCGGCGGGCGGCGTTTGGCATGCGGGAGTTCACGCTACGGAGAAATCCGCGTTGGTGAGTGCAAGCCCAGCGGTGATCGTCACGAAATGGATGCCGGCCGTGGCCCCGGTTCCGTCCGCGTCGTAGAAAATCCTGCCGGTGTCGTTCTCGTAGATGATCCGGTCGCTGGCGTCGCCGGCCAGTCCGGTGGTGTTCGACCTGAAAGCGGCGGAAGCCAGCGTGCCGGTGTTCAGCGCTGTAAAAATGGCGTCCGAAAGCAGCATGCGGTCGTCGGGCACGCTGAAGTCGAGAATCTTGTCGACATTGCCGCCGCCGAGTGCTGTCGCAAAGACGAAGGTGTCTGCGCCGCCGAGACCGCGATACTGGTCGGCGCCGCCCTTGCCCTCCAGCCGGTTGGTTCCTGCATTGCCGGTCATCATCTGGCCGATCTCGTTGCCGGTGAGATTGATGGCGCCGGTGCCGGCGGCCGAGGTGGTCGTCATCTGTTCGACATGGACGCCGGCCTTGAGCACATAGGAGACGGCTGTGGCGATCCTGTCGACGGCACCTTGCGTAGAACTCTCCTGAATGACGTCGGTGGCGTTGTAGACAAGATAGATATCGTTGCCGCCGAGGCCGGACAACGTGTCGAGGCCACCGCCGCCCTTCAGGACATTGATGCCGGCATTGCCGACGATGGTCTGGGAGAAGGCGTTGCCGGTGAGGTTGATAGCGCCGGTTCCGCCCATCGAGGTGGTGCGCAGCGTCTCGACCTCCGCGCCGGCGGTGAGTACATAATTTGTGTTGGTGGCGACGATGTCGGCGAGATCGCCGGCATCTTCCAGAATGACGTCCCCAGCATTGTCGACGAAATAGGTGTCATCGCCGGCAAGGCCTTTCATGGAATCCGCGCCGGCGGCGCCGTTGAGCACGTTGTTCACGTCGTTGGCCACAAGAATGTCATTGTGGGACGAGCCGGTGAGATTCTCGATCGAGAACAGTTCATCGCCGGCCGCGTGTCCGCCCGTGTAGGTCTCGGTCCACATGTTGACGTTCACGGCGGCGTTCGAGCCGGCGTAGCTCGCGGTGTCGACGCCGCTGCCGCCATGCAGGTGATCAGCGCCGGCGCCGCCCACCAACGTATCGTTGCCGGTCTCGCCGAGAAGGTGGTCGTTGCCGCCGAGGCCGTTGATGACATCGGTGCCGCCGGCGCCGAACAAATCGTCTATGCCGGCGGTGCCATTGATCGTCTCGTTGACGTTACCGGCGAAGATGAAGAAGGACTCTTCCAGATCGGCCACCTCGATGCCGCCGAGCGTCAGCACGTCGGCGACGCCGTTCTTGCGGATCGTTATGTCGGCGCCCTGCACCGTGTCCGAGAGCACATGCAGCAGCGCCTCGAAGGTGCCGACGTTGAAATCGGTCAGGTCGATCCTGTCGTTGCCGGTATCGCCCAGATTGGCTTCAAGCTGCCCGCGGATTTCGCCGCCGGTGAACTTATCGGTGTGTATGTTGACGTAGAGGCCTTTGCTCAACAGGTCGTCCACCTCGGTGATCGGGATGTCCCAACTCCTGGAAATGCTGAAAGCCTGGGCCGACGGCGGCGTGAGACTGAACACCACGCCGCCGTTCACGCCGGCGACTCCGTGGTGGATGTGGCCGCTGATCGCGTTGGTGCTGAGTCCTGTGACGTCGACGTCGATATCGAGCTTCGTCTGTGCGAAATTCAGCACCGCGTCGGCGGTGCCGGTTGCTGTCGTGTCGCGCGGCGGAACCTCGTTGGCGCCGCTCAGGTCGGCGTGAAAATAGCGGGAGCGGAAATCGACGACGGTGTTGTCGCCCGACCCGACCTCGAATTGGAAGCTCTGGTTGCCAGAGCCAAGCGTGATGTTAGCCATAATGCCCTCCCAGACTTTGCGCTAAAAACCGATGATAGACCCAGGCCGGGGGAGCGGCCCGTAGCAATCGTGTCAACGATGGCGGGGCCGCACTTCTTCCCGCAAAGAAGCAACGAGCGGCGCGGCACGAAAGTTTCGGCGGCAATGAAAGAGCATGCGCGAAACCACCGGAGGACCGCTGGCATCCACAGATGGAGAATTCCGAGTGAGCGGCCAGTTTGGCGGGCGGGCGAGTTGAGGCGGGCGGGATTCTCGGGTGGGACCGCCCTCAACATCAGTTCGTCGGTCGATTCGATGCCGAACTCGCGATTTTCAGCAGGGGGATAAAATGCCCGGTAAAAATTCCGTGATGAAGAGCCGAACCCGAATATAACTCAGTCATTTCAAAATGTTGATTGAAAGGCGCCTTTTGTCGCGGTGAGAAATTGTTCCTGTTTTGTTCCCATCACATACAGTGAGCGCATAGTCCGGTCTCCGAAACGAGAGACCGGAAGGCCGCATGGGGCGGCCAGGCTCTCGCAACGGACGCGACTGCGCCATGCCGGCCATTCGCGAACGGCGACACGCGATCCTTTGAGGACCACTATGGCTCTGCAGACAGAAACACAAACACTCATCGCTTCGTTTGCGGTACCCCCGTCGGAAAAACGGGTGAGTCTGATCGACCTGACTATTCGCGGGCTGAAAGAGACGGGCGTCTGGACCCAGTTGAAAGCACTTTATGTGCTCGCCGCGCATGACAGCCAGGCTGCGAACATGAATTGGAAGTCGCCTCCAACCGCCCCGAAGTTTGACCTTACTTCTAGCGCATCCCCTATTTTCATTCCCGATATCGGCTATAAGGGCGATGGCGTCGATGACTACCTCGACACCAATCTTGCCGGCAACGATGCGACGGTCTTCACGACCAGTTCGGCCGTGATGGGGGTATGGGTTCACGAGAATCCGGCTGGCGGGGACCAATATCTGATCGGCCAGGCAAGTTCGTCCGGCGAGCGGACGGTTCTGGCTCAGAACGATTCGACCGGATCGCTTGCAGGCCGGCTGGGCAGCCCCAGCACGGTCGCCCTCGGCCTGGCGCCCGTGAATTCGGTCCATCTGACCGTTTCGCGAACCGACAACGCCAACCTGACACGCTATTTCAACGGCAAGAATGCCCAGACCGATTCGTCGGGAAGCCCGGCCCTTTCCGCTTCCAAAATCACGCTCCTCAGTCGCGGAACAGCCGATTTCAGCGATGCCATCATATCAATCGCTTACTTTGGCAGCGGCCTGACCGCGCAACAAGTGGCCGATCTCGACCGTATCCTGCGGAACTATCTGAACAACGTTCAGATATCGGAGTATCCCTATGCTACCCCAGAGCAGTTCGGTGCGATCGGTGATGCATTTCTGAACAGCAACGATGACTTGGTTGGAACCGACGATACGGCGGCGCTCGATGCCTGCCGTGACTACTGCGTCGCGACGGGCAAGACCATGCTGCTCACCTCGGCTTACTGGTACAAGGGCGGTGCTTTCCAACTCAACGATCCGATCACCATTCGCGGCACTGATCGGTCGACCAGCGGCCTCTTTCTCGACATCGACAATACCAAGCCGGGTATCTTTATTCTCGGGCAACACATCACCTGCGAGAACTTCTTCATCGATGTGCACACTCCCGAGGAAATTCAGAACGGGCAAGGGAACAACGGAACCTGCGTGACCGTCGGGGATGTATATTACATCCTGCCCGTCGATGCGGCGCCGGTGGAAGGCGAATCTCCTTACGAATTCGGATTGCGGGTGGCGCCTCCGCTCGCCACCGACATCGTGCTGCGGGACTTGTGGCTGCGGCAGCGCAAGCAGTCCGGCGGCGGGCACGCGATCGCGACGGTGGGTCGCACGTCCGGCGTGACGATTGAGAACATCCTGTGCGAGGGCTATGATCGCTTGACGCCCATGGGCAGTTTCCTGCTCACCCATTGGGGCCTGTCGGGCCAGACTTTTCCCGCGTACGAGGATGGAACGCTGATCGAGCCGTTCGTCCTGCAAAAGACAGAACACACTTTCACCTACCACCCGAACAACATCTTCGTGCGCAATATCCGGCTTCGCCATACCGGCAGGGTTCTGGAGCATTCCGCTTCCTACAATGTGTTCGTCGACGGCGTAAATATCGACGGATTTGACGATGGAGTTCTTGGAAACGGCGTGCAGATCACAAATATCACCGTCGGCGATGAAGCCGACAGCTTCGCGCATCCCGACGACAAGGGCAAAGTCTATTCCAACATCGTCATCGGAAACGTCGTCGGCTGGAACATCGAGGGCAACAGTCCAAACGAGGCCGGCACGTCCCTTCTGGACTGGCCCGCTTCTTCGACGAGCAAGTACTACAACGCCGACGGTTCGCTCACCAAGGACTGTATGGCGATAAAGTTCGATCATGACCCCATTTCCCTCGCCATGGGACAGGAAGAAGTGGTCAGCCTTGCCGTCCCCGAGGCCAAAGTGGGAATGACGCCGTTCACCCGGTTCAGCAAACCGATACCTACCGGTTACACTGTTGTCCCCACGATCGAAGTAAACGGCACGATCAAGGTGACCTTTCGCAACAACAGTGTCCCCAGCCCGACCGATATCGGCGTGGGCACGCTTGTGGCTTATGTTGAAAAGCAACGCCGGCACTATCAGCCGGAGTGGACCGGCTGTCATTTCTACAACTGGCGGATCCACGGCATCGGGACCACCACCGACCTCATCAACATCCGCAACGGCCGGATATTCGCGTCTTTCGATAATATCCAGGCGCTTGGTGCAGACAATGTCGCGGGCGTGCTTCTACAGCAGACGCGCGGCCGGCTGAACTTCAGCAACTGCGTGGTGCCCGGCAGAGTCGAGATGAATGTCTGCGACGGTGTGACTTTCGACAATTGCGCCATCCGCGACACCGCGACGGTCGTACTGCAAACGACATTGGCGACCGGACTCACCCGAGGCCATATCCTGACCGGAACCGCGCGCCCGACTGAAAACGACAGAAAGGTGGTCGGCACTATAACGGAAGTCCGCTCCAACGTGCTCGCGTTCAAAACTCAAAACGTAGGCGATGATTTCACGGTAGATGAGATCATTACCGGAGCAACATCTGGAGCGACCGCCAAAATCGCGGATCAAACGGATGGCGGGACGACCGGCACGCTGACGCTCACAGAGGTTTCTGGTTCGTTCCTTGATGGTGAAACCATCAATTCGGCCGGTGGGTCCGCGAAGGTAGACGCAGCGAATTCGACATCCACGTTCTACGTGCGGCTTCACGAGACGCCGTGGCACGCATTTGTCAAAGATGAAACGGTCAGTTCGAACACGCTCGCCTATGATGACCAGAAGGCGCAGTTCAAGATCGGGCAGACGATCGTCGGAGAAAATTCTAGAGCACGTGCGGTAATCACGGCCCAGACGGACCTGGGAACGACCGGAGTGCTCACGCTTACATCGATCGACGGGATGTTCGTCGACAATGAAAAGATATCGGATCCATCGTTCGGCCGCGCGCTGGCCAATGGTACCGTCACCGGCGGCATGCTCAGTTTCGACAAGCAGGTCGGCGATTTCATAGTCGGTCAGACCATCGTGGGAGACAACTCCAGCCCTCCTGCAACGGCGAAGATCGCCGCGCAGATAGATGGCGGGACTACAGGTACGCTTACGCTTTCATCGATCGTCAACGTGTTTGTGGACAACGACCCGATTACCGATCCTGCGTCCGGCCGAGCGTCGGTGAACGGTACCACCAACGTGACTGTCAAGGCGGTTTCTCCGGTGCCGACCTATGCCGTTCTGATCGATGGCGAGATGGAAACCAGCTATCTGAAGTTGGCCGTGCTGCAGGGTGGGACTACGCTCGAACTCTATCCGCAACTCGCTTTCGATGACGGGGTTGGCGCCTTTGCCGTGAACGACACAGTCACGGTGGCCAGCGCTTCGGGTGTGATTGTCGGGCAGACGGGCGACGGGGAGTCCGGAACGCTCATTCTCAAGGATGTCTCGGGAACGTTCCTGGACAATGAAACCCTCAAGGTCGGTGGCTTCGACAAAGCCAAGGTCAAGGCGGTTTCCCTCAGCGGCCAGCTTGTTACGCTCGTTGACGGCATCCCGAATGACGTTTTCGTCGGTGACAAGATCACTTACGCGGGTGGAGTGACTTATGTCACGGAAAAGAAAGACGCCTTGGAAACGGCGAAGGTGAAGGTTCAGCCGGTCCCCGCCGGCGCCGCAATCGGAAGTGAGATCCAGCTTCATCGCCGCAGTCGGAACATTGCATTCGACAATTGCGAGATCAGCGGGGGCAGCCGTGGTATCGCCGTGATCAACGCCGACAGCGTTCGGGTGAGCGGTGGCACAATCCGGGATTGCGGCGCTTTCGGATTGCTGGTCAATGCGGGAGCGACCGTCGACCTGGACGGCGTCACCTTCTCCAACAACGGATTGGTGCGCGTGGGACTCGAGGCAAATGCCGACACTCGCGACATACTTGTGGGGACGGGCGGGACCGTTCGCGCCGACAGGCTGATCTTCAAGGACGGATACTGGGTAGAATACAATGTTGACGTCAATCCTGACGCTACCGGCGGCCATCTCCGAGACAGCATTTTCGCGCCGATTGGAGGGCCGGGAACCCCCGTTCCTGGGCAGCCTTTGGACGGGCATATGCTGATCTTGAGCAGTCAGTTCGGCATCTCCGGCAACCGCGACAGTGCCGGCATGCTCGTCGGCGCTGGAACACGCCAGGGTTTTGCAACCTACAATCCACCGCCGCTTGCTGATGGCGCTGGCGTAACCACGTCGGTCACCGTGACAGGCGCGGCGCTCGGCGATTTCGCTTCGGCGTCGTTCAGCCTTGGTCTCCAAGGCATCCTGCTCACGGCATGGGTAAGTGCAGCGGACACGGTGTCGGTACGGTTCCAGAACGAGACGACCGGCCCGATCGACCTCGGCAGCGGCACGCTGACGGCGGTCGCTGCGAGGCCCTAACGCGCTGGGAAGCGGCTGCCGGACAGCAGCCGGCCTGACCCAGCATTTCCATGGACTCGGTCCCGGCATCGTCCGGGGCCGAGGCTTTTTCAAAGCCTATCGGCCGAGACCGTGCATGTGGTCGATGAAGGCGGCGCGGATTCGATGCACCTATCTTACGTCGATTTTCCCCGTTGACACCGCCCAATGCTCGCCCCTATTGTCCGCGCCCATGAAGACGATCCTCATTCTCGTAGGAAGGCGCATGGGCAAGGCGGTGTAACCGCCGGGCGATATCCACCCATGCGCACCAAGCAGGCTCCCTCCCGGGGGCCTTTTTTATTGCCCGCAACACGACTAAACGACCAGCACACGCCGATGAAGGCGAGAACAGACGGGACTGCAGCGATGACCAGCATGGCAAAGATCGAGACCGGCAAGCGCGAGATGACGGGCGCCGAGATGGTCGTCCAGGCGCTCAAGGACAACGGGGTCGAGCATCTGTTCGGCTATCCCGGCGGCGCGGTTCTGCCGATTTATGACGAGCTTTTCCAGCAGGAGGACGTGCAGCACATCCTCGTCCGCCACGAGCAGGGGGCGGGGCACGCGGCGGAGGGCTATGCCCGCTCGACCGGCAAGGCCGGGGTCATGCTGGTGACCTCGGGGCCGGGGGCCACCAATGCGGTGACGCCGCTACAGGATGCCCTGATGGATTCTATCCCGCTGGTCTGCATCACCGGCCAGGTCCCAACCTCTCTGATCGGTTCCGACGCGTTCCAGGAATGCGATACGGTCGGCATCACGCGACCCTGCACAAAACACAACTGGCTGGTGAAGGACGTCAACGACCTGTCGCGCATCATCCATGAAGCGTTTCATGTCGCGACCACCGGCCGGCCCGGCCCGGTCGTCGTCGACATCCCGAAGGACGTGCAGTTCGCCAAGGGCATCTACACGCCGCCGCAGACGGCGCCGCGCATGAGCTACCAGCCCAAGGTGCAGGGTGACCTCGACAAGATCAAGGAGGCGGTGGCGCTGCTGGCGTCGGCGAAGAAACCGGTCATCTATAGTGGTGGCGGCGTTATCAATTCCGGCCCGGAGGCCAGCCACCTGCTGCGCGAACTGGTGGATTTGACCGGCTTCCCGATCACCTCGACGCTGATGGGGCTCGGCGCCTATCCGGCGAGCGGCAAGAACTGGCTGGGCATGCTCGGCATGCACGGCACCTACGAAGCCAATCTGGCCATGCACGACTGCGACGTGATGCTGTGCGTCGGCGCTCGCTTCGACGACCGCATCACCGGCCGCATCAGCGCGTTTTCGCCGAACTCCAAGAAGATCCACATCGACATCGACCCATCGTCGATCAACAAGAACGTGCACGTCGACGTGCCGATCATCGGCGATGTCGGGCGTGTGCTGGAAGACCTCGTCCGGCTGTGGCGGGCGACGGCGAAAACCGACAAGAAGGCGCTTTATCCGTGGTGGGAGCAGATCGCGCGCTGGCGGGCGCGGGATTCGCTGGCGTTCAGGAACAATGACGACGTGATCATGCCGCAATACGCCATCCAACGGCTGTTCGAACTCACCCGCGACAAGGACGTCTACATCACCACGGAAGTCGGCCAGCACCAGATGTGGGCGGCGCAGCATTTCCACTTCGACAAGCCGAACCGCTGGATGACGTCCGGTGGCCTGGGCACGATGGGCTACGGCCTGCCGGCCGCTCTCGGCGTGCAGATCGCCCATCCGCAGTCGCTGGTCATCGACATCGCCGGCGACGCCTCGGTGCAGATGACGATGCAGGAGATGTCCTGCGCGGTGCAGTACGAGGCGCCGATCAAGATCTTCATCCTGAACAACCAGTATATGGGCATGGTGCGGCAGTGGCAGCAGCTTCTGCATGGCAACCGGCTGTCGCATTCCTACACGGAAGCGATGCCGGATTTCGTGCTGATGGCGCAGGCCTATGGCGCGCATGGCATTCGCTGCGAGAAGCCGGGCGATCTCGACGACGCGATCAAGGAGATGATCGACGTCAAGAAGCCGGTGCTGTTCGACTGCCGCGTGGCGACGCTCGCCAACTGCTTCCCGATGATCCCGTCGGGCAAAGCGCATAACGAAATGCTGCTTCCCGACGAGGCGACCGACGAGGCGGTGGCGAATGCCATCGACGCGAAGGGCAGGGAACTGGTCTAGCCCTAGATTGCGGGCCGCTCGTGACAGGCGGCCCATTTCATTCCGTAAAAAATTCAGTCTGTTCGCGAAAGCACAAATCCAACATGAACGCCCAGCTTCAGCCCACCGGCTCCGCCTATTTCATCGCCCGCGAGACCGAGCGTCCCGAAACGCACACGCTGTCGGTGCTGGTCGACAACGAGCCGGGCGTGCTCGCCCGCGTCATCGGTCTGTTTTCGGGGCGCGGCTACAACATCGAGAGCCTGACGGTTTCCGAGACCGAGCACGAAAAGCATCTGTCGCGCATCACCGTGGTGACGCGCGGCACGCCGCATGTTCTGGAGCAGATCAAGCATCAGCTCGAACGCATCGTGCCGGTGCATCGCGTGGTTGACCTGTCGGTGCGTGCCGGCGAACTCGGGCAGGACAAGCCGCTGGCGCGCGAGCTGGCGCTGATCAAGGTCGCGGGAACGGGCGATGCCCGCGTCGAGGCGCTGCGGCTCGCCGAAGCGTTCCGAGCGAAAGTGATCGACGCCAACACCGAGCATTTCATCTTCGAGATCACCGGCGCCGTCACCAAGATCGAGCAGTTCATCGCCATCATGAAGCCGCTCGGGCTGGTGGAAGTCTGCCGCACCGGCGTGGCGGCGATGAACCGCGGCCCACAGGGGATGTGATTTTTCATCCGGACGGTGTGTGGGCCGAATTTTCTCCACGCGACCGTTTCCACGGTCCGCCAATGCCTTGATGACTCCTGTTGCCAGGGATGTGATGGCTGCCAAGCTTGTCACCGAAGCAATTGCGCGCGTGACATGCGGCCGAATATTAGGTCAATTATACTGACATAAAAAGACGATCCGGAAACGCCATGTCCACCGATGTCTTCCTCGCATTGCTGCTCTACGCGTTCGTCACCTCGATCTCGCCGGGGCCGAACAATCTCATGCTGTTGGCGTCGGGTGTGAATTTCGGCTTCGTGCGGACGATCCCGCATATGGTGGGGATCGCCATCGGCTTCCTCGTGCTTCTCCTGGCGGTCGGCTTCGGGCTGGGCGCCATCCTGACCGCTTTTCCGGCGCTGGAACTGGCGCTGAAAGTCGCGGGTGGGGCTTATCTGCTTTATCTCGCCTGGAAGATCGCGATGTCGCGGACGCTGGGCAATGCCGGCGACCGCAGGGCGCGGCCGATGACGTTTCTGGAAGCGGCAGCGTTCCAATGGGTCAATCCGAAGGCCTGGGCGATGGCGGTGGGCGCGATGTCGCTCTACACCAATCATGCGCAGCCGTTTTTCTCCGTCCTGGTCATCGGCTTCGCTTTTGCCGCGGTGAATTTCCCGAGCGTCTCGACCTGGGCGGGTTTTGGCGTGGCGTTGCGCGGATTTCTCGCCGATCCGGCCCGGCTCAAGTGGTTCAATATCGCGATGGGTTTGCTGCTGGCGGCCACGCTGTGGCCGATGCTCCGATAGTCCAAGCACGCCGGCACTGGCTATTAAATGTTCTTAATGTAGCTTGAAGGCCGCTGTTCGGCCTCTCGGCGCGACTATCTATCGGGGACATGACCCTGGCGCAGACGAATCCGCCGGGCCGCCAGTTGCGGGATCCCCGGACGATGCGTCGCAAAGCCTTGTTTTCGATCCTCCTGCTTGCCTGCGCCGTTGCGGCGCTGCTGGCCGCGTCGCCGTCGACATTGGGCAAGGTGCGGCAGATGATCGGTCTCGATCATGCCGCCCCGGCCCCTGGCAGCGGACGCCAGAGGCAGCAGGTTGCAACCGTCACTACCGCGACGGCGACGACGGCGGATTTCCCGATCCGCCGCTATGCGATCGGGTTTGTCGTTTCTCCGGCCGTGGTCGAGATCGGCGCTCGGGTTTCCAGCCAGGTCACTGCGATCGAGGTCAAGGACGGGCAGATGGTGGCGGCCGGCGACGTGCTGATCCGGCTCGACGACCGCGAGCTCAAGGCGGCAGTTGACCGCGACCAGGCGACGCTCGACAAGGACCAGGCGCTGCAGGTCAGCGCACAGGCCGACCTTGTGCGGGCGAGGGACCTTGCCAACGACAAGTCGGGCACCCAGCAGGCTTACGACCAGGCGCTCGCGGCCGAGAAATCGGCGGCGGCGACCGTGGCGGCCGACCAGGCGGCGCTCGACGCCGACAAGGTACAGCTCGAATTCGCGACCATCACCGCGCCGATCGCCGGCAGGCTGGGGCAGGTGAACACGACCGTCGGCGACCTCGTCGGCCCGAACACCGGCGGCACGGCCATACAGGCATTGGTGACGGTCACCCAGATGGACCCGCTGGAGGTGCAATTTACCCTGCCCGAAAGCGAACTCGGCCTGCTGCAGAAAGGGCTGGCGTCGGCGTCGCCGCCGACCGTCACGCTGCACAAGGACGGCGACCCGACGCCGATCGGCACGGGCATGGTGGATTTCGTCGATTCCAGCGTCGATACGGCATCGGGCACGATCTCGGTTAAAGCGACCGTCCCTAATCCGGGCCTGACGCTTTGGCCGGGGCAATATGCCGACATCATCGTAGAAGCCGGCGTGATGCCGGGGCTGGTGTCCATCCCCACCGTCGCCGTGCAGGCGGGCCAGCAGGGTCCGTTCGTCTTCGTGGTCAAGCCCGACGAGACGGTGACCATCCGGCAGGTGACGATCGCGGTGAACCAGGGCGACAACAGCGCCGTCAGCAAAGGGCTGCAGAGCGGCGAACGGGTGGTGGTCGAGGGCCAGATAAGGTTGACGGAGGGGATGAAGGTCCGGGAGGGCAGCGGTGACGGTGCGGCCGGGCAAGACAAGCCTGCCGCGGCTTCGGCGAATTCCGGCGGCACAAACCCATGATCTTCGAATTCTGTATCCGCCGGCCGGTCGCGACGCTGCTGATGTCGTTCGCGCTCGTGCTGGGCGGGCTGTTTGCCTACAAGTTCCTGCCGGTGGCGGCACTGCCCAGCGCCGAATTCCCGGTGGTCAACGTGTCGGCGCAACTGGCTGGCGCCTCGCCGGAGACGATGGCGACCTCGGTGGCGACGCCGCTGATAAAACAGTTCGAGACGATCGCCGGCATAGACTCGATTTCGACCACCAATTCGCTGGGCTCGACCTCCATCGCCATCCAGTTCGTGCTCAACCGCGACATCGACGCGGCGGCGGCCGACGTGCAGGCGGCAATCGCCCGCACGCTGAAGACGCTGCCGCCGCAGATGACCAGCCCGCCGAGTTATCGCAAGGTCAATCCCGCCGACCAGCCGATCCTGCTGCTGGCGCTCGTCAGCGACACGGTTCCCCTCACCGATCTCGACGCCTTCGCCCAGAACGTGATTTCGCCCTCGCTGTCCACCATCGACGGCGTCGCGCAGGTATCGATCTTCGGCAGCCAGAAATTCGCGGTGCGCATCCAGATCGACCCGACGGCGCTTGCCGCGCGCGGCATCGCCATCGACACGCTGCAGAACGCGGTGGCGCTGGCCAATAGCAATACGCCGCTCGGTACGCTTACCAACGAGCGCCAGCAACTGACGATCACCGCCGACACGCAGCTCGACAATGCGACCGCATTCTCCGACCTGATCATCGCCACCCGTGACGGCCATCCGGTGCGGCTCGGCGAGGTGACGCGGGTGATCGACTCGGTCGAGGTCGACACCACGGCGAGCTGGTACAACGGCACGCGCGCCATCCTGCTCGCCGTGCAGCGCCAGCCGGACGCAAACACCGTCGACGTGGTCGACCGGGTCAAGGCGATGCTGCCGTCCTTCGACGAGCAACTGCCGGCGGCGGCGAGCATAAAACTGCTCAACGACCGCTCGACCTCGATACGCCAGGCGGTGGCCGACGTGCAGTTCACGCTCGGGCTCACCATCGTGCTGGTCATCGCGGTGATCTTCCTGTTCCTGCGGCGGGTGACGGCAACGATCATCCCTGCCGTCGCCGTGCCGATCTCGCTCATTGCCACGCTGGGCGTCATGTATCTGTTCGGCTTCTCCATCGACAACATCTCGCTGATGGGCCTGACGCTGGCCGTCGGGCTGGTGATCGACGACGCCATCGTCATGCTGGAGAACATTGTCCGCCACATGGAGGAGGAGGGGCTGTCGGCCTTCGACGCGGCGATCAAGGGCGCGCGCGAGATCGGCTTCACCATCGTCTCGATCTCGATCTCGCTGGTGGCGGTGTTCATCCCGGTGCTGCTGATGGGTGGCGTGGTCGGGCGCATCTTCAACGAATTCGCCGTGGTGGTGACGGTGGCTATCCTCGCCTCGATGTTCGTGTCGCTGACGCTGACGCCGATGCTCTGCTCCAGGCTGCTCAGGGTGGGGAAGAAGACCGGGGAGGGGGCGGAACGCCCCGTTGTTTCACCTGGCGATGTACCCCCACCCCTAGCCCCTCCCCACAAGGGGAAGGGGGACGATGCCGCCACCGCCGCAGCCAAGATGGTCGGAGGTGCGTCGATGCCGGGTCCCCCTCCCCCTTGTGGGGAGGGGTTAGGGGTGGGGGTAAGATCACAGCCACATACGACTGAAGAACCTCAAAACTTCTTCCTGCGTGGCTATGACCGGCTGCTGCGTATCTGCCTGCGCTTCCGGCTGCTTGTCGTTCTCGTCTTCCTGGCGACAACGGCCTTGTCCGTGTGGCTGCTGATGGTCTCGCCGAAGGGGTTTTTCCCGCAGGAGGACATCGGCCAGCTTTCGGTCACCACCGAGGCACGGCAGGATGTTTCCTTCGACGCCATGGTCAAGCTGCAGGCCAAGGTGGCTGACGTCTTCGCGCACTCGCCCTATGTCGGCAATGTCGCCTGGTCGGTGGGCGGCGGCGGGGGAGGCGGCTCGACGCCGATGAACAACGGCCGCCTGTTCGTCGAGCTGAAGCCCAAGGATGAGCGCCCGAACCTCGAAAAAGTGCTTGCCGATCTGCGCCGCCAGCTTGCCGATATACCCGGCATCAACACCTACATGGTGCCGGTGCAGAACCTCAACATCGGCACGCGCGCTTCCAAGAGCCAGTATCAACTTGTGGTGCAAGGACTGGATACGGACGCCACGGATCTGTGGGCGCAAAAGCTTGCGGACGCGATGAGCGGCGACCATCGGACCTTCGTAGATGTTACGACCGATCTCACCAACAACGCCCTGCAGGCGACGCTGGTGATCGACCGCGACAAGGCGGCGAACCTCGGGATCGACGCCGATACGTTGCGCTCGACGCTTTATGGCGGCTTCGGCACCGAGCAGATATCGACCATCTACGGCTCGGCCGACAGCTACCAGGTCATCCTCGAGCTTGATCCGCAGATCGACTGGACGCCGGAGCGTATCCAGGGCATTCGTGTACGCACCGCCAGCGGCAGCCTGGTGCCGATCGGCGCCTTCGGCCATGTCGACCGCACCGCCGGGCCGCTGACGGTCAACCAGCTCGGCCAGCTTCCGGCGGTGACCATCTCCTACAACCTGCCGCAAGGCGTGGCGCTGGGCGCCAGCGTCCAGCGCATCAATGCGCTGAAAGAGCAGATCCAGATGCCTCCGACGATCTCCACCACCTTCGCCGGCACCGCCAAGACCTTTCAGGATTCGCTCGCCAACCAGGGTTTTCTGATCGGCGGGGCGATCCTGACGATCTACATCGTGCTCGGCATCCTCTATGAGAGTTTCATCCACCCGCTGACCATCCTCACCGGCCTGCCGTCGGCAGTGCTCGGCGCGTTGCTGGCGCTGATGCTGGCAGGGATGGACGTGTCGATCATCGCCATTATCGGCATCCTGATGCTGATCGGCATCGTCAAGAAGAACGGTATCATGATGATTGATGTGGCGCTGAACCTCAGGCGCGAAGGCATGACACCGGACGACGCCATCCACCGTGCCTGCCTGATGCGCTTCCGGCCGATCATGATGACGACGCTCGCCGCTCTCATGGGAACCTTGCCGATCGCGCTGGGGGCCGGCGCCAGCGCCGAACTGCGCCAGCCGCTCGGCGTGGCGGTGGTCGGCGGGCTGGTCGTCTCGCAGGCGCTGACACTGTTCATCACGCCAGTCATCTATATCTATATGGAGCAGTTTTCGGGCTGGCTGCTGGGGCTTGCGCGGCGCGGAACGAGCGCAGGCGAGGTTGCCTAGGATGCCTTCGGGAATTCGTGGTGCTCAGAACAGGGCGATCGACGGTTTCGTCAGCATCAGCCAGAAGATGCCGATGACCGCGAAGAAGGCCGGGAAGCCGAAGGCGAACCAGATCCTGTAGAGGCGGAAGTACTCATCGGCCAACGCGCCGCCGGCATGCGCGGCCTGTCGCGCCAGGTTGCGCAGCCTGATCTGGATAAAGACCACCGGCAGCCAGAACAGGCCGGTGACGACATAGAGCGCCAGCGACAGCACGATCCAGCCTTCCGACAGCGGCCAGCCGATTTCATGCGCGAGCCATGCCCCGGTGATCGGCTGAAGGACGACGGCGGTAGCGGTGAACACGGTGTCGGCGACGACCACGGTGCCGGCAACATGGGCGATGGTTTTCGGATTGCGTGTCCGGTGCGCCATGACCATGAAGAAGGCGATGCCGGCGCCGGTGCCGAACAACACGGCCGCGCCGAGAACATGGACGAGGCGGAGCAGGTCCTCCATCGCTCAGCGCTCGTCCAGGATCGCCAGCGCCACGAGCGTCAGAGCCAGCGACGGCAGCACCTTCACCAGCGGCCCGAGCGGATCAGCCCAGAGATCGGGCGTCAGCACGGTCGCCGAAAGCAGATAGGCGGCCGACAGCAGCAGCATCCCCTTCAACGCAGTGGCGGCGTAGCGGCGGAAGGCCACGCCGATACCGAGCGCGATGTCGGCGAGGCTGGTTGCCAGGGTGAGTGCATCAGCGGTGGCAGGGCAGGCGCCGGCTGTGACGAGATGCTGCGCGGAGGCGTCGAACCGGACGAGCGCGATCAGCCCCGAGAGCAGCCAGAACAGGCTCAACGCGGCGAGAATGGGCGCCTTCAGGAGATAGAGCCTCGCGAACCAGAGATCTTGCACCCCTGCCGGCGTCGACAGAATTTTTGAAAGCGGCTGGAAGGAACGGCCTGCTGCCGGAACATGGTCGGCGACGCCGGCGGCGGCGACTGTCATGGCGGTGCTGCGCAGTGGCGAGCGCCAGCCGAGATGGCCGAGCCCGTCCGCCATACGCGATACCAGGCGGGCGGCGAAAGACGGGACGGCGATCTGGCGCGCCGGCGGCAGGCCAAGCCAGCGGCGATGCAAGGCGACCGCCTGCGCCAGCGTCAGCGTTTCCGCCTCGGCGAGATCGAGGTCGCTGCCTGGCGCAATACGGCCGTCGATGGCGTCGGCAACGGCCTCGGCGACATCCTCGATGGCGACCAACTGCATCGGCGTGTCGGCATTCACCAACGGGGTGACAAAGGGAAAGGCAGCCAGCGCCCGCAGCAGCGCGGAACCGCCATAGGCGTTGCGGCCGATGACGATGGCGGGCCGCAGGATGACGAAGGGCAGGCCGCTTTCCCTGAGCGCCGCGTCGGCGTCCCGCTTGGTTTGCATGAAGCGCGTCGCCTTGCCCGCTCCCTCTGTGCGCGCGGATATCTGAACGATCAGGCGCGGCTTTGGCCGAGCGGCGGCGGTGTAGAGTGCGAGGAACGATGTCTGCAAGGTTCCGAGATTATCGCGGCCGCCGTCCTGCAAGGCGCCGGCGCAATTCACCACGCAGTCGATCCCGTCGAGATGTTTTTGCCAGTCCGCCGGCCGGGACAGGGTTGTCAGGTCGACCGATACCCATTCCGCACTGTCCATACGCAGGGAGGCCGCAGCGACGTCGCGGGCGAATGCGGTCGGCCCATGACCGCGACCAGCGAGCGCGGCGACAACGGCCGTTCCGATCAGTCCGCTTCCGCCCAGAATCAGCACCCGCATGGCGTGACGATAACGAGCGGCTGGCCGGTGGCGCAATTCTTCGTCGCCGGCGACGGCTTGTTTGCAAGCCGGGGCGGTTCTAGACTTCGCGCATGTCTCACGATCATCACCACGACAACGACCTAGACCCCATGGCCGCGCGGGTGCGGGCGCTGGAGACGATCCTTGTCCGCAAGGGGCTGGTCGATCCCCAGGCGATCGACGCCATCGTCGAGACATACGAGACGAAGGTCGGGCCGCGCAACGGTGCGCGCGTGGTGGCGAAGGCGTGGAGCGATCAGAATTATGCAGACTGGTTGAGGCGCGACGCGACGGCGGCTATCGCCTCGCTCGGCTACAGCGGCCGGCAGGGCGAACACATGCAGGCGGTGTTCAATACCGACGAGACGCACAACCTCGTCGTCTGCACGCTGTGCTCCTGCTATCCGTGGTCGGTGCTCGGCCTGCCGCCGGTCTGGTACAAGGCGCCGCCCTATCGCAGCCGCGCCGTCATCGACCCGCGCGGGGTGCTGGAGGAATTCGGTCTAACCCTGCCGAACGACAGGAAAATCCGCGTCTGGGATTCGACTGCGGAACTGCGTTATCTCGTCGTGCCGATGCGGCCGGCGGGCACCGACGGTTGGGACGAGGAACGGCTTGCCGAACTGGTCACGCGCGATTCGATGATCGGCACCGGGCTGGCGCTGGAGCCGTCGGCATGAACGGGCCGCAGGACCTCGGCGGGCAGATGGGGTTCGGCCCGGTCGCGCCGGAGAAGGACGAGCCGTATTTCCACGGCGAATGGGAGAAGCGGGCGCTGGGCGTCACCATCTCGGCCGGCGCGATGGGCGCCTGGACCATCGACGAAAGCCGGCACATGCGGGAATCGCTGCATCCGGCGGATTATTACGCGTCCAGCTATTACGAGATCTGGATCAAGGCGCTGGAGCGGTTGCTTGTCCGCCATCAATTCGTGACGGATGAGGAACTGGCGAAAGGCGAGGCGTTTTCGCCCGCTGCGACGCCCAAGCGTGTGTTGAAGGTAGAGAATGTCGCGGCAGTGCTGGCGAAGGGCGCGCCCTGCGACCGGCCGGTCGATGGTGCGCCGCGCTTCCAGGCGGGCGACAGGGTGCGGACGAAAAATTTCAATCCCACTGGACACACCCGCCTGCCGCGTTATGCGCGGGGCAAGCTCGGCGTGGTGGAGGCGGTTCGCGAGGGATATGTATTCCCCGATACGAACGCGCATGGCGATGGCGAGCAGCCGCAGCAAGTCTATACGGTCGTGTTCGACGCCGGAGAGATCTGGGGCGAGGGTGCCGACCCGACGCTGACCGTTTCGATCGATGCCTGGGAGAGCTATCTTGAACCGGCCTGAGGCTGTCGCTTCGGTGCCTGGCCTCGAAGATCCGGTCTTTGCCGAGCCGTGGCAGGTGGAAGCTTTTGCGATGGTGGTCGCCCTGCACGAGCACGGGCTGTTTTCCTGGAGCGAATGGGCAGAAGTGCTTTCCGCCGAAGTGCATCGTGCCGACGCCGCGCCGGACGGCCACGACTACTACGAGCACTGGCTGGCGGCCCTTGAAAAGTTGCTGGCGAGCAGAGGGTTAGCGCCAGCAGAGGAGGTCGATGCGCTGGCGGCGGCGTGGGAACGCGCCGCGCATGCGACGCCGCATGGAAGGCCGATTCTGCTGGAGAACGATCCGGAGCGGCAAGCGCGGTAGCCGCGATCCCGCCAGGCCCGGTCAGGTTCCGGCAGGTTTGACTGGCGGAAGACTCGCCTCGATCAACCGGTCGGCGTTTTGCGCGACCGTGGCGGCGGGGCCGCCCGGCCCGAACAATTGTCCGCTGATGTACGCACCTTCGATCAGCAGCAGCAGCCCGTCGCCGAGCGTGTCGGCATCGGCCGCGCCCATGCCCGCCGCCATCTCGCGCAGGCGGCGGCGCAGTTCTCGCTTGTTGGCTTCGCCGACGGCGCGGGCCGGGTGGTTCGGTTCCGGATATTCGACCGCCGCATTGGTCATGCCGCAGCCGCGATAGCCTTCCATGACGGCGCGCTCGCCGACGCGCGACAGGAACGCAAGAATCTGCTTGCGCGGGTCGCCCGGATGCGCGGCAACCGCGGCGTCGAAGCGCTTCCAGAATTCCTGGTCGTAGATTTTGAGATAGGACGCCGCGAGATCGTCCTTCGAGGCGAAACTGCGGTAGAGGCTGGGTTTGGTGACACCGGCCTGCCTGACGATCTCGTCGACGCCGATGGCGCGGATGCCCTCCAGGTAGAAGAGCCTTCGCGCCGTATCGAGGATGCGGTCGGCGGCGCGCGGCGACCGGCCGGGCGCATCATTTTCGACTGGACTATCGGTTTTTTCGTCGTTCATCGGTGTGGTCACTTGACAATGTTACTGAACGGTACGTATCTCTCGCACCAAAGATACGTACCGGTGAGTCACATGGCAATAGCAAATTCGCGTCCCTTCGGCCAGCGCTACGCATTCGTCGTGGTCGGCGTCATTTTCCTCTGCCTGCTCATTGCGGCCGGCCTGCGCTCGTCCATGTCGGTGATGATGCTGCCGCTGGAGGACGCCTTCGGCTGGCGGCGCGACGTGATCTCGCTGGCCGCCGCCGTCGGCATCTTCATCTACGGCCTTGCCGGCCCCTTCGCAGCCGCACTCATGGATCGCATCGGGCTGCGGCGGACGCTGCTTTGGGCTCTGCTCATCATGTCCGGCTCGACGGCGCTCAGCCTGCTGATGACCGAGCCCTGGCAATTGATCGCGACCTGGGGCGTGTTGTCAGGCGTCGGCTCCGGTGCGGTGGCGACGGTGCTCGGCGCGACCATCGTCAACCGCTGGTTCAAGACCAATCGCGGGCTGATGATGGGGCTGATGTCGGCGAGTGCCGCCACCGGCCTGCTGGTGTTCCTGCCGGTGCTGGCGGCGCTGTCGCAATGGGGCGGCTGGCAGCCGGTGGCGATCACGGTGGCCATCGCGACCGCGGCGCTGGTGCCGATCGTCTGGCTGCTGGTGCCGGAGCGGCCTTCGTCGATCGGTCTGACGCGCTATGGCGCCGACGGCCCGGAGCCGGAAGCGGCTGCCATTTCCGGCAATTTTCTGACGCATACGCTGTCGACGTTGCGCAAGGCGGCGGGAACGCGCGTGTTCTGGTATCTGTTCGCCACCTTCTTCATCTGCGGCTTCACCACCAACGGGCTGGTCGGCACGCATCTGATCGCCTTCTGCGGCGACATGGGCATTGCGGAAGTGCAGGCGGCCGGGCTGCTCGCCATGATGGGCGTGTTCGACCTGATCGGCACCACGCTCTCCGGCTGGCTCACCGACCGTTTTGACGCGCGCAAGCTGCTGGGCGTCTACTACGGCATTCGCGGGCTGGCGCTGATCTACCTTCCTCTGTCCGGCTTCTCGCCCTGGGCGCTGGCAGCCTTCGCAGTATTCTACGGGCTGGACTGGATCGCCACCGTGCCGCCGACGCTGAAACTCTCCAACGAGGCGTTCGGCGACCGCAGCGGGCCGATGGTGTTCGGCTGGATCGTCGCCGGCCACCAGGTCGGCGCCGCGGCGGCTGCCTTCTTCGGCGGCTACATGCGCGAACTGCAGGGCAACTACGACCTCGCCTTCCAGATCGCCGGCATGACCGCGATTGCCGCCGCAGCACTGTCGCTGCTGATCGTGCCGACGCGGCGCGAGGAATTCGGCGAGCCACAGGCGGCTTGAGCGGTAAGGGACGATCAGTCCGGCAGGCCTGCTTTGCGATAACCGTCAATGAGATGGTCACGCGTTGCATCATCTCGAAAGGGTTGTGAAGCAGCCCAATTGCTGATCGTGAAATGTGGATTGCTTGCCATGAACAGGGCGCCTTCCTGGTGGGCCTCGTCCGTTCGTCCCAGTTGTACAAGGCTTGCTGCAAGCAATCGCCTCGAAATCGTTCGGTATGTGGCCTCATTGCGTAACGTGACGACTGCCAACTCATACTGGCGGGCGGCGTACTGTGCGAACCCCAAATTCCAATAGTACCACCCGGGCGGGTGCGGGTTCAGGCGGAGTGCCTTTTGAACCTGTTCAATCGCGGCGGCCGGCTTGCCGCTCAACACGGTAAAGTCCGCCATGTCCGCCCAGGCATCGGCATAGTTCGGGTCGATCTCGAGCGCTGTCGCGAACTCCGCATCGCATTCGGGCCAGCGCCGTTCATATGCCAGCAAATGGCCAAGGATGGAGTGGCAGCCAGCGTCGTTCGGGTCGAGCTTCACGGCTTTTTCCGCCATGGCGACGGCCACAAGCCGGTTGGGCACTTCTGGCTCGGCCCAGTGCGTCCAAGCCTGCCAGAGGTGAAAGGCCAGGAGCCGATGCGCCTCCGCATAGTCCGGGTCGAGCGTGATCGCGCGCTGCAATAACAGACGCGCTTCGCGCGACGCCTGCGGCGAAACACCGACCAGCGCCCGGCCACGCACGCAAAGATCATAGGCTTCCATGCTGTTTGGCCGGTTACGCGGCGGCTGTGTCACCAGGCGGCCGATCAGAGCCTCGACGATCTTGGCGGTCACCTCGTCCTGCACAGCAAAAATATCCTGGAGATCGCGGTCAAAGCGGTCCGCCCAAAGATGATTTCCGCTGACGGCATCGACCAACTGGACATTGATGCGCACGCGACCGGCGGCACGGCGGGCGCTGCCTTCCAGCAAATAGCGGACGCCTAAATCACGGGCAATCAGCCGGATGTCGACCGACTTTCCCTTGTAGGCAAAGGTTGAATGGCGCGCGATCACGAACAGGCTAGCGTTCCGCGAAAGATCGGTGATGAGGTCTTCAGTCAACCCGTCTGTGAATACTTCCTGCTCGGCGTCGCCGCCCATGTTGGTGAAAGGCAGGATGGCGATAGACGGTTTTGACGGCAGCGGCAGTGGCCCGGTTTCGTCGTCTTTCCGGTCTGCAATTGCCGAATGCCGCACCCGGTAGACGCGCACGGGCTCGGCGATGTTCTTCAGCGACCTATGCCCGAGATCGTCGAATCCGGTCTGCAACTTCCGCTTGACCTGGTCGAAAACGCTGCCGGAGACGATAATGTCCTCCGGTTCGCCAATGCCTTCCAGCCGCGCCGCGACGTTGACGCCGTCGCCATAGAGATCACCGCCTTCGATAATCACGTCGCCGAGGTTTATGCCGATGCGCAGCACGATGCGACGATCGACTGACAGCGAAGCATTTGCCTCCTGCGTCCTCTGCTGCAGGTCGAGGGCGAATTTCACGGCGTCGACCGCGCTGCCGAACTCGACCAGCAGGCCGTCGCCCATGACCTTGACCAGCCGGCCGACATGCTCGGCGAGCAGCGGCGTCAGGATTTCGCGCCGCCGCGCCTTGAGCGCCGCCAGCGTTCCGGCCTCATCGACCTCCATCAGCCGGCTGTAGCCGACCACGTCCGTGGCCAGGATCGCAGCCAGCCGGCGATGAAGGCGTTCTTCTGCCATGAGGACTATATCCCCGAATATCCGCCGACGATAACAGCATTGGCGGCATCTTGGGGAGTCGGAGCTAGACCGTCTTTACGGGATGCGTGGCGATCGCTTAACCGGCGGCGCGGGGATCCAGCGCCATGCAGATGATTTCAGCCGCTACCAGTTCCTGCAATCGCCACAGATTGCGGTCTCGGATGCCGAATTCGCCGAGCTTTGCGACCGTGTTGTAGAGATAGGCCGCGTTGGAACCGATATGGCCGCAGGCCCGCGCGATGCGGCGAGCCGCTTCTTCGAGAGGCAGCCTGTCGAGGATAAAGCTGCCTTTCGGACCTGCCCAGAAGGCGAGCGCCTTGAACCGGCCTCCATCGCTTTCCGCGTGCAGCCAGCGGATGGACGCCATGTCCTCGGGATAGCTGGTCTCCCGCCAGATCATGTCGAACAGCAACTGCCGGCGGCTCTTGTCGGGCAGGCGGAACACCACTCCGTGACAAGTGCCGCCGCGCATGATTGCCATCATCAGACCCGGCCGATCGCTGGAGCCGCGCCAGCGCCGCATGTCCATGCAGAAGGAGCGGTGCCAGCCATAAGCGGTGGCGCGGCGCGCCTCGACCGGGTCGAACACCGGCTTCCAGATCAGCGATCCATAGGCGAAGATCCAAAGCGGGCCGTCGCCGCACTCGGTATCGAACCGGGCCGCGGCAGCCGCAATCTCGTCATTGGTAAGCTCGACGAAACCGGGTTCCGGCCCGGGATCGGCCACCATACGCTCGCACAGCGCGACGAGTTCAGGCGTAAGCGCCATTGCCTTGCTTGGAGCCAAACCGGAAATTCCCCTATCCAAGCCCAGACTAGCGGCTTTCTGGCGCGGCTCAAGACCATCCCGGGGCGACGGCCATCGGGGTCGGTGTTCGGAAAGTGCCGGCTTGCGATACTTGCGCCGTGCATCTGTTCTTTGTATGTTCCCATTCCGGGCTTGGCTTACCGATCTGGCCTTGCGAAGTATCTTCGAATCCTTTCTTTCAGGCCGATGGAATTTTCTCCGCAGCAGGATGAGGCGCTAAAGGCGGTGGCGCGGTGGCTGAAGGACGGCCGGCCGCAGATTTTCCGACTGTTCGGCTACGCCGGCACCGGCAAGACGACGCTTGCCCGCTATTTTGCCGAGCATGTCGACGGACAGGTGCAGTTCGCGGCCTTCACCGGCAAGGCGGCGCAGGTGCTGCGTTCGAAGGGGGCGACCAACGCCCGCACCATCCATTCGCTGATCTACCGGCCGCGTGGCGAGGAGGCGGTAGCCGACGAGGCGACGGGAAAAACCTCGATGTCGCCGACCTTTTCGCTCAACCGGCAAAGCCCGATCATGCGCGCCAAGCTGGTGGTCGTCGACGAATGCTCGATGGTCGACGAGCAACTCGGCCGCGACCTGATGAGCTTCGGCACGCCGATCCTCGTGCTGGGCGACCCAGGCCAGTTGCCGCCGATCTCGGGCGGTGGCTTCTTCACCGAGCATGAACCCGACTATCTGCTCACCGAGATCCACCGGCAGGCGCGCGACAACCCGATCATCCGGCTGGCGCTCGACGTGCGCGAGGGCCGGGAGTTCATGCGCGGCGACTATGGTACCGCGCAGGTCATCGGCCGCGAGGAGGTTACACAGGATCTTGTTCTGAAGGCCGACCAGGTGCTGGTCGGCACCAACCGCACGCGAAAACGCTACAACAAGCGGCTGCGCGAACTGAAGGGTTTTACCGCCGACTACCCGCAGGCTGGCGACAAGCTTGTCTGCCTTCGCAACGACCCCAACAAGGGGCTGCTCAACGGCTCGCTGTGGAAAGTGATGACTTCCGCACGCGAAACGGTGAAACCGGGCATCAACCTGCTGGTTTCGCCGGAGGAGGACGATCCGGATCGCGGCGTCGCCAAGATCAAGCTGCTGAAGTCGGTTTTCGAGGACCCCGATGCCGAGATTCCCTGGCAGCAGAAGAAACGATTCGACGATTTCGACTATGGCTATGCGCTGACCGTCCACAAGGCACAGGGCTCGCAATGGAACGACGTGGTGCTGTTCGACGAGAGTTTTGCGTTCAAGGATACGCGCGAGCGCTGGCTCTATACCGCGATCACACGCGCGGCCGAGCGGCTGACTGTGGTGCGCTGAAAATTACTGCAGGCGGCCTTCGATCCAGTCCCACGCGACGCCTTCGTCGTCGGATGGAAATTCCCTGAATTCGACCGGTTTGGTATCGAGGAAGATGCCGTGCGTTGCTACAAGGCCGGCGCGCTCGCCCACCACCGCGCAACGCCTGACATGTTCGGAAGCCAGCGTCTTTCCCTGCCGCATCGTGTCCGGCGAGACTTCTCGCCAATCGAAGCCCTCGTTGTCGACGACACGCAGGAGTACGTCGACGCGCGGGTCGATGGCGCAGGCAGCCTCCAGCAGGCCGAACAGGTTTTCAATGTCGGCGGATGAGACGTGCCCGACGATGTCGAAAGCGTGCAGATCGCGGCGCGCCGTATCGATGCGGCGGACGGCCGGAACGGATTCGAGCATGTTCATAGGGTCCCTCCGTGCTGGCGTTGGAATGTCTGGAACACAATAATCCGCTTTCTGTTCCCGCCAGCGAGCCTATACGGAGGAAAGATCGACCTTTGAGAGACGACGACCATGCCTGCCAGACTTTCCGTGAACCTCAACGCCATCGCCATGCTGCGCAACCGGCGCGATCTTCCATGGCCGAGCGTCACCGGTCTTGGGCGCATCGCGCTGGCTGCCGGCGCGCATGGGCTGACGGTGCATCCACGGCCTGACCAGCGGCATGTGCGCTTCACCGACCTGCCGGAAATTCGCGCGCTGATAGATGACGAATTCCCGAAGGCCGAGTTCAACATCGAGGGCTATCCGGCGGAGGAGTTCCTCGAACTTGTCGAACGGGCGGAACCTGAGCAGGTGACTTTAGTCCCGGACGATCCGTCGCAGGCGACCTCCGATCACGGGTGGAATTTTGCTGCCGATGCAGATTTTTTGCGGCCGATCGTGCATCGGCTGAAGCGCAAGGGGATGCGCGTGTCGCTGTTCGCCAATCCCGATCCGGCCGGCATAGACATCGCGCGCGACCTCGGCGCCGACCGCGTGGAACTCTATACGGGTCCCTACGGAAGCTGCCATTCCGATTCCGGAAACGCTGCCAAGCAACTGGAAAGGCTTGGGAAAGCCGCCGATGCGGCGTTCGCCGCCGGGCTCGACGTCAATGTCGGCCACGACCTGACGGTCGCCAACTTGCCGGCGCTGATGAAACGCATCCCGCGGGCCGCCGAAGCTTCGATCGGCCACGCCATCACCGCCGATGCGCTGGAGTTCGGAATGCGGGAAACCGTCAAACGTTTCCTTGCCGCCTGCGGTTGGTAGGATTGCCCTATCGGCAAGTGGTATTTGTGCGCTATCTCATTCGGGCAGTTGCTATTGCAGTGCAGCAGGCGTAGAGCACCGCCCGTTTTGCCGGAGACGCACACCTAGATGGCCATTGAAGGCTCAGCGGAGGACGTAAAGTCACCTCCGGTTGCCAGCGAGCACTCGCACGATACGCGGGTCCTCATGCTGGGCGCGCTCGGTGTCGTCTATGGCGACATCGGCACCAGCCCGATCTACGCCTTTCGCGAGGCGCTGGTTGCGTCGGCGAGCGACGGGCTGCCGGTGCGCGACAATGTGTTCGGCGTTCTGTCGCTGATCGTCTGGGCGCTGACGATCATTGTCACAGTCAAATACATCAGCTTCGTGCTCAGAGCCGACAACCGGGGGGAGGGTGGCACGCTGTCGCTGATGGCGCTGGCCCGCTCCAGCTTTGCCAACCGTTCGTATTTCATCCTGATCGTCGGTATCCTCGGCGCAGGTCTGTTCTATGGCGACGCGGTGATCACGCCGGCGATCTCGGTGCTGTCGGCGGTGGAGGGGATGAGCGTGGTCACGCCGACCTTCGATCCGTTCATCGTGCCACTGACGTTGTTCATTCTTGCCGTGCTGTTTTCGGTGCAGCGTTTTGGAACGGGGCGCGTGGCGACGGTGTTCGGCCCGATCACGGCGGTATGGTTCCTGGCGATCGGCCTGTCGGGGCTGATGCACATCATCCACGATCCCGAGATCCTGTGGGCGCTCAACCCCGTCGAGGGCATCCTGTTCCTGATCCGCTCGCCCGATGTCGCCTTCGTCACCATCGGCGCGATTTTCCTCGCCGTGACCGGCGCCGAGGCGCTCTATGCCGATCTCGGGCATTTCGGGCGGCGGCCGATCGTGCTCGCCTGGCTGGCGATCGTGTTCCCGTGCCTCCTGCTCAACTATTTCGGGCAGGGCGCCTTCGTGCTCGCGCAAGGGAACAAGATCGGGCATCCGTTCTTCGAGATGAACCAGGGCTGGACGCTGGTGCCGATGGTGGTGCTTGCCACGGCAGCCACGGTGATCGCCAGCCAGGCCGTCATCTCCGGCGCGTTCTCGCTGACGCGGCAGGCGGTGCAGCTCAACATTCTGCCGCGCTTTGAGATACAGCACACGTCGAAGACGCAATCCGGCCAGATCTATCTGCCGCGCGTCAATCTGCTGCTGGCGCTTGTGGTGATGATGCTGGTGGTCGGCTTCGGCGAATCGAGCGACCTCGCTTCCGCCTACGGCATCTCGGTCACCGGCAACATGCTGATGACTACCATCCTGCTCTACGTCGTCATGACACGCATCTGGAAATGGCCGGTGGTATGGGCAGCGGCGTTGACCACGATCTTCATCATCATCGATATCGGCTTCTTCGCTTCCAACATCGTCAAGGTCTTCGACGGCGGCTGGGCCTCGCTGGCGGTGGCGATCGCTGTCGTGCTGATCATGACGACCTGGGTGCGGGGCACGCGCCAGCTCTTCGAAAAAACCCGCAAGAACGAGATCCCGCTGGATTTCCTTTCCGCCAACATCGCCAAGAAGCCGCCGCATCTTGTGCCCGGCACCGCCGTGTTCCTGACCAGCGACCCGCAGAGCGCGCCGACGGCGATGATGCACAGCCTAAAGCACTACAAGGTGCTGCACCAGCAGAACGTCATCCTGACGGTGGTGACCGCGCCGCAGCCGGTGGTGCCGGAAGAAGAGCGCGTGACGATGGAGACCGTGAACGAACTGTTCACGCGGATTTCGCTGACCTTCGGCTATATGGAGCGGCCGAACATCCCCAAGGCGCTGGCGATCTGCCGCAAGCAGGGGTGGAAGTTCGACATCATGACGACCTCGTTCTTCCTGTCGCGGCGCGCGCTCAGGCCGTCGCCGAATTCCGGCATGCCGGGCTGGCAGGACAAGCTGTTCATCGGGCTTGCGCGCACGGCGGCCGACGCGACCGAATATTTCCAGATCCCGACGGGTCGGGTGGTGGAGATCGGCACGCAGGTGGCGATCTAGCCGGTCTGGGCGGCTTTTCCGCCTGACGCAACGGTTTTGGGGACAGCATCCATCGCCGCCGAGGGGGAAAATCCCCGCCGGCCGTCGATCCCCAGCCTTCAAATCCGGTTTGCCGCCGTCACGATGTGTCGGCGCGCAGCGTCTCCAGCGCGTCCAAGGCCAGCCCGTGTGCATCCGCCAGAATCTCGTCGACGTCGCGGATGTTGCTGCGGCGCCGGGTGTCCAGGTTGTAGGGCGACAGCCGGCCGCCCGGCGGCCGGCCAAGCCACAGCGGCCGTGTCCACTGGAACCGCACTGTGCCGCGCGCCGTCCTGCCGCGCACGACCACGGCGCTGCCAAGTTGCCTCATGTCCGCGACCGCCGCGTCGCAGCGCGCCTTCCAGCGGGCGAAGCGTCTTGCCTGTTTTGGCAGGTCGTCGAGGGCGGCGCCCAGTGCGGCGAGCCGCAACGAGAGACGCGCCGCATCGATCGGATCGTCGGGCGATGGCGGGAGCGGCAGCGGAGATGGCTCGCTGAAGCCGGGAACCCAGATGCGCGGGACGCCGCGCGCCGGCACATGGCGCCGTCGGACGCGGAACGGATATTTCGGCGGATCGAACAACGGCAGGCTCATGGTGCGGGGCCTGGCGGCGCGCCGTTCGGCGGCTTTGCACTCGGCTTCATAGCGGGCAAAGTCTTGCTTCGACAGGGTGACGGCGAGGCCGAGGCGGCGCATGGCGGCCACCGTGTCGGAAATCTTCGGC
>NZ_JBIRCY010000052.1:0-51717 GCF_044326205.1 Mesorhizobium sp. IMUNJ 23232
AATCTTCAGTTTTCAAAGAACAGACCTCGCAAAACGCAAGATCGTGGCCCGTTGTGCTTTTGGCTCCGGGCCGTCCGAGTGTCGCTTACGCGGCTCTCTTGATTTCGTCCAACTATGCGAAACACAGGAGCGAACTCCTTCGTCGCCAGCAGCGTCACCGCCGTCGTTGGTGTGGCGTATATAGGCGGCCACCCTTCAAAGTGTCAACAACGATTTCGAAGTTTTTTGAATTTTTTGCGACGGTCTCCGCAATCCCTTTTGGCTCCTGCGTCATGTCGCGGAAAATAATGCCCAAGCCTTGGCCCGCCCCGGTTTCAGCCCGGCCTTTCGATTCCCGAACCCGTAATCGGCTATCCTTTTTACGTGGCACGTCGGCTTTCGGATTCGATGCCGGTTCGATCGGCGTTTCCGTCGTGACGCCGGCAAGAATCCGGCGCCGCTCATCTATGAATCGGCGCGCCAATCACCGCCGGCGCGTTCAGGTCGGCCGCTCTTTAAACCAGGCCGAACGGACCTGCGGCGCTCCGGGAGTTCCGGTCGCGAGACGACGATGCGTTCGATGGGAAGAGTCCGCGTGAAACAGAGAGCGGCAAGCCCTGCCAAACCGCCGCAGCGCCGGAGCCCTATTGCCGCCGCATTGGCGTCCCAGTCCTCGCTTCAAGACGCTCACCGGACATATCGATATATGAATCGGGGGATCGAGACGATAGAGCGGTGCTAATTCCAACCGCTTCGTTGACTTGCGCGGCCCCGGCGGGCAATTGTCGTGGCCAACCAAAAAGACATCCAATCCATCGGGGAAATCCGCCCGCGGAATGCAAGAGACCGAGTTGACCATAGCCGAACTCGGCAACGACCCGCCTCTGATCGCGGACGGGCGCAGCGGCCCGCCGGATCGCCGCGAGGTTTCCGCGCGCTGGCTGACCGGCACGTTCCTGACCGGCGTCACCTCGACGGTATTGATGGGCGTGGCGCTTGTCGTGGCGCTCGACGGGCGCGAGCAGCTCGCCACGCCGCCGGAGATCGCCGACCTCGCTTCGGTCCAGGACGACAGCGGTGGCGAGGAAGCCAAGACCACGCGGCTCGTTCCTCCCCGCCAGGTCGCGCGTGCGAAAAACCGGCGGCGCATGGAAGTCTCCATGATGACCCGCGTCGGCGACCGCGACGTCATTAAGACGATGCCCTTCGTGCAGATCAAGATGCCGCTGGCCGCCGGCTACAAGACCACCCGCGCCTATCCGCCTTTCGATCCGCTCGCCGTCTTCGCCGAGGACGGCGCCGCGGCGGCCGCAGCCGCGGCGACAACCGGCGCGCAGATCTACGGCTCGAAGATCGAGAGCGAGATGAGCCTGAAGACGGTCGACTTCCCGATCGCCACGGCCGCCTTCGACGAGAAGAACGACCTGACCTCCTCGGAGGTCGAGGAAGTCGTGCGAACCACCAGCGCCAGTCTCACCGACGGCGCCATCCAGGTCGCCGCCTTGCATTATGTCGACCCGCAGCGTTTCGGCGACTCCCTCGACGCCCAGGCACTGGCCGCCGCCTCCTACGGCATCCGCATTACCCAGGAAAACGTCTCGGTCGCGCCCCGAAGCGTCGAAGCCAACAATGAACTCGCCTATGCCGAGGATCTCGTCCCCTTCAACAGCGACCGCGATGTCGCGGATGCCCTGGCCGATGCCGGCTATGCCGGCGACGACGCGAAGAACATGGCCGCCGCCGTCGCCGACCGGCTGAACGCCACGACGCTGAAGGCCGGCACCGTGCTCTGCATCGGGCTGGAAGTGCGCGGCGAGGAAGCCCGCATGGTGCGGCTCGGCGTCTACGACCGCACCCAGCATCTCGTCACCGTCGCCGTCAACGACAAGAACACCATCGTCACCACGCCCGAGGCGGAGCCCAATCCCGGTCTGCAGACGGCGTTCGACGACACGCCATTCGTCACGGCGCGCGGCGCCCTGCCATCCATCTATGACGGCATCTACCAGGCAGCCTATTCCTACGGCATGTCGCGCCAGATGACGCGCCAGTTGATCAAGCTGCTCGCCTCCGATGTCGACTTCCAGTCGCGGCTGAGCCCGTCTGACCAGATCGACGTGTTCTTCTCGCAACCGGACGACAGCGACGCGGTGTCGGACGATTCGGAGCTGCTCTACGTCGCAACCAATTTCGGCGGCGTCGCGCAGAAATTCTACCGCTTCGCCTTCCCCGACGGTTCGATCGACTATTTTGACGAGGATGGCCGCAGTTCGAAGCAGTTCCTGATACGCAAGCCGGTGCCGAACGCCGTCTTCCGCTCGGGTTTTGGCGGCCGCAATCATCCGATCCTCGGGCTTACCCGCATGCATACAGGCGTCGACTGGGCCGCACCACGTGGCACGCCGATCATCGCCGCCGGCAATGGCGTCGTCGAAAAGTCCGGCTGGGCCGGCGGTTATGGACGCCAGACGATCGTGCGCCACGCCAACGGCTACGAAACCTCTTACAACCACCAAAGCGCCATCGCCCAGGGCATCAAGCCCGGCGTGCGCGTCCGCCAGGGCCAAGTGATCGGCTTCGTCGGCACGACGGGCCTCTCTACCGGACCGCATCTCCACTTCGAGCTGATCGTCAACGGCACCAAGGTCGACCCGATGCGCGTTCGCCTGCCTTCCGGTCGCGCACTGAAGGGTGAGGATCTCGAACGCTTCCAGGTCGAGCGCAAGCGCATCGACGACCTGCTGAAGGAAGACAAGGACGGCTCGGCGCTCAAGGTCGCCAGCGCCGGAGAATAGCCAAGGCGATACTCGCCTCGCCATATATACTGACTGTCGCCAATCCCTTCCTCGCGTCCATGTTGGCGTCGGCCCCGCACATTCGCGGCAGGCGCCATCTACCGCTGGCAATGGTCCACGCGTACTGTCCGCGATCATGGCGCTACGACAGACCATACGGTTCTGCACCTCGCGCGACGGAACCAGGATTGCTGTCGCTTCCGTCGGAAGCGGCCCGCCCTTGCTGCGCGCCGCGCATTGGCTGAGCCACGTCGAATACGACCTCGAAAGTCCGGTGTGGCGCCCCTGGTTGAAGGCATTTTCTGAGCGCAGCACCTATATACGCTACGACCAGCGCGGCTGCGGTCTGTCCGACCGGCAGCCCACCGACATCTCGTTCGATGGCTGGCTGGCTGATCTCGAAGCGGTGGCCGACACGATAGAGCAGAAATCCTTCCCGCTACTCGGCATGTCGCAAGGAGGTGCTCTGGCCATCGCCTTCGCACGCCGCCATCCCGAAAGGGTCTCCCACCTTATTCTCTTCGGCGCCTATGCCCGCGGTGCCTTACGCCGGGCCCAGAACGAGACGGAGTTGCTGGAAGCCAGAACACTCATCAATCTCATCCGTATCGGCTGGGGGCGGGACAATCCTGCCTTCCGCCAGGTGTTTACCAGCCAGTTCATCCCTGGCGGTACGCCGGAACAGCATCGCTGGTGGAACGATCTTGAACGCATCACAACAAGCCCTGAGATCGCTGCGCGCACCCTCGAACAGCTTCACCAGATCGATGTCACGGCGATGGCCGAGCAGCTTAAGGTTCCAACGCTGGTGCTGCATGCCCGTGGGGATGAACGCGTGCCTTTCGAGGAAGGCCGCAGGCTGGCCGGGCTTATCCCCGACGCCAGGTTCGTGCCGCTGGAAAGCAATAACCACACGCTACTTCCGTCCGAGCCGGCCTGGCTCCAGTTCCAGACGGAGGTCAGCACCTTTCTGACACCTATGTCCCAAAGTCTTCGCAGGACATCCCTCGATAGCGCAGGCTTGACCTCGGCCGAGACAGAGGTTCTGGCACTTGTTGCCGCCGGCCTCGACAACCGGGCGATCGCCAGTCGGCTGGGCAAGGCGGAGAAGACAGTGCGAAACCAGGTGTCCTCGGTGCTCGACAAGCTCGGCGTGCACAGCCGCGCGGAAGCCATCGTGCTCGCCCTGAAGGACTGATCGGGACAGGCCCACCAGATCGGCCGCCGTTTTTTCGGGGCGGCCGGGACAGGTGCCCCATGCGCTCGGCGACGATGCGCGTTTTTCTCACCGACATCATCGCTTTGCCGGCCCCCTTGCCGCGGCCGCGTCGAGCTTGTCGAAAACATGGACGGCCCGCCCGATTTACCGGTGTCGCCATACGAAAACCGGAGGAGACCCGAGATGGACGCAACTAGCCAGAACACGGTCAGCGAAGACAAACTGAACAGTTTTATCGGACAATTGCTATCCGACCTCGGCGGCGCAGCCAGCGTTCCACTGGTCAGGATCGGCGACGCGCTTGGCCTCTATCGGACGCTGCACGAAAAAGGCTCGATGACCCCGGCCGCGCTCGCCAAGACCAGCGGCTGTCATGAACGGTACTTGCGCGAATGGCTGAGCGCCCAGGCCGCATCGAACTACCTCGCCTATGACGCCCGGACCGGGGCGTTTTCACTCCCGCCCGAACAGGCCATGGTGTTTGCCGTGGAAGGCAGCCCGGTCAACATGATCGGCGCCTTCGACATGATGGCGGCGATGGTCGAAAATCAGAAGACGGTGGAGACCGCGTTCCGCAGCGGCAAGGGCGTCGCGTGGGGCAATCAGGCGGGCTGTCTGTTCTGCGCCGTCGCCCGCTTCTTCCGGCCAGGTTACCTCAACAATCTCGTCTCCGCCTGGCTGCCTGCCCTGGAAGGCGTCGTCGAAAAGCTCAAGCGCGGCGCCAAGGTGGCCGACGTCGGCTGCGGACACGGCGTGTCGACCATGCTGATGGCAAAGGCGTTCCCGAACTCCACCTTCATCGGCTACGATTTCCACGAAGGTTCGATCGCGGAGGCGAACGCCCGCGCCAAGGCGCACGGCGTCACCGACAATCTGCGTTTCGAGGTCGGGCTGGCAAAGGATTATCCCGCACGGGATCTCGATCTCGTGACCTTCTTCGACTGCCTGCACGACATGGGCGATCCCCACGGCGCGGCGGCCCATGTGCGGAAGTCGCTGAGACCCGACGGGACCTGGATGATCGTCGAGCCGATGGCGCAGGACACGGTCGAAGCCAACCTCAATCCGGTCGGCCGCCTCTATTATTCAGCGTCGACGATGATCTGCGTGCCGACGTCGCTGGCGCAGGAAGAGGGCGCAGCACTCGGCGCGCAGGCGGGTGAAAGCCGGCTGAAGGATGTCATCCGCTCCGGCGGTTTTGGCACGGTGCGCGTCGCAACGTCGACGCCGTTCAACATGGTGCTTGAGGCGACCGCCTAAAGCAGCCTGTTCGCCGCGGAAATCACTCGACGAATTCGACGATCACCCCGGCCGAAACCAGCTTGGCAAGTTCCTGCGCGTCCCAGTTCGTCAGGCGTATGCAGCCATGGCTCTCGGTCTTGCCGATCTTCGACGGGTCCGGCGTCCCGTGGATGCCGTAGGTCGGCTTGTCCAGCGCGATCCACACCGAACCGACCGGGCCGTTAGGCCCGGGCGGGATGGTCAGCACCTTGTCGTTCTCGCCCTGCTTAAAGTTGAGCTTCGGATTATACGTGTAGTTCGGATTGATCGCGACGCGCGACACCGCATGCGTGCCGGTTGGCGACGGCGTGTCGGCGGAGCCGATCGTCGCCGGATAGGCGACGACGAGCTTGCCGCCCGCGTCATAGGCCCGCACCTGCTTCTGGCCCTTGTCGGCAATGATATGGGCGACCTTGGTGGTGACGTTCGAGCCGAAATTGGCAACCCGCACCAAGGTGCCGGGCCGCGAGAAATTCGCTTCCGGATTCAAGGCCTTGAGGTAGCCTTCGTCCATGTGGAATCGCTCGGCCAGCATCTCGGTGACCGAGGTGAAGCTCATATGCTCGAGCTGGGCCTTCTCGCTGTAGTCGGCAGGCACCGCCGCCACGAACGGCCCGGCGGCATCCTCCGGCGTGATCTCGTACATGCCCAAAGCGTCGCCGCCGCTGGCGTCCAGCGCCGCCTTGATGCCGATCGTGTCGGTCGACTTCAGATTGGTGCCGGTCAATTCGCGATAGGCAGCGAAGGCCTTGTCGACATTGGAACCGAATTTTCCGTCGATGACGCCGGGTGAAGCCCCTGCCCTGTCCATAAGCACCTGAATTGCCGCGACATCCTCGCGCGCCGTGAAGGTCAACGCCGGCGGCGTCGCCGGGTTGATGGTCGTGTCCGGACGCGGCTCGACAGTGCCCGTAATGTCCGGCTCGGTCGAGGTGACCTGCCCATCACCAAGCGGCGCGCGCTCTATCGGCTCCTGGCGGGCGATCACCGGCGGAGCCTCATCCTCCACGCCCGGCGGGCGCGGCGCGGCCGGGAATTCATCCGGCGCAGGCTCACGATAGCCGTAGTCATCCTCGGGCTGTGCGAAATCCGGTTCGGAGTAGCCGCCGTCCGACGGGACCTCGCGCCACCCTTCATCGCGTCTCAGCCGCGCCATGTCCTCCGGATCGTCCAGATAATAGCGATCCTGGCGGCGGATTTCGCGGCGACGCTCTCGCAATTGCTCGCGCCGCGCATTGAACTCGCGCGGCTGCACGGCGATGACCTCGCCGGTGACCGCATCGACGATGACCCGGTTGCCGCTGCCGTCGAAATAGACCTCGGCCTGACGGTATTGCGCGAGTTGGATCTCGCCATGCGCGGGCGCGCGCCGCGCCTCGTCGCGCACCCACGGCGCAGGCGATTCGGATGCGGCCGCGGCACCAGCCGCGAAGCCGATTGCGATGGCCGGAAGAAAAATCAGCCCGCGAAGCATTTTTGGTCGTTCTCTCCGGTTCCCGTCGTTCCCGCCGCGCCCCAAGGACGGATCAGGGGTAACGCGCCTGCGAATCTAGTTGTTCCAGTATGAACGGGGCATGAAGATGGCCGCCAGCATTTTCGATACGCGGCCTCGAATCGTCATTGCCGGGGCTCACGAATGGCCGGTTCGGGCTGATCCAGCTCCAGTTCCCGCCGCACCTTCCTCGTCAGCCCAAGCACAACCAGTCGCCGGCTCTCGCGCAGATAATCCCACAAGGCCTCGTCATCCATCGATTCGTCCGTCCGGCGCTGGATCCATTTCATGCCGCGCGATGCGAGGTAGGGCGCAGGGCGGCAGCCGGGCTGCTCCTTCAAGATGTCGAAGGCCATTTCGGAGGTCTTGAAGGTGACCGCGAAGGCTTCGCCGTCGCTCCATCCGGCGATGGCGAAAACCTTGCCGCCGACCTTCCACACATGCGCCCCGCCCCACTGCACGACATGGGTGGTGGCGGGAAGCGAGGCGCAGAAGGCGTTGTAGTCGTCGAGGGTCATGGACCCTGTCTCGCACACATGCGGGATCATTGCCACGCTCCGGATTTTCGCCGGCCTGGCTGTTGATCGGCAAGTGCAGGGGACAGTTTACTTAATTCCGCAGAAAGACGCAGCGCTTCAGGGTTGACGCGGGCGGAATTAAGTAAACTGTCCCCGGGAGTTCCCCGGCGGCAGCCCGGGCGTCAGGACGTGTCGTAATTCAGCACATGATGGGCCATCGCATGGGCGTGCACGAGGATTTCGTCGATCTCGCGGATGTTCTTCCGGCGCGGGGCGTCCGGATCGAAGCGACGCAGCCGCCCGCCGGGCGCAGGCCCTCCCCTGAGCGGCGAGACACGCCGGGGCTTCCATGGCTCCAGCCCTTGCTTCACCCGCGCGCGTGCGGCGTCGTTGCGCGCCTTCCAGCGCGCGAGACGTTGTGCCTGTCCCGGCAGGTCGTCCAGCACGCGGGCGAGCGCGGCCAGCCGCCGGCCGAGACGGCCCGCGTCGAGTGGATCGTCGGGCAGCGGCGGCTTGCGCACCGGGACGGGAAGGCGCTCGGTGACGCCGGCTATCCAAATGCGCGGCACGCTCCTGGGCGCCACGCGGCGGTGGCGGCCGCTCAACCGCTTCAGCGGATCGAGCAGCGGGAAGGAAAGCGGCGCGTCCCCGGCGGGAACGGGGCGGCCCGGAACCGGCATGCCCGGCCGCAACACGATGCCGGTGCCGACGCCGTCGCGCACATAGATGGACGTCCGCTTCGGCCTGGCCTTGCGCGAACGCGGCGGCCGCACCGTAACGACAAGTCCACGCGACAGTACGATGACGAGCCGCCGCGCCGCGGATTCGGCCGGCCGCAGCAGGCTGAGCACGGCGCGGTGCAGATGGCGCGGCACCATGCCGCCCACACAGCCACGCGAAACGAGGCTCGCCGCGCCCATCTCGACCATGGCGACGAGCCCGGCCACGATGCGCTTCAGCGCCTCGCGGTAGTTCTCGACCGGGTCCCGTCCAATCATCGCATCCATCGCCGCCCTCTCAAGACCATGCCGGCGGGGATTATCGCATCGGTCGGCAATGATGTAAATAGTCCTAGGAATATAAACCCTTAACCTTTTAGGTGACACACACCAAGGCCTTGGAAATGCTAGACTTTTTTAGAGGCGCGGGGGTGTTCCCAGCCTGGGAGAAAGGGCCAGCCGGAAAGGAGGTCATGCTTGTAAAAGACCGTAGAATCAGCCAGTTAGCCGCAGGGTCGGTCCATTTTTGCGCAACAAGCCGGACCAAACAAGGCCGGCAAAAGCGCCGATGGGGACGACCATGGCGCCTCCGAATGCGATCGAGGCGGGTTGCGCCGGGAACGGGTCGTGCTGTTGGACGGCATTCCCCCTCACCGGCCCTACGGGCCACCTCTCCCCCATGAAGAATGGGGGAGAGGAGCGCCGGCCGCAAGGCTTGGCGCCTCTCCTGCAAAGCCTGGCGCCCTCCTCGCCCCCACAAAGTGGGGGAGAGGAGGCCCGAAGGGCCGGTGAGGGGGTCTTCAACCCCGCTGCTTCGCCGGAAAGTACCTTAGATCGGGTGCAACCGTCCTTTCGGCCAGCTTTCCGGTCAAGACGGCCAATATGGTCTCGCAAACGGACGCTGTCTGCGACCGCGCCTCATGGCTCCAGAAGCGAAGCACCGAATAGCCTGCATCGTTCATGAAATCGTCGCGGCGCCGGTCGTATTCGCTGTCGGCATGCTGGCTGCCGTCGAGTTCGACGACGAGCCTGTGTTCCCGGCAGGTGAAGTCGGCGAAATACGGACCGATCGGCAGTTGCCTGACGAATTTGAACCCGCCGAGCCTGCGGTCCTGCAACTCGACCCACAGCCGGCCTTCGGCCAGATTGTCGCCCTTGCGCAGGGCGCGGGCCCGCAGAGTTGCGCCGGAGCGACGGCGGGAACGGGTCGTGTTGTTCTGGTTCGGCATCCCCCTCACCGGTCCTTCGGCGCAAGGGGCTGCCTCGTACCAAGGCAAAAACCGGATGTGTTGTAACGCTTGCGCATTTCGGCGATGGTTACGACGGTGGGAGTGTCCGATTGAGGGACGACATAGTCTTGCGACCGCAAGATCATTCGATCTGTTTGGCCAAAGAGCCAACAAGAACAGTTCGCCACTCAATCGCCGAATTGTGATCGAACCTTTCCGCAAACTCTCGAAGCCTTTGCCGCTCTGGATATTCGTCCGCCGCTTGAGTCAGCAGTGTGTGTGCTTCCCCCAGATTACCCTCAGTTCGATAGCGCTCCGCAAGAGCAAGAGTCATTGCAGCCTCAAAAAAACGAGGTGCGTGCAACCCACTGGGCTTCCATCTTTCGCTCCAATAGCGATCATAGGCACGCCGGTGTTTCTCGATGGGCCACTCAGAGGTCGATTGAAAATACGTTCGAGCAATCAGAATTTCGGACTCCGGCTCATCTCCAAGTGCCGCATGCCGTTTCATGAAATCCAGCCAAGCAGGGGATGCTAGTTCGGGTGGAACGATGCCGTTGAACAGAACATACAGGGCGTAGAATCTCGGCTTCCCAACCTGCTTGGTTCGATCAAATTTTTGTTCGATTTCTGCCAAGAGTGATCGAAGATCAGTCAATTTCGCGCCTTCGGTTTTCAAAATGATGCCCGTCAACTGGTTGAGAAGACCTTCAAAGCGGCGACGGCCATCCTCTTGCTTCCCCAGAGGTCGCCCTATCCAATATTCTGCGGCTAGTTCCGCCGACATGATCCCTGATTGTTCCAACACATAGTTATAGGGCTCTCGGTCCACTTTGGGTGCGCTCGCTATGAACGACCTGATGATGTGTCGTGTCAGGCGTGCGAGACCTTGCAGAGTCAGAACGGGACGACCCTTGACCTGTGCACTTTCCCCGCGACCGAAAGGATGTGCCAAACCGTCGGGCAGCTTTTTCAAGGTGTGAACATAGCTTGAACGGATGGAATACGCCTGTTGAAGCGCAGCATCGAGTTCCCGCCTACCAACTCGATGACCTGTTCCACTGGCATGGTGGAAATAGTCTGAACCAACATGACTAAGAGCGAATGCTCTGTACCGACGCGCAAGCGACGCATGTTCTGAGTTGATAACCGCTTCGCGCACGGACTCTCCGATCCGTTTGCCGGCTCGAGTAAGCGCGCGATCGATCGGGATTCGCTTTCGCTCGTCAACGTCCGACCAAGAGGTTGAAAAACCATCGAAGTCCTGAGCTAACGCCTCAATCGCTGAAACGAGAAGCGTATAGGCTAGTGCCAAATCGTCAGCTATTCTGTGCATACCAGCTACATACGTTCTCATTGCGCGCATCGCCGCCAAGAAATAGCGACGTTCTAACGCTAGTAACTGATTGACGAACGCAACTAGTTCGTCTGCCTCTAAATCTTGTATCACCGGCTGATCATCAAAAAACCGTCTTACAAACTCCTTCGGCGAATCGTAGGAGGAGAATTCCATTCTCCCGCTGGATAAGCGATCAACAATCTGGAGGTCTGGAGAGAACAGAACATTCATTTGGAATGACGTTACCACCGAAAAGTCATTCAGGAACGGCAGGATAGTATGTGAAAGAAGTACGCCAGGACGATCTTCCTCCTGCTCAATACGCTCTTCTAGCTCGTACACAACCGCGCGATTCCGCCGGCCCCCATCTGTGGTTCGAAGAGTGCCCGCAGCCGTTACAATGTCTCGATTCCAAGGGAGACGAGCGTTCGTGTAAAGAACACCTCGGAGTTGATTTCGTCTGCCAACTCCCCGACTGAAGAGCTTGCCTGTATTAATCTGGAGCATTGATTTTAGTCCCACACAGCCGCGAACCGGCTACCTTTCCCCATAATGGAAGGACTATCGCATATGGGCTTGCTTCGCTACGCGATCCTCCCCGCCTCGCCTGTGGCGAGGCGCTGAGGCATCCCCCTCACCGGCCCTTTGGGCCACCTCTCCCCCATGAAGAATGGGGGAGAGGAGCGAAGCGAGGCGGTGAGGGGGTGATGCCGAGACGAACCGGCGAAGCCGGTTCGGAAAGGATAATGTCGAGATGCGGTTGCCCTCCCCACAAGGGGAGGGCAACCAGCGTTTCCGCTACGCCGCCTCGGCCTCGCTGCCCGCCGTCAGCGACGGACGCGGCCTGAAATTCAGCCGGTCGGAGCCCGACGTGATCTTCACGGTCGAGTTGTCGCGTACGTCACCTAGCAGGATGCGCTCGGCAAGCGGGTCCTGCAGTTCCTTCTGGATGACGCGCTTCAGCGGGCGCGCGCCATAGGCGGGGTCGTAACCCTTGGCGGCCAGCCAGTCGATCGCGTCCTGGTCGAGGTCGAGCCTGATCTTGCGGTCGGTCAAGAGCTTTTCCAGCCGCTTGAGCTGGATCTCGACGATGCGGCCCATGTCCTCGCGCCGCAGGCGGTGGAACAGGATCACCTCGTCGACGCGGTTCAGGAACTCCGGCCGGAAGGAGGCTTTCACCACCGCCATCACCTCGTCACGCACCTTGTCGACGTCCTCGCCGTCGGCGAGGTTGACCAGATACTCGGCGCCGAGGTTGGACGTCATGATGATCAGCGTGTTGCGGAAGTCGACCGTGCGGCCCTGCCCGTCGGTCAGGCGGCCGTCGTCCAGCACCTGCAAGAGCACGTTGAACACGTCGGGATGCGCCTTCTCGATCTCGTCGAACAGCACGACCTGATAGGGCCGCCTGCGCACCGCTTCCGTCAGCGCGCCGCCTTCCTCGTAGCCGACATAGCCGGGAGGCGCGCCGATCAGCCGGGCCACGGAGTGTTTCTCCATGAATTCCGACATGTCGATGCGCACCAGCGCGGTCTCGTCGTCGAACAGGAAGTCGGCCAGAGCCTTGGTGAGCTCGGTCTTGCCGACCCCCGTCGGGCCGAGGAACATGAACGAGCCGATCGGCCGGTTCGGATCCTGGAGCCCGGCTCGGGCGCGCCGCACGGCCTTGGAGACGGCCTGCACCGCCTCGCCCTGGCCGACGACGCGCACGCCGATCTCGTCCTCCATGCGCAACAGCTTCTCGCGCTCGCCTTCCAGCATCTTGTCGACCGGGATACCGGTCCAGCGCGACACGATGTGGGCGACGTGGTCCGGCGTCACGGTTTCCTCGACCATGCCGGCCTTGCCGTCCTGCGCCTCGGCATCCTTCAGCTTCTTCTCGACCTCGGGAATCTTGCCGTAGGCGAGTTCGCCGGCGCGGGCAAAGTCGCCCTTGCGCTGCGCGATGGCGAGTTCGTTGCGCATGTCGTCGAGCTGCTTCTTCAGGTCGGCGGCGAGCCCCAGCTTCTGCTTCTCCGACTGCCATTTGGCGGTGAGTTCTGTCGACTCCTCCTCCAGCGAGGCAAGATCATTCTCGATGCGGGCCAGCCGATCCTTCGAGGCGTCGTCCTTCTCCAGCTTGAGCGCCTCGCGCTCGATCTTGAGCTGCATGATGCGGCGGTCGATCTCGTCCAGCGCCTCGGGCTTGGAATCGACCTGCATCCTGAGGCGCGCCGAGGCCTCGTCGACCAGATCGATCGCCTTGTCCGGCAGGAAACGGTCGGTGATGTAGCGGTTGGACAGCGTCGCGGCCGAAACCAGCGCGGAGTCGGAGATGCGCACCTTGTGGTGCTGCTCGTATTTCTCCTTCAGCCCGCGCAGGATGGAGATGGTGTCCTCGACCGTCGGCTCCTCGATGAAGACCGGCTGGAAGCGGCGGGCGAGCGCGGCGTCCTTCTCGACATGTTTTCTGTACTCGTCGAGCGTGGTCGCGCCGACGCAGTGCAGCTCGCCGCGCGCCAAAGCGGGTTTCAGCAGGTTGGATGCGTCCATGGCGCCATCCGCCTTGCCGGCGCCGACCAGCGTGTGCATCTCGTCGATGAACAGGATGATGTCGCCATCGGCCGAGGTGACCTCGTTGAGCACGGCCTTCAGCCGCTCCTCGAACTCGCCGCGATATTTCGCGCCGGCGATCAGCGCACCCATGTCGAGCGCCATCAGCTTCTTGTCCTTGAGCGATTCCGGCACGTCGCCATTGACGATGCGCAGCGCCAGGCCCTCGGCGATCGCCGTCTTGCCGACGCCGGGCTCGCCGATCAGCACGGGGTTGTTCTTGGTGCGCCGCGACAGCACCTGGATGGTGCGGCGAATCTCGTCATCGCGGCCGATCACCGGATCGAGTTTTCCGCTGCGCGCGTCGGCAGTGAGGTCCCGCGCGTATTTCTTCAGCGCGTCGTAACCCTGCTCGGCGGAAGCCGAATCGGCGGTGCGGCCCTTGCGGATGTCGTTGATGGCGGCGTTCAGCGCCTGCGCGGTGACGCCGGCCTTCGCCAAAATGTCGGACGTCTTGGCCGACTTCTCCATGGCGAGCGCCTGCAGGAGCCGCTCGACCGTGACGAAGGAATCGCCGGCCTTCTTGGCGAGGTCCTCAGCGGTCGAAAAGACCTTGGCCAGCGGCTGCGCCATATAGAGTTGGCCGTTGCCGCCCTCGACCTTCGGCAGCGCCTCGATTGCCGCCTCGACGCCCAGTTTCGCATCGCGGGCACGGCCGCCGGCACGCTCGATCAGCGACGCGGCAAGGCCCTCCTCGTCATCGATGAGGACCTTCAGAATGTGCTCGGGCGTGAATTGCTGGTTGTTGCGGGAAAGTGCGAGCGTTTGTGCCGACTGGATGAAACCGCGCACGCGCTCGGAGTATTTTTCGACGTTCATATATCTGTCTCCTTTCCATCCCGGCCCGCTTTGCGGCACCGGTTAGGCTCAGAATGACGAACCCCCTCGAAGCGAGGCCGGTTCAACTCTGCCGGATATGGGTATCTCGCGGATTTCCCTCAAGACGCATTGAGCGGGATCAAAAAAGAAAGGCGGCCGGACATCGCTGCCCAGCCGCCTTTCGCACGAGAAAATTATCGGAAGTTTCAGCTTTCGATGGGAGCGGACTCTCCGCCGGCGCCCTCGGACCCGCCGAGCAATTCGCCTTGGCTGCCCGCTGCATCCGAAGCCGGTGCATCCTGGCTGCGGCGTGGACGGCGCCCGCGGCGCGGACGCGGCTGTTCCTCTGTCGCCTGTGCCTCCTGGACCTCGCTCGCGGCAACCGCGGCTGGGACCGGCTCCGGCGCCTGCTCGGGCGCGAGTTGCTGAACCGGCGTTTCTTCCGCCGCGCCGCTCGACACGATTTCCGTGGCTTCGTTCACTGCGCTGACCGAAGCGCCGTTCGTTCCATTGTGCCGGGGGTGCTGATGGCGACGGTCGCGATGGCGGCCACCGCCGGTCGGCCGGCCCGCGGGCTCGCTGTTCAACGCGACCTCGGCGGGAACCCCCTCGATCACCGGCTGCGGGCCGGAGCCGCTCACCGGCTGCGGCTGGTGCTGCGGCTGATGTTGAGGCTGCGGCTGGTGCTGATTTTGAGGCTGCGGCTGGTGCTGCTGGACCGGTGCCTGGGCCGGCGGAGCATAGGATTCGCCGCCGTTCATACCCCCCTCATAGCCGTAGGAAGCATCGTCCATATCGTCATCAAGATCGTCGCGAGGCGAAGACTGGGGTTGCTGCGACGCGAACTGCGCCTGCGCGGCGGCGATGATGCGGTTGTAGTGTTCGGCGTGCTGGAGGTAGTTTTCCGCCATGACGCGGTCGCCGGAGCTCTGGGCGTCCCGGGCCAGCGTCGTGTATTTTTCGGCGATCTGCTGCGCGGAGCCGCGGATTTTTACGTCCGGGCCATTGCTCTCGTAATTGCGGGTAAGAGGGTTGGGGCCCCTGCGATTGTTGTTGTTGTTATTGTTGTTGCCGCCGCCGCCGTTGTTGCGACCGCGCATACGCCTATTCTGCTGTTGTGGCCTCATCAGACTCTCTTCGCTTAGAAAAATCATTCACGAACGGTGCGCCCTGCCGGCCATCCGGTTCGTAATCCTCCGACGGTGTTCGCCCGCATCGGTTGCGTTGGCGTCACATGCCATCCTGTTTCGGTCTCATGACACGACCCGGACGATCCCCGTACGAAGCTTCAGCATCGTTTGCGCGATCAGGCAGCTGACTTCTCAGGGAACCGAATTGTTCAGAGCACTGCCTGCTTCGTCTCATCCGGTGCGCGGACCCTATCCGCATTCTTCCGGCTTGCCAAGCGCTATTCCGGGGCATTTTTCGTCAAATAACAGCACCGCGTGAAGATTTCGTGGCAAATATCAAGACGCGGTCATTGCCGCCGAGATCCTTTGCCGATCCTTCGAGATCGTAGCCTTTATCGAGAAACACCGCAGTCACCTGCTGTTTCTGGTCGAACCCTATCTCCAGGCCGATTCGACCGTCCTCTTCCAGGAAATCCAAGGCTTGGCCGGCGATCCGGCGATAGGCATCAAGCCCATCCTCGCCACCATCCAGCGCTGCTATCGGCTCATGATCACGAACCTCACGCGCCAGGCCGGCGATGCTTTCCGTCGGTATATAGGGAGGGTTTGAGACGATTACATCCCATCGGCCGGAAACATTTTCGAACCAGTCGGAATGAAGCGGCGTCAAACGTTCGCCGACACCGATTCGCCCGGCATTGCGGCTTGCCGTATCGAGCGCCTCGCGCGAAATATCGACGCCCGTGGCGACGGCATCGCTCACTTCGGACAGCAGCGCCAGCACGATGGCCCCTGTGCCCGTGCCAAGATCGAGAATGCGGCATGAACCGCGCCGGCGCACGGTCTCCCGCACGATCGGTAGCATCGCATCGACCAATGTCTCCGTATCCGGCCTGGGTTCCAGCGTCGCCGGGGAGACCAGCAGGTCGAGCCCGTAGAAGGCGCGAAAACCGATGATGCGATGCACCGGCTCGCCCGCCTGCCGGCGTTCGAACGCGGCTATGATGTGAGAGGCGACCTCGCCTTGGACCGGCCGCTTCGGCGCGGTGATCGCGTGGGCGCGGGTGGTGCCGGTGAAATGCTCGACGAGCAGCCGCGAATCGAGCGCCGGATCGTCGATCCCGGCCCGTGCCAACATTTCGCGGCCGACGCGGAGCAAATCCTCCAGCGTCGTGTCACCGCCATCAGGCATCGGTGCCGATCTCGGCAAGCAGCTTCGACTGATGGTCCGAGATCAGCGCCGACACGATCTCGTCGAGTTCTCCCATCATCACCCGGTCGAGCTTGTAGAGCGTCAGGTTGATGCGGTGGTCGGTCACGCGGCCTTGCGGGAAATTGTAGGTACGGATGCGTTCGGACCGGTCGCCCGAGCCGACCTGCAGCTTTCGCGATTCCGAGCGCTCTTCCGCCGCCCTGGTGCGTTCCATGTCGTAAAGGCGGGCGCGAAGAATCTGCATCGCCTTCGCACGGTTCTGGTGCTGCGACTTCTCCGCCTGCACCACCATGATGCCGGTGGGCAGATGGGTGATGCGCACCGCCGAATCGGTGGTGTTGACGTGCTGGCCGCCGGCTCCCGATGCGCGCATCGTGTCGATGCGCACGTCCTCGGGGCGGATTTCGATATCGACCTCTTCGGCTTCCGGCAGCACGGCGACGGTCGCCGCGGATGTATGGATGCGCCCGCTGCCCTCGGTCTCCGGCACGCGCTGCACGCGATGCACGCCCGATTCGAACTTGAAATGCGCGAAGACACCGCGCCCTGAGACGGTGGCAATGATTTCCTTGAAGCCGCCGACCTCGCCCTCGCTGATCGAATCGACCTCGACTTTCCAGCCCTTCGAAGCTGCGTAGCGCTCGTACATGCGAAACAGATCACCGGCGAACAAAGCCGCCTCGTCGCCACCGGTGCCGGCGCGGATTTCGAGAATGGCGTTGCGCTCGTCGGCGGCATCCTTGGGCAGCAGCAGGATCTGGATGTCGTGCTGCAACGCCTCGATGCGCTCCTCGACGTCCGGCAGATCGGCTTCCGCCAGTTCGCGCATCTCCGCGTCGGTCGTCCTGTCGGCCAGCAGGGTTTGCAGATCGGCCTCCTCGGCCTCGGCGGCGCGCAGCGCCCGCACCTTGCCGACGATCTCCTGGAGATCGGAATATTCGGACGCCATCTTCACATAGGCGTCCGGCTCTGGCCCGGCCGACATCTGCGCCTCGAGCATCTCGAAACGCTTGACGACCTGGTCCATGCGGTCACGGGGAAGGGAAATCATACTGGGCGCCTTGTTGCCTCCTTGCCGGCACGCAGGAGGCCGGCCAGGAGGGCTGCCAATATCGGAGATCGCGAAAAAGCTCAATCTTGCCGAAAGACAGCCTGGCGAAGGCAGCATCGAGGACAGAAGCGGGATGTGTCGATCGCCGCCTGTCGCCTGCTCGACAAACGGGTTTAGAGCCTCATTCGGCCAGCGTGTTCTTGTAGACGACGCCGTCCTTCATGATGATCTTGAAGTTTTTGGCAGGATCGGCAATCAGGTCGATGTTTTCCAGCGGATTGCCTTCGACGAGAAGGAGGTCCGCCAGCGCGCCTTGCTCGACCACACCGAGCTTCCCCGGATAAGGATTGCGCTTGCCGGACAGCGCCAGCAATTCTGCATTGGTGCCGGTCGCCATGGCGAGCGCTTCGGCAGGCGTGTACCAGCGGACCAGCGAGGCCAGGATTGCCCCTTGTTGCGTCGCCAATGCACGGGAAAACAGGATATCCGTGCCCCACGCCGTCTTGATCTTGTACTTCTTCGCCAGCTTGTACGTTCGGTCGATGCCGGGCCATACCTCGTCCGCCTTGGCCCGCTCGACCGAACCCTCCCGCAGGCTTGTCCTCATCAAATCATGAAGCGGCTGCAAGCTCAGCCAGATGCCCTTTTCGGCGATCAGCTTGGCGTCCTCCTCGCTCATGAGGAAGCCGTGCTCGATGCACTTCACGCCGGCCTCGATGGACATTTCGACCGCTTCCGGCGTGAAGGCGTGCGCCGCGACGTAGGTGCCCCAATGCTCGGCAATTTCGACGGCCGCCCGCAATTCGGGCAGGGTGAAGGTGGTTACGTCGAGCGGGCTGTGGGGCGACGACACGCCGCCGCCCGCGGTCAGCTTCAAGAGCACGGCCCCCTGCATGAACTGCTCGCGGGCGCGCAAACGCACCTCGTCCGGGCTATCCACGACGATGCTGCCGCCATTGATCTCCATGGGGGTGAACAAGCCGCCGACCCGCCGTGGCAAGTCGCTCATCTGGCGGAAATCCCCATGCCCGCTGGTCACGGTGATCATGGCACCCGCGGGATAGATGCGCGGTCCCTCGATGACGCCCTGATCTATCGCGCGCTTGAGGCCGAACGCCGGTCCGCCCACATCGCGAACGGTGGTGAAGCCGCGCATCAGCGTATCTTCCGCCTCGTCGCCGGCCGCGAGAGTGGCAAAGCCGATGTCGTTCATCGTCTCCAAAGGGGTGGACGCGATCAGCATCGCGTGCCAATGCGCGTCGATCAGGCCCGGCATCAATGTTCGCCCGTTGCCGGCGATGCGCTCGGCTCCTTCGGTCTCGATGGGGCTTGTCGAGATTTGAGCGATCACATTTCCCTGGACCAGCACGTTCGATGGGTCTGAGAGAGCGGCTCCCTTTCCATCGAAGATGCGGACATTCTCAAACAGCACGTCACCGGCGCTCGCCGTCGAGCAAAATCCGAGCGCGAGAGTTGCCGCAAGCCATTGTCTGGCGGGGAATAGCCGCTTGACGGCGGTTCGGACGAGCGAAAACATAGTGGCTGCTTGGGTCACGACCTGCTCCGCAAAGCTGATTTTGCACATCCCCCTGCGATCCGTCAGACTAGTATTCGCGTCATGGGCGTCAAGGCACCTTCAACCTATTGGAGCACTTGGGCGCCAGCTCAACGCGGCAACGTCATCGGTCTATCGGCGATCGACTTTCCGGGCAGCCTTGATGTGGGTGACGAACCTTCTTGCTACCGGCTCAAAGAAGACCCGGCTGAAGATTCCAAGCGGCGGTTCGGGTTGAATATTTCAAGGATTGGACTACGCCAAAAACTAAAGCGGTATCCCCCGGTCGTCCGCAAACGTCTGCAGCAGCGCGCGCATCGGTAGCCTGGCGCTCATGCCGGCGAGGTTTTCGTTCATGAAGGCGGTCAGCGCCTCCACCGGCAGTTCGGTGAGCATGGCCTTTACCGGGCCGATCGCTGCGGGAGACATCGAGATCGACCGGTAGCCGAGGCCGATCAGCGCCATTGCCGAGATCGGCTTGCCGGCAAGTTCGCCGCACAACGTGACCGGCGTCTCGTTGCGTTTGCCGGCTTCCGCGATCTGCCTGAGAATGCGCAGGAACGGCACGGACAGAGCGTCGAAGCGGTCGGCAAGCTGGCTGTTGCCCCGGTCAGTCGCCATCACGAACTGGAACAGGTCGTTGGAGCCGACCGAGACGAAATCGACCGTCTGCATCAGCTCGTCCAGTTGGAAGAGCAGCGACGGCACTTCCAGCATCGCGCCGATCTTCAGACTGGTCGGCAGGTGGTGGCCGAAGCGGGAGAGGTGCCTGACCTCGCGGTCGATGATCTCGCGCGCCTGCGCCACCTCGCCGAGTTCGGTGACCATCGGCAGCATGACGCGAAGTTCGCGCCCGCCGGCGGCACGCAGCAGCGCCCTCACTTGCGTGCGCAGCAGCCCGGGACGGTCGAGTGTCAGGCGTATGGCGCGCCAGCCGAGCGCCGGATTCTCCTCCTGCGCCGTGCCTTTGAAGTAGGGAAGCACCTTGTCGCCGCCGATGTCGATGGTTCGGAAGGTCACAGGCTTGCCCCGCGCCGCGTCGAGCACATCCCGATAGAGCCGTTCCTGGGCCTCGGCGCGCGGGAAGGTGGAGGCCACCATGAACTGCAATTCGGTGCGGAACAGTCCGATGCCGCCAGCGCCAGCGTCCGCAAGCTGCGGCAGGTCGACAGCCAGCCCGGCGTTCATCATCAGATCGACGCTCACACCGTCCCTGGAGACGGAAGGTTTTTTGCGCAGTTCGCGATAGAGTTCCTGCTTGCGAGCCCGGAACCGCACCTTTTCCGCATAGGCCGACTCCACGTCGGACTGCGGGCGCAGATGCACCGCTCCGTCCTCACCATCGACGATGATGGCGTCGCCGTTCTCCGACATGGAGACGGCGCCCTTGAGCTGGCCGACAACGGGGATGCCCATGGCACGCGCCACGATCACCACATGGCTGGTGATAGCGCCGTCCTCCAGGATAAGCCCACGCAGCTTCTCCCTTGGGTAATCGAGCAGTTCAGCCGCACCCATGGAGCGCGCGACGATGATCGAATCCTTCGGCAGCGCCGCTGCGATATCGTCCGGCGAACGGCCCATCAACTGGCGCAGCAGCCGGTTGGCGAGGTCGTCGAAGTCGCTCATGCGCTCGCGCATATAGGGGTCGGTCATATGCACCATGCGCGCGCGCATGTCGGACTGTACCTTCTCGACCGCCGCCTCGGCCGTCAGGCCGTTGCCGATCGCCTCTTCCAGCCGTCTCACCCAGCCGCGATCATTGGCGAACATGCGGTAGGCTTCGAGCACGTCGCGATGCTCGCCCTCGAAGGCGACCTCGCGACGCGACAGCATGTCGTCGATCGACAGGCGCAGCGAGCCCAGCGCGGCCTCGAGGCGCCGGGTCTCGGCTTCGGAATCCTCATTGAACAGGTTCGTGACGACGATGCGCGGCTCGTGCAGCACGACATGGCCGAGGCCGACACCATCGTTGAAGGCGAGCCCGGTGAAGGAGACCGGCCGGCTGAGATCGAGCTCGATGCCGGGCCGCGACAGCCGCGCCAGATCGCCGGCGGCAATCATCTCGGCGATGACCATCGCCGTGGTTTCGAGGGCCTCGACCTCGTCCTCGCGATAGGTGCGCATGGTGCGGTTCTGGACGACCAGCACGCCCAGTGTGCGGCCGGCGCGCAGCACGGGAACGCCGAGGAAGGAATGGTAAATCTCTTCGCCGGTTTCCGGCAGGTAGGCGAAGGCTGGATGCTCCTGGGCGTTGGAAAGGTTGAGCGGCCGGGCGCTGGCGGCGATGGTGCCGACGAGACCTTGCCCGAGGCGCAATTGCGCCAGGTGCACGGAGCCGGGGTTCAGGCCTTCGGTCGCGTAGAGTTCAAGCACGGAATCGGCGCGCAGCACATAGAGCGAGCAGACCTCGGCGACCATGTTGCGGGCGATGTCGCGGACAATGTGGTCGAGACGTTCCTGCGGCCCGAGAGGCTCGGCCATGAGCTCCCTGAGCCGTCTCAGCAATACGCGTGGTCCCACGACCGAGTCACGCATGTCGGTTCCGTCTCCAAACAGGCATTGGCGGCTCTGCCGCCCGGCAGGCCGCGAATCCTCCGCCGGATTTCTTCTACGCTAATGCTTATCGAGGCCGTAGACGGAATGCAAAGTGCGAACCGCAAGTTCGGTGTAGGCGCCGTCGATCAGGATCGAAATCTTGATCTCCGATGTGGTGATGGCGCGGATGTTGATGCCCTTTTCCGACAGCGCCTTGAAGGCGGTGGCGGCGACGCCCGCGTGGCTGCGCATGCCGATGCCGATCACCGAGACCTTCGACATGCCCTCGTCGTGCTGGATGACGTCGTAGCCGACCGAATTCTTGCCCTTTTCCAGCACCGCCAGCGCCTTGCCCACGTCGCCGGAGGGCACGGTGAAGGTCATGTCGGTGAACTTGCCGTCCTCCGAAATGTTCTGGACGATCATGTCGACATTGATGTTGGCCTCGGCCAGCGGCCCGAAGATGCCGGCGGCAACACCCGGGCGGTCGGCGACGCGGCGCAGCGAGATCTGGGCCTCGTCCTTGGCATAGGCAATTCCGGTGACGACCTGCTGTTCCACGATTTCATCCTCGTCGCAAATAAGCGTTCCGGGCGGGTTGAGAAGGTCGCCCATGCCCGGCGCGTCGGGATCGTCGAAGGACGACCGCACGAAGGTACGCACCTTATAGACCATGGCAAGCTCGACCGAGCGCACCTGCAGCACCTTGGAGCCGAGCGAGGCCATTTCCAGCATTTCCTCGAAGGAGATGCGGTCGAGCCGGCGCGCCTTGGGCTCGATGCGCGGGTCGGTGGTGTAGACGCCGTCGACGTCGGTATAGATGTCGCAGCGGTCGGCATTGACCGCGGCGGCGATCGCCACCGCCGATGTGTCGGAGCCGCCGCGCCCGAGCGTCGAGAGGCGGTTGTCGGGCGCTATCCCCTGGAAACCGGCGATCACTGCGACCTGGCCTTCGCCAAAACGCTTGATCAGGAACGAGCCGTCGATCTCGGTGATGCGCGCCGCGCCATGCGCGCCGTCGGTGCGGATCGGGATCTGCCAGCCCTGCCAGGAGCGCGCATGGATGCCCATGGACTGCAGCGCGATCGCCAGCAGTCCCGAAGTGACCTGCTCGCCGGACGCGACAACGGCGTCGTATTCCCGGGCATCAAAGAACGGCGCATTGCCACCGGTCGCCTTTGGCATGCCCTGCACCCAGCCGACGAGCTCATTGGTCTTGCCCGACATGGCCGAGACCACGACGGCGACCTCATGGCCGGCATCGACCTCGCGTTTGACGTGCCGCGCCACGTTGTGGATGCGGGCGAGGTCGGCGACGGAGGTTCCGCCGAACTTCATCACGATACGCGCCATAGAAAGCGGATGCCCCGTTCGACTGTCCTGGGCTCGCGGAAGCCTTGGAATGATGCGATTGAGGCGCCGGGTATGGACCCTGCGCCGATGCGCGGCCTGCTTATCCAAAACGCATATTATGCGCAAGGCTCACCTGCCGCCGCACCGCGACCGATTTTTCGCTGGCCGCCTGTTGCTCGGCCAAGTCAAGCGGGACCTTCCGGAATCAGTTGGCGAATCCGCCGGAACCGTCTATGTGTCGTCTCGGTTGGTCCCGTAGCTCAGTAGGATAGAGCGGCAGATTCCTAATCTGTAGGTCACAGGTTCGATTCCTGTCGGGATCACCAGCAAAATCAAGCACTTGGCTTGGAACAAATGTGGAACAGTGCGGCATGTTCGGCAGCTCTTGCCGCATGGCGTTCACCGCGTGTTCCAGGCGAGCGGGCCGCAGTCGACTTCGAACGCGGCCGGCCACGATCATTGCAGTCGCGCCGGCCCGCGAGCTGGGGCACGAGATGTGCCCCGACCAGTCCGTGCCAAGGACATCATATTGACCGACAACCCTTAAACGATCAAGAAGTCGGCGTTCGTCAGCGAAATATTGGCGTCCACCCGGGCGAAGAGCACATAGGTGCCACCGCCGGCGTTGCCGTTGCTGTCATAATAGAGTTCGCCGGTGTCGGTTTCGAATATGATGCGTTGTCCGGCGGCCGTCGCAAGGCCTGTCGTGTTGGAGGTGAATTGCGCGGCACTGAGCGTCGTCATCTCGGCCCCGGTGAGCTGAGTAAAGATGGCGTTGTCGAGCCAGATTGTATCGTTGCCGTTCTCGTTCATATCGACGATCCGGTCGACATTGTTGGCCGCGTCGAATGCCGAACTGAATACGAAGCGGTCGGCGCCCGCCCCCCCGGTCAGCGTGTCATTACCGGAATAGCCCTTGATCGTGTCGTTGCCGGCGCCGCCGTCGATCTTGTTGGCACTGTTGTTGCCGTTCAAGATATCCGCAAGGCTGGAGCCGGTCAGGTTCTCGACCGACGAATATGTATCGCCGGCGGCGTCGCCAGTGTTGATCGCCGGGTTGGCGAGGCTGGCGGTCACGCCCGCAGTCGCACCCGCATAGGACGCAGTGTCGCTTCCCGTCCCGCCGCTGAGCTTGTCCGCGCCCTTGCCGCCGATCAAGGTGTCGGAGCCGTCCTGACCATAAAGCGAGTCGTTGCCGGAGGCGCCGTTGAGGACGTTCGTCCCGGTGTCGCCGATCAGGCTGTCGGTCGAGCCGGTGCCTGTCACGTTCTCGATCGAATTGAAGACATCCCCCGCCGCGTCGCCGGTGTTCTGGCCGGCATCGGCCAGATTCACCTTTACCTTGGCGGAGGCGCCCGCATAGGACGCCGTGTCGACGCCGGTTCCGCCGCTCAGATAGTCGGCGCCGGAGCCGCCGATCAGCGTATCGTTGCCGTCCTGCCCATAGAGCTTGTCGTTGCCGCCGAAAGCCGACAGGCGATCATTGCCCAGGCCGCCCCTGACGTCGTCGATTGCATTGCCGGCTTCGAATATGTCGGCGTCGCTGCTGCCCACGTAATTATAGGGGAGGGTCGCCAGCAGATCCTCCAGCGCCTGCGTATCGTTCGAGTTGAAAACGTCGAGGAAGGCGTTACGAACCTGCGAATCGCCAAGATTGAGATTGAGGCCGGTTACATCGAACACGGCGTTGCCGGTGGGCGGATAGGTGCCGTTGAATGTCGCGCCGGAACGCAAGACCGTGACCGACGTGACGACGCCGGAAAACGGATAGAAGCCGATGAACGGGTCGTAACCGAGATTGGTCCCCGTCACCACGATCGAATGCGTGCCAAGCGAGAAGACGCCCGGCGACGTCTGGGTGTTCGTCCCAAAGATGAAGCCGCTGCTCGACTGGAACGAGAAATCGCCGCCCGCGTCGTCGACTTCGATGACGGACTGGGTCAGTTGATCGAATGGCGTTCCCGAAAGACTTTCGCTCTGCGCCGATACGCGTTGAGTTACGTTGGGCATTACCCCCTCCCCTGTTAAGTCGCCGGCCCGCAAATCAGACCCCCTGCCTGTGGCCGGCGACAATTTCCAGAATGGCAGAAGGGACAATTGAAGTCTTTAAAAAAAGCTATACAGAGTAAGGTAAATCCACCCTTCCTGCTTTTCGGCCCGGGAATTTTTATCGATAACCTGAGGAATTACATCCACATCCCGGCTTAACCTTCAAAAAGCAAGGCGAGTGGCTCCAGACATGCCAGCCTTGGCGTATGGGTAGCCGGGCGCATCAGCTTGTCTGTGGTGTCTTGCGAGGATGCCTCGGCGGTCGATCCGCCGTTGTTGCTGATTCGGCAGGTATCGTTTCGGCCCATGCCCAGATGTCGGATGCGCAAGTATCCGATGCGTCATTGTTCTGCAGGTGGCGTCTGTGCGCCGCGCAACACGACCAAATAGCCGCGCTCGCCGAGATGGCTGTAGGCGACGCTCTGGCTGTTGTCCGGATAATGGGAGACGTCGGTGATGAGATAGCCGGCCGGATGTGCCCGCAGCCATTCGTCGGCGGCGTTTTCCCCGACGATCTCGAACGGCTTTTCGAAACCCGCCAGAAACGTAACCTGCCCCTGGTATCGGCCGGCATAAGCCCAATCTGCCGTCTTTCTCTCGGCAACAAAATCCGCAAGGCCTAAAAGGTCATAGCGGTGAAAAATCGTTGCCGCCGCCACCAACTGGCCCGCCCCGAACAGGGCCAGCATAAAGGCCGCGCTGTACGCGATCGCGGCGTGGCGAATGCTCGCCATGAAGTACCCGAACAGCAAGGTCACGACCGGCAGCAGCGGCACCAGATAGTGCGGCTGCTTCCCCGATATCAGGCTGAAGATGACGACGACAAGCACCAGCCACGAAAACAGGAAAATGAGCACACGCCTGTCTTGCGACCCGATGTCACCATCGCGACCTAGCCGCCGCCACGGGCGCGACCGCCACAGGTCGAAGGACAACGCCCACGGCAGCAGCGCCACCGGCAGCAGCAGAAGGTAGAAATAGAAGGGACGGGCATGGGCGCTCTCCAGCGACCCGGAGATCCGGCCCTCGGCCTGCCGCCAGATCAGGTTGTAGGCGAAATCAAGTCCGGTCTGGTGCAACGCCGGCCCAAGCCATGCGGCCACCGGAATGCAACCGGCGAGAATGACCAGCGATATGCCCGAAAAGAACTTGCGGACGGGCAGGCTCGACCGCCAATCGCGCCACAGCGGGTAAAGAACGATCGGGCAGGCGATGTGGATGAGCACCACCGGCCCCTTGGTCAGCACGCCCAGCCCAAGGAAAAGCCCGGCGAGCATGGCATACCGCCAACCTCGGCCTCTGGAAAAGGCGATAAGCGCCAGGAACGTGGCGAGCACGCAGGCCGTCAGCAGCAGGTCGAACAAGATCAGGCTGGAATAGATGACGAAGATGACGCTTCCCAGCATCAGCCACGGCATCCTCTCCGCCATTCCCTCGACATCCGGGAAAAGCGCCAGGGCGAGGCGCTGGGTCAGGTAGATGACCGACGACGAGATCACGAAGACGACGGCGAGCGCCGCCGCCCGGCTTGCACCGAACAGACCCCAGGAGAGGTCGATGAGCCAGAACAGCAGCGGCGGTTTCTGGAAATAGGGCTCGAAGTTCAGGGTCGGAACGAAAAAACTGTCCCGCAGGTACATTTCCCACGCGACCGTCAGATAGCGTGTCTCATCGAGCGGCAACAGCGGGCGTACCGAGAACGACACCGCAAAGAACAGCGCGAGCAAGACGTAAGGCAGCGCGGAATCGACCGGTTTCGAAATCCACATTCGAGCAGGACGGGATGATCGGCGGCCACTCTGCTGGCGAAGGTTCGGGCCAAGGTCGACGGCTTCGTCCCGGGTCGGGCTGGTAGCTCGGACAAGACGACGCCCGAAAGTTCCGAAAGGAGGCCAAACCAGCCCCGCAGAATGACCGATCATCTCATCTCGCTCAAGGCCGGTTCGGGCAGCGTCGCCTGCGGCCGGCTGAGATAGATGTTGCGGGTGTAGATGAGGATGCCTGTGGCCTGGCCGACGATGAAGACGATGTCACGCTGCCTGATCGCGTAGGCAAGCAGCGTCAGGCCGCCCAGGATGCTGAAATACCAGAAGGCGCGCGGCACCACGCTGCGTCGGCTTCGTTCCGAGGCGATCCACTGAACCAGAAAACGCATGAAGAAGAGGGCCTGGCCGACAAGCCCGATACCAAGCCAGATCGTCGACGATGTCATTGATGGTTCACCGGAGCGAGGATTTCTTTCGGGGCATAGTCAGCCGGCAATCGACGGCGCTGCAGCCAGGCGGCCCCGGCGAGATCGACGGCGCCGACCAGTGCCCGGTTCCAGAAGCCGTATTTCGACCGTCCGTTTATGCGGGCACGGTGTGCGACCTCAACATGCCGAAGCTCGACGCCGTCCCGCATCAGCATGGCGGGCAGGAACCGGTGCATGTGATTGAAATAGGGCAGCGCCAGAAAGTCCTCGCGGCGGATCAGTTTCAGGCTGCATCCGGTGTCGCGCGTCCCATCCTTGAGCACGGCGGCCCGCAAGCGGTTGGCCAGTCTTGAAGAAATCCGGCGCAGCGAATTGTCCTTGCGCACCGCCCGCTGTCCGAGCACGGCGATCCTGCCATTGTCGGCGTCATTCTCCTTGTAGCGCTCGAAAAGCAGAGCCACGTCGGCCGGATCGTTCTGCAAATCGCCGTCCATGAAGACCAGCAGATCCTGGCTTGCGGCGCGCGCTCCGGACAGGAAGGCGGCCGACTGGCCGAGCGGGCGGTCATGATGGACGACGCGAAGCATCGGAACGTCGCGCATCAAGGCAGCCAAGCGAGCCAGCGTCTCGTCCGTGCTGCCGTCGTCCACATAGACGATTTCGCGGATCGGGCTGCGATTGGCGGCCAGCACGATCTCGCCGATCAGCGCATGGAGGTTTTCGGCCTCGTTGAGAACCGGGACCACCACCGTGATCCCTTCGTCCAGCGCAGCCGCCCCTTCGACACGGCTCAGCATCGTCAGCGGCACCCGTTTGCCCGCACAGGCATGTCCTGCCCGAACGGCTGTGCACAGACATCACTTCTCATTCGATTCAAGCCGAAGGACAGAAAGACGATGGCAAGCAGGACCGGGCCGAGCAGCAGCGCGGCATGCACTAAATTGATACGGTGCTTCATGAAGATGCCTTCATTTGCCCGCCGTGCGACGCCTCCCGCGCCCCTTTCGACCTGACCTTCATCCCGCGCCATTCTGTTTCGCCGCATCGAGGCGCTGGAACGTCTTCGGGTCGAAGACCGCATGCACCTCGACGCCATTCTTGTCCGTCGCGTCCGCCGCGTAGCAGCCGTCCTGTGCCTTGATCGAACGGACCTGCCAGCCGTCGGCTTCGAGTTTCGATCTCAACGTCTCGCGCGGCTGCCACTCCGCGACCGGCACGTCGCATGTAGCGTCGGCCAATGCGCGTCCGACGCAGGCGGACTGGAGCATCAGGGCGGTAACGAGAAGCGTCCGCATCAGGCTTTCTGCCGGCGTTGAACATGACGCTCTCATGACGGACGAACCTGACAGCAAGCTGAAAGCGCTGCATCGGCATGTTTCGTCGTGTAAAAGGCACGGCGGGGAACCGCAGGAAGGCCGTGTATGCGCATATTGCTCATCGAGGACGACAGGACGATCGGCAGCGCCGTGCGCGACCATGCATCCGCCGACGCGCATGCCGTCGACTGGGCGATGACGCTGGCCGATGCGCGCGGCTTCGCCGATGTTGCGGCCTACGGACTTGTGCTGCTTGATCTGCAACTGCCCGACGGCAGCGGCATCTCCTATCTGCGCGACATGCGCAGCCGCTCCGACGCCACGCCGGTGATCGTGCTTACCGCCCGCGACCAGATATCCGACCGGATCGAGGGCCTCAATTCAGGCGCCGACGATTATCTGGTCAAACCGTTCGACCTCGGCGAACTGTCGGCGCGCATCCACGCTGTCGCGCGCCGCTACGGCCAGCGCAGCGAGCCGCAGATGACGCTTGGCCCCCTCAGCGTCGTGCCGGCCGAACGCAGGATCAGCCGCGACGGCGAACCGGTCGAACTCACGGCGCGCGAATGGGCGGTGCTCGACAGCTTGCTCGGCCGGCCCGGATCGATCGTCTCCAAGGCTCGGATCGAGGATGCGCTCTACGCCTTCGGCGCGGAAATCGAGAGCAATGCCATCGAGGTCTATGTCAGCCGGCTGCGCAAGAAACTCGGCGCCGACACGATCGCGACGGTCCGCGGTATCGGCTACAGGCTGGCAGCGTCATGACCCGAACGCTGATGCTGTGGCTTACCGGTTCGACCATCCTGTTCTGGATCCTGGCGGCCGGTCTCGGCGCATTCGTCATGCGCGAGGAATTCGACGAAGTGTTCGACAGCGCCCTGCAGAAAACCGCGGAGCGCCTGATGCCGCTCGTCGTCGACGATCTCTTCCAGCGCGACAATGTGGATGAGCCAAGGCGTATCGCCGGCGGGGATGACGACGACGAATATTTGACCTACCAGGTCCGCGACGCGAATGGCGCGGTGCTGCTCCATTCTCACGGCGCCCGGCCCGAGCCGTTCGACGCGCCCTTGCGGCGCGGTTTTTTCGACACCGCGAAGCACCGGATCTATACCGCGGAGGCGGTAAGCGGCACGATCTTCCTGCAGGTCGCCGACAATCTCGACGAGCGGCGCGAAGCGATGGCCGAGGGCCTGCTGTCGCTGTTGCTGCCGATCCTTTTGCTCGCGCCGCTCAGCATGATCAGCATCTGGTATTTCGTCAGGCGCTCGCTGAAGCCGCTGGGGGCGTTGCGGCAGGAGATCGGCGCGCGCGACGGCGGCAATCTCGAACCGCTGGCGGTGAATGACCTGCCGGTCGAGTTGCAGCCGATCAACATCTCGGTGAACAGGCTTCTGGAGCGGTTGCGGACCGCGCTGGAAGCCGAACGGGAATTCGCCTCCAACAGCGCGCATGAACTCCGCACGCCGATCGCCGGGGCGCTCGCCCAGACGCAGCGGCTGATCGCCGAACTGTCTCCCGGTCCGGAGCAGACGCGGGCACGCACCATAGAGGCGTCGCTGTCAGCGCTGGGCCACCTGACGGAAAAACTCCTGCAACTGGCCCGGGCCGACTCCGGCTTCGGCGCGTCGGCGGCCCCCATCGATGTCGTGGGGGTCGTTCAGCTCGTGGCCGAGGACTTCAACCGCATGTCGGATTATGCAGGCAAACTGCAGCTTCATCTGGACGGCATCCCCGAGGACGCGCCCTTGGTCCGACGGGCGGATGCCGACGCGCTCGGCATCATCCTCAGGAACCTTGTCGAGAACGCCTTCCTGCACGGCGCTCCCGACCGGCCGGTGCATGTGACGATCTCCTCTAAGGGAACGCTGACCATCGCCAACGAGGGGCCGGTCGTGCCGGAACCGTTGCTTCCTCAGTTGACCAGCCGCTTCAAGCGCAACGCCTCGGCCGCCTCGGGATCGGGACTGGGCCTGGCCATCGTCGACCGGCTGGCGCGCCAGATGGGCGCCACATTGACGCTCGCCTCGCCGGCCCGTGGCCGCAAGGACGGATTTGAAGCAGAACTGCACCTGCCGGCGTGACCCGAACCGAACCTGGCGGCGCCGGCGATGCTGCGCGCGATGAGCGGTCAAGACCGATAATTTTATGCCTAATCTGTTGGGAAAATATGACTGGCGAAGCGCGAATTTCATGATTATTCTGACTTCACGGCGTCGCGCGCAAAGCCGTGTTGATGGCTAGCACCGTGACGGCGAGTTGGAGGAGGCATGACAAGAACCGACGCCAACGAAGACGACGGGAGCGAGAGGCGCCGCGGTCGGCCGACGATGACCGATGTCGCCCGCATCGCCGGGGTTTCGCAGTCGAGTGTGTCGCTGGTGCTGAACCAGATGTCGGGCGCGCGCATATCGCCGGAAACCCAGCAGCGGGTGTTCGATGCGGCGCGGCAGGTCGGATACAAGCTGCCCGGCACCAGGCATGAGGCGGCGGCCGGAACGGAGCGGCGGACCATCGCCTATCTCGTCGACGAGATCTCGACCAGCCCGCATCCGGTGGTCAGCCTGGACGGCGCGCGGGACTTCGCCTTCGAGCAGGATTTCCTCGTCGCCACCTATGTGACCCGCTCCAATCCTGAACTGGAGGAAGCGACGATCGAGGCGGTCAAGCGCGACAAGTCGGTCGTCGGCGTCATCTATTCGTCGATCTTTACCCGCCGCGTCAAACTGCCGAAATCGCTGGAAGACATCCCGACGGTGCTGCTCAACTGTTATGCGGAGCCGAGAAAACACATCTCCATCCAGCCCGGCGAGGTCGCCGGCGGTTTTACGGCAACCGCGCATCTGACAGAATTGGGGCACCGCCGCATCGGTTTCATCAATGGCGAGCCGTGGATGGACGCCTCGCTCGACCGGCTGAAAGGCTACCGCCAGGCATTGGCGACGGCCGATATCGGCTTCGACGAGCGGCTGGTGCGCAGCGGCGACTGGCTGCCGCTGACGGGCTACCAGCACGCGCTCGACCTGCTTTCCACCGACAATCCGCCCACCGCGATCCTGTGCGGCAACGACCTGATGGCGGTGGGCGCGCTGGAGGCCGCTCAGGAGATGGGATTCAAGGTTCCCGACGACCTCACCATTATGGGCTACGACGACCAGGAACTTGCCCGCTACACCCATCCGCCACTGACTACACTGGTGCTGCCGAACTACGAGATGGGACAGCGCGCCGCCGAGGCGCTGCTCGACATCACCGTCCATGGCAAGACGCTGAAACCGATGACGATCAAGATCGACGGCCCGCTGGTGCTGAGGGCAACGACCGCGAAACCGGCGCCAAGACCATTTTCGGCGAGGGGCCACCAGCTGGCACGGTCGGGCGGAGGCGGCGACCTCCAGCCGGCTTGATCCGCGTTGAAGACTAGAACGCCACAACAATGCGGGCGCTCAGCGATTCCGATTGACTGCTCATAAAATCGAAAGATATGATCAAAATATGAGGCGGAGCAATCCGGCCTCCGCCCGACGAAGAGGCGCCGGGCCATTGGGAAAATGGAGGAGAACCCATGCGAGTGATTACCCGCCGTAGCCTGTTGATTACCGCCGGCGCTCTCAGCGCCGTCGCCGCCATGTCCCGTTTCGCGCTGGCCGACCTGCCGCCGCTTGCCGCCAAGGACAAGTACAAGGTCGGCTTCGCCCAGACCGAGAGCAACAATCCGTGGCGCATCGCCCAGACCAAGTCGATGCAGGACAAGGCGGCCGAACTCGGCTACCAGCTTGTCTATACCGACGCCGCCGGCTCCGCCGCCAAACAGGTCGCCGACGTCAACTCGATGATCGCCCAGGGCGTCGACCTGATCTTCCTCGCCCCGCGCGAGGAGAAGCCGCTGATCCCGGCCGTCATGGCCGCCAAGAAGGCCGGCATCCCGGTCATCCTGCTCGACCGCAATGTCGACCAGTCGCTGGCCAAGGCGGGCGAGGACTACGTCACCTTCATCGGCTCCGACTTCATCGACGAAGGCAAGCGCATCGCCGAATGGCTGGCCAAGAACGCCAACGGCAAGTCGAAGATCATCGAGCTGGAAGGCACCACCGGCTCGTCGCCCGCCAACGACCGCAAGAAGGGTTTCGACGAGGCGATCACCGCGGCCGGCGGCTTCACCATCCTCGCCTCCCAGTCGGGCGACTTCGCCCGCGACAAGGGCCGGCAGGTGGCGGAATCGCTGCTGCAGGCGCATCCCGACGCCGACATCATCTATGCCCACAATGACGAGATGGCGATGGGCGCCATCGCAGCACTTGAAGCCGCTGGCAAGAAGCCAGGCACGGACGTGATCGTGCTTTCGATCGACGGCGGCAAGGAAGCCGTGCAGGCGGTGGTCGACGGCAAGATCAACGCGGTGGTCGAGTGCAACCCGCGCTTCGGGCCGAAGGCTTTCGACACCATGGCGAAATACGCCAAGGGCGAGACGATCGAGGCCTGGGTAAAGAATGACGACAAGTTCTACGACCCGTCCAACGCGGCCGCCGAACTGGCGAACGCATACTGAGCTCTCCCGGGCGGAGCCGGTCGGTGCAGTCTTGCCGGCCGGCTCCGTTACGTTTTGTGGGGGCGACAGAGGGCAGTCGAGCGTCACGCTCTACGTTGCCCCCCTCTGTCCTGCCGGACATCTCCCCCGCAAGGGGGGAGATTGGCAGCTTCGCCTTTGCCGTTCGTCCTGCAACGTCCGCGATTGGCGAAACCGAAGCGGCCGGCCAATCTCCCCCCTTGCGGGGGAGATGTCCGGCAGGACAGAGGGGGGCAACGTAGAGCGCGAACGACTGACCTCTTCATCGGCCTCTCACTCGTCCCAACCCGCATTGCGCCCCGCCTCTCACGCAGGCAAACTCATTCCGGGAGGTGCCTAAAATGCTTTTATCGATGAAGGCGATCGACAAGAGCTTTTCTGGCGTGCGGGTGCTGACCGCGGCGTCGCTGGAGATGGCCGAGGGCGAGGTGATGGCGCTGGTCGGCCAGAACGGCGCCGGCAAGTCGACCATGATAAAAATCCTGACCGGCGCCTATTCGCGCGATGCAGGCAGCGTCACCTTCCAGGGCAAGGATGTGAATTTCTCGTCCACCGCCGACAGCCAGGCGGCCGGCATCGCCACGATCTACCAGGAGATCAATCTCGCCGCGCACCGAACGATCGCCGAAAACATCTTTTTGGCGCGCGAACCGCGCACTGCACTTGGCCTGGTCGACCGCCGGAAAATGCGGGCCGACGCGCGCGCGGTGCTGAAGCGTTTCAACCTCGACATCGACGTGGATCGTCCGCTGGAGGATTTCGGCGCGGCCACGCGGCAGATGGTGGCGATTGCCCGGGGCGTCACCCAGAATGCCCGCCTGGTCATCATGGACGAGCCGACTTCCTCGCTCGACGAACGCGAGGTGGCGGTGCTGTTCGACACCATCCGCACGCTCAAAAAGGACGGCGTGGCGACCATCTTCATCAGCCACCGCCTCGACGAACTTTACGCCATCTGCGACCGCGTCACCATCATGCGCGATGGCCGCACGGTGGCGGTGAGCGCCATGAAGGACATCAAGAAGCTCGATCTCGTGCGCACCATGCTGGGCAAGGAGCTGACCGCCTTCACCGCCTCGGCGCGCAACCGCGAGGAGACGGACGGCGCGACGCTGGTCGACGCGAAAAACCTGTCGGCGGGCGTGCGGGTGCGCGACGTGTCGCTGAACATCGGCAAAGGCGAGATCGCCGGGCTTGCCGGGCTGCTCGGCTCCGGTCGCACGGAGACGGCGCGGCTGATCTACGCCGCCGACCGCCGCGACGGCGGCACGGTTTCGGTGGGCGGGAGGCAGACAAGCTATGTGGCGCCATCGGACGCCATCGCCGACGGCATGGGCTTCGTCTCGGAAGACCGCAAGGTCGAGGGCATCGTGCCGGAAATGAGCGTGCGCGAAAACCTGACGCTGGCCATCCTGCCGCTGCTCCAAAAATCCGGCATCGTCGACCGCAAGCGGCAGCAGGAGATCGTCGACCGCTACATCAAGGCGCTCGGCGTCAAATGCGCCTCGCCGGAACAGCCGATCCGCGAGCTTTCCGGCGGCAATCAGCAGAAGGTACTCTTGGCGCGCTGGCTCTGCCGCAACCCGCGCCTGCTGATCGTTGACGAGCCGACACGCGGCATCGATGTCGGCGCCAAGGCGGAAATTCTGAAGCTGCTGCGCGGATTGGCCGATGAGGGGCTGAGCGTGCTGATGATTTCTTCTGAACTGGAGGAACTGATCGCGGCAGCGGACCATGTGACGGTGCTCAGCGACGGCCGGTCCGTGGCGCGTATCCATGCGGGCGAGCTTAGCGAGGAGCGGCTGATGGCGGCGATGGCGCATCAGGACGGGGAAGCGGCGTGATGATGGTGCGGCAGTCTTCCTTCTCCCCGTTTGCGGGGAGAAGGTCCCGGCAAGGGGGTCCGAAGGACGGGCGGCATAAGCAGCGACGGTTGGCGCTGCCCCTCATCCGTCACTTCGTGACACCTTCTCCCCGTAAACGGGGAGAAGGGAAGGGCGAGCCATCATGACCACCGTCGAAACCACCTCGCCGCAAGCCCGCCCGAAAGGCAGCGCGCTCGCCTGGATCAGCCGCTATGGCACGCTTGCCGCCTTCCTGGCGCTGATAATCTTCAACGTCGCCATCACACCAAACTTCTGGTCGTGGCAGACGCTCAATGTGAACCTGACCCAGGTGGCGACCATCGTCATCGTCGCCACCGGCATGACACTGGTGATCGCGACAGGCGGCATCGACCTGTCCGTCGGCTCGCTGATGGCGATTTCCGGGGCGCTGGCGCCGATGATCTTTCTCGGCACGATCTATCCGATCGAAAACCCGGTGCTGGCGATGACGCTCGCCTTCATCGTGCCTGTAATCGCCGCCGGCGCGCTCGGCTGGTTCAACGGCTTCCTGATCACCCGATGGTCGATCCAGCCGATCGTCGCCACGCTTGTGCTGTTCATCGCCGGGCGCGGCATCGCGCAGGTGATGACCAACGGCAATCTGCAGGTGTTCAAGAACGACGCGTTCCAGTTCATCGCGCTCGGCCGCGTCTTCGGCATTCCGGCGCAGGTGATCATCATGGTGGTTGTGGTGGCGGCGGCCGCCTTCGTCGTGCGGCGCACCGGCTTCGGGCGCCAGATCATCGCCGTCGGCGGCAATGAAAAGGCCGCAAGGCTGGCCGGCATCCCGGCAGTGCGGGTAAAGCGGCTGGTCTATGTGATCAGCGGCGCGCTGGCCGGCATTGCAGGCCTCATCGTCGTCGCCCGTAACTCCGCGAGCGACGCCAATCTGGTCGGGCTAGGCATGGAACTGGACGCCATCGCGGCCGTGGCGGTCGGCGGCACGCTGCTCACCGGCGGCCGCGCCAATGTGTTGGGCACGCTGCTCGGTGCCTTCGTCATCCAGCTCGTGCAATACACGCTGCTCGCCAACGGCGTGCCGGATGCCGCGGCGCGCATCGTCAAGGCCGGGCTGATTATTGCGGCGGTGTTTATTCAGCTCAGGGCGGCGAGGGGGTGATGATGCAGCGGTACACGGAGATGCAGCGTTCCTTCGCACCTCCCTCTGTCCTGCCGGACATCTACCCCTCAGAGGGCAGGGCAATCGCATATGGAAGTCATCCGCTCCGAACCGGCTTCGCCGGCCCGGTCCGGCAGCACCCCCTCACCGGCCCTTCGGGCCACCTCTCCCCCTGCCCGGGGGAGAGGATAGCCGGCCGCAAGGTTGGGCGCCAATCGCCTACGCTGCGTATCCTCTCCCCCGGGCAGGGGGAGAGGTGGCCCGAAGGGCCGGTGAGGGGGTGCTGCCTCAGCGTCTCGCCGCAGGCGAGGCGGGGAGGATCGGTGTCAACCAAACTCATATGCGATTCCCCTGTCCTCGATGAGGAGATGTCCGGCAGGACAGAGTTGGGTGCGACGAGTCGCCCTTCAAGCCGGAGCCCCTCATGAACGCCCTCGCCTCCCGCCTCTCCTTCCTCGGCCCGCTGGCCCCGCGCTCCAACATCGACTTGGCGCGACTGGGCGTGGTGGTGGCGCTGATCGCGCTGATCCTGTTCGGCGGGCTGCGTTACGACGGGTTCCTGTCGGCCTTCAACGCGCTCTCCTTCCTGCGCTACAACTCGATGTTCGCGCTGATCGCGCTGGGCATGGCGCTGGTGATCATGACCGGAGGGATCGACCTGTCGGTCGGCGCGACCGCCGCGCTGGCGAGCGTGGTCGCAGCGCTGCTGTCGCCCTATCATTGGGCGGCCGGCCTGGCGGGCGGGCTGGCGACCGGGCTGGCGGTGGGCGTCGTCAACGGCATGGTGATAACCAGGCTGAAGATCCAGCCCTTCATCGCCACACTGGCGGCGATGCTGGCCGCCTACGGCACCGGCCTGCTGCTCGCCGACAACCAGTCGGTCTCGGTGTCCTACGACACCGGTTTCACCGAGATCGGCCAGGGCGATTTCCTGGGTTTTCCGATCCCGGCCTGGATCGCCTTAATCGTGTATGTCGCCGGCTGGATCGCGCTGGAGCGGCATCCGGTCGGACGGCGCGTGCTGGCCATCGGCGACGGCGAGGCGACGGCGACGCTGATGGGACTAAAAGTCGAGCGGACGCTGATGGGCGTCTACATCACCTCGGGCGTGCTGGCTGGGCTGGCGGGCGTCATCCTCGCCTCGCAGTTCGGCGCCGGCCAGCCGATCGAGGGCCAGGGCTGGGAACTGATCGCGATTGCCTCCGTCGTGGTCGGCGGCACGCTGCTCACCGGCGGTGTCGGCTCGGTCGGGGCGACTCTGGCCGGGGCGCTGCTGCTCGGGCTGGTGTTCAATATTCTGAATTTCGAGAACGGGCTGGGATGGATCTCGCTTTCCGCCTACTGGCAGTCGGTGACCCGCGGGCTTTTCCTGCTCGGCGTGGTGATCTTGCAGGCGAAGATTGCGGGGGCCAGAAGCGGCGCTTGAGAGTCAAGCCGAGGGACCAGTCAGCTCGAAAATCTCGATCCCCTCGTTGCGGCCCTTGGCCTTGGCGACGCCGAGGCTGCGGAAGTCAAACGGTTCGGTGCAGCGTTCGCGCACCGCGCCGCTGACCAGGATCGTCGTGCCGTACTCCTTGTTCATGCCTTCGAGGCGCGAGGCGACGTTCACCGTGTCACCCATCCCCGTATACTGCCGGCGCGCCTGCGCCCCCACGCTGCCGACCACCGCCTCGCCGGTGTGCACGCCGAAGCGCGTCACCAGTTCCGGACGGCCGGCCTGGCGGTTGGCCGCGTTGAAGGCGTCGATCGCGGCCTTCAGTTCCAACGCTGAACGGCAGGCGTCGTCGACATGCGAGGGGTCGGCCACCGGCGCGTTCCACATGGCGTAGATGGAATCGCCGAGATACTGCACGATCACGCCGTTGTTGCGTTCGACGATCGGGTTCATCAGGTCGAAATAGGTGGAAAGCATGCCGACCACCTCCTCGGGCGAGTGCTGCTCGGAGATGGTGGTGAAGTCGCGGATGTCGGTGAACAGCACCGAGACCTCCTGGCGGACCGCCTTTCCGGCGCTCGCCTGGCCGGACGCGACGATGTTGCGGACCAGTTCGCGCGGCACGTAGAGCGCGAAGGTGCGGATCGCCTCGCGCGCCGAGGCCAGCGCGCGCGACAGCGTGTTGATCTCGGCGATCCACGAGAAGCCGGCCGGCCGCGCCTTGAAATCGAGATTGCCGATCTGGTGCGCGTCCTCCGACAACGCCAGCAGCGCCCGGCTGATCAGCCGCGCCACCACCAGCGCCACGAAGATGCCGGCTATCAGCACGATGCCGGTGACGATCAGGTTCTTCGTCAGCAGGCGCTGGCTCGGACCGATGAAATCCGACAGTGGGGCGGCGATGACGATGGTGTTGCCGCGCAAAAGGTCGGAAAAACCGACCGACGATATGCGCGCGATATAGGGTTCGCCGTCGACCTCGAAGCGCGCGGTGCGGTCCTGACCCTCGGCGATGACGCGCAGTTCCTCGCGGATCGGCTCCAGCGCCGGGTCGGCGGCGGAATTGTGCCCATTCTTGCCGCCCGCGAGCAGGCCTTCGAGGACCTGCCCCATGATCGCCTCGTCGGAATGGACGATCAGTTTCTTCTCGCGGTCGAAGACATAGCCGCGCGCGTTTTCGGACACCGCCTCGCGGGCGAGCAGGCGGCTGATGGTGGCGAGCAGCAGGTCGGCGCCGACCACCACCTTGCGGTTGCCAGCCATCGGCGCGGCAAGCGTCAGCGCCAGCGATCTGGTGGTCGCCGTGACGTAGGGCCCGACGGCCACCGGTTCGCCGCCGTTCGACGCGGCGCGGTACCAGGGACGCTTGCGCGGGTCGTAGGACACCTCGCTGGTGGAGCGCTCGCCCACCACCGTACCGGCCTGGTCCAGGAACCGCCAGGTGGAGACCGGGACGGTGTCCGAGCGGTCGATGGTGCGGACCGCGAAGACCGTGCCCGCCGGCGCGCCGACCGCTTGCGCCCAGCCGGGATTGCGCTCGACCGCCACGGCATGCAGGAAGGCGCCGTCGGGATAGCCGACATAGAAGCCGTCCATATAAGGCGAGCCTTCGAGCGTCTTGATCATGAGATCGGTCTTGGCGTCGAGGTCGACCGACGGCGGCGAGAGCAGCGGCTTCAGCACCGAGGCGACGGTGACCGTGGAATAACCGTCGTTGAACAGGCTGCGATAGCGGTCGATCGTGTGCTGGCTGAGCTGGTTCATCTGCTCTTCGGCGGTCGCCAGCGCCATGCGCCTACCCTGCTCGTAGGTCAGCCCCATCAGCGGTGCGGATATGCCGATCAGAAGCAGGATGATGACGATGCTGAGATGCAGGCGCAGCGGCCTGACCCAGCGTGTCGGAGCAGGAGGGGCATCGTAGTTCGGCGAGGTAACCGCAAGCGAAGAGCGCGCATTCGCCTCGGCTGAGGCCGCGTCGGCCGCAGGAATAGCGGATGGCGTCGATGACGCCGGGACCTGCTGCGCCATCCTAGCGCTTTCCGTCGAATTCGCTGAAAGACGGAGCAGCCGGGGAAATGGCGCAAACGCCGCAAACGTAGGCCGGGCGATTCGCAAACGACAACCCGCGGCTCTCGCGCGGGATTTGATTCCTGATCGGCATAGACGCTTCCCTCCGGGCGACCTTGCAGCAAATTCACCAGGTTGCCAAAGCATTTCATCTGCTGCACCCGCGCTCGCGCCGGCCAAGTACCTTTTTGCCCGGTCAACTGCCGACTTCGCCTCGATCCGGCACTCCTCCGACAATGGAAGTTCGCGGCTCTCCGGAACAACGCCATTTGCCGGCATCGGATCGGCATCCGCCGAGCGGCCCAAGGAGAGCGCCGACCCTCGAATTTTATACCGGCACTGCCAAGCGCCTTGCGAAGTAGGCGAGAGCGCCAAAGGTCAACGGCGGAAACGCCCTCCCCTTCCGCCATGGAATCCACCGCCGCCACGCCCACCGCCGCGTTGGAATCCACCGCGATCAAAATTGCCGCCATTGAATTGCGGATTGAATTCCGAGCGGCGTGCGAGCGAACTCTGGTTGCCGGCCAGGCGGCCGGCACGATCGAGCCCAAGGTGATCCGGGGCGACCTGCTGGATCTTGCGCTGCTGCGAAGGACGATTGGCGGCCGGCGCGCCCTGCCCCTGCTGCGCCCGATTTGCGAGGTTCGAGCCGCCGTCGCCCAGTTGTTGTCCGGGCTTCCTTCCATTGTCGGTGTCGGGCTTCTGGACCGGCTGCCAGTCGCCATCGCTGCGTTTCTGCCACTGGCCGTCCTCGCGCCGGTAGACGTTTCCGTCACGGCCGGCATAGATGTCGCCGCCCTGCCCCTGTGCGACGAAACCATGATTACCGTCAGACGTGTTCCAGCGGGCGCCCTGCCCTCCGGCGGCTGTCGAGCCGCCGCTGGCGCGCGCCCAGTCCGTGCCGTGCCGCACGCTGGCCGAGCCCCACGAGCCGTAGACATTGGTGCCGCCCCGCGCGATCACGCCGGTATCCGTGCGGGGATTGTAGGCGGCGATGAAACCGCGCTCGCCGGCCGGTCCGGACACCCCCGCACCGCGGATGTAGGTGCCGGTGCGTGGATTGTAGCTGGCGCCGGCCACGATGCCACGATACGGGCCATAGGCGTAGCCATAGCGGCCGAACGTACCGCGCGCCGGATTATAGAAGGCGCCAACTCCATAGGTGACCGGCCTCGGATAGTACGGCCAGTAGCCACCATGCCAGTTGGTGTCCCAATAAACGGGATAGTACCAGCCCGTGCCGTAGACCAGGGCGTCCCAGGCCAGATAGGCGCCGAGATAGCCCATCGTGTAGCCAAACCAGACCGCGTCTGATTCCGTCGAATAAACGCGAACGTAGGTAGCGTTGTAGACCGGCGACGAGGCGGGGATCGTGTAGATCTCGTCGGGCACCGCGGTGGCGACGACGAACGGCCCGGTCGGGCTGTCGCCGACGAACCAGACACCGTCCTTCAGCACGAAATATTTCGCGCCGACCTGGATGACCGTCTCGTTGGTGTTGACGGCATATTTGAGCGACGTGCCCTCGATCGGCTCAAATTTCGGATCGCCGCTATAGGCGACGTCGACCTTGACCGATCCGTCGGTCGACACCCGCGCCATCTGCGGAATGCTTGCCTTCAGCCGCGCCTCGGCATTCTCCGAAGTCTTCGGCACGGACGAACGGACGCTGGCGTAGGGTGCATCGTCCGGAATGTTCTGGAAATCCTCGGGCAGGTCGGGCGTCGCGAAAGTCCAGGGGCCGTCAAGCGATTTTGCCGAGAACCAGCGGCCGGAGAGCAGCACGTACCAGTTGCCGCTCGCCTTGTGGAAAAACACGTCGCCGTCGCTGTTCGACGCCCATTCGAGGCCGGTGCCCGCGACCGGTTCGAGCTTGGGCTCGCCGTCGATATTGATCAGCTCGGCAGGCTTGTATGAATAGACGACCTTGGGAACGGCGCCGTCGCCGAATGGCGCGGGCGGCATGGCGGCGCGCGCATCCTTCCAGTTGTCCTCGTCGGGGAGTTTCGACAGCGCATCCGGCAGCGTCGTTACCGGCTGCCAATCGCCGTCAAGCGCCTTTGCTGTCAGCCACGATTTCTCGTCGCGCAAAAAATAGCTTTGGTCCGCGTCGATCCTGAACACATCCCAGTTGGTGTTGACGACGAAGGAAACGCCTGGCGCGCCCTTGACCGGCGCCAAAACCGCCTCACCATCGGTCTGCACCAGGACCGCCGGCGACTTGGAAACGAAGATCGGCGGCGGATCGGCCTTCAGGCCCTTTGCGTCGTCCATCCGCTGATAGTCGGCGAGGCTGGCGGTGAGCCGCTCCTCGGTGACCGTCACCGCCCCTGTCGGCAGGATCTTGCCGATTTCCAGCGCGAAATCCGCGAGTTGCGAACGATCGAGAGCGGAGAAATTAAGCTCGGTGATCTTGATGTCGGTGATGACCACCTCGCCGGCGTCCGCATCGGCCTGGGTCTTGCCGGTCAGCCCGATCACGCCGAATACCGATTTCGCATCCTTGCTGGCCTTGTACTCGGTGGCGACCAGCGCGGTGAGGTCGGTGAACTTGTCCCAGCTTGAGACCTGCGGCTGGTAAAGCACGATCTCGGCGCCCTTGTCGGTGGTGTAGGAGCGCGGCCAGCCCGGACGGCCGGTGTCCTGCTCATTGACATATTTGCCGCTGACGAAGCCGGTCTTGCCTTGGTAAGTCACCGCGCACCAACCGCCCGCCGCATCGCATTCGGCGAGGTCGACCTTGGCATCCTCGGGGATCATGCCGAGGCTCTGATAGCTTGTGCCCGGGCCGGAACGCAGATTGACCTTGGAAGTGACGGTGGCCGGGCCGGCGAATGCCGCCGCCAGAACCAGGCCTTGAAGAAGAGTGGCGAGCGTGACGATGCGCATCTGGTATCTCCGGGCACGGACTTGGATAGAATAACCTAGCAACGCGACTCGCCGCAAACGGCGCCTGCGTTAAAGAGCTGGAGCACGTCTCAACCTATCAAGATATAGGCCAGCCCCTTCGCTCCTCTTGTCAGACAGCGAGCCCCGCCGTAGCTTTCAGGTGCTTCCCGCGTCCTCTTTCGTCGAGGGTGTCGGGCGAGCTGGGAAATGCCGACAACCGGAGGGACGCGTCATGGGCAACCTGGCACGACCGATTTGCGGCGGGTGCGAGACGTGAACGTCTCCGGGGCTTCCGGCGCGGACGCGGTTGCGGCCTGCCCTCCGGACATGGCCTACATTCCGGGCGGCATGTTCCGCATGGGCTCGGACAGCCACTATGCCGAAGAAGCGCCATCGCACCGGGTGCGGGTCGATGGCTTTTTCATCGACAGGTCGCCCGTCACCAACCGCCAGTTCAAAGAATTCGTGAAGGCGACCGGCCATGTCACCGTAGCGGAGAAAGTGCCCGACCCCAAGGACTATCCGGTCGCCTTGCCGCATATGTTGTTCGCGGGCTCGCTGGTCTTCCGCAAATCCGCCGGCCCGGTGGACCTGAGGAACTGGAGCAACTGGTGGGAATTCGCCCGGGGCGCCAACTGGCGGCATCCGATCGGGCCGGGAAGCGGCCTCTTCAAAAAGGACAACCACCCTGTCGTGCATGTCGCCTATGCCGACGCGCTGGCCTATGCGCAATGGGTGGGCAAGGACCTGCCAACCGAGGCGGAATGGGAATATGCGGCGCGCGGCGGACTCGACGGCGCCGAATTTGCCTGGGGCGACGAATTCACGCCCGATGGCAAGCATATGGCGAACACCTGGCAGGGCGAATTCCCGCATCAGAACCTACTGGCCGACGGCCACGAGCGTACATCGCCGGTCCGGAGCTATCCGCCCAACGGCTACGGCCTTTACGACATGATCGGCAATACGTGGGAATGGACGTCCGACTGGTGGTCGACCCGGCACCCGGCGGACGAGGCGAAAGCCTGCTGCGTCCCGGTCAATCCGCGCGGCGCGCCGGAAGAGGGCAGCTACGATCCGCGCCAGCCGGAAAGCAGGATTCCGCAAAAAGTGCTGAAGGGCGGCTCGCATCTCTGCGCGCCGAATTACTGCCGCCGCTATCGCCCCGCGGCCCGCCACGCCGAGGCAGTGGACACCTCGACCAGCCATGTCAGCTTCCGCTGTGTGCGCAGAAAATGACGGAAACCCGTTCGGCACTATCGGCATGAAAAGGAGGAGCAGGACATGGACGACACCTCGAAAGGCGACGACGGTCGCGCGCGCGGAAACGCTCTTGGCCACCCCGAAGATATCAATGTAAGCCGGCGTAGTATCCTTTTCGCCGGAACCGCTCTTGCCGCAACGTCGTCGCTGACATCGTTCGTGACAGCCGCACAGGCTCAGGAACAGCCTGCCGCGCCCGCTTCCACGGGAGGCAAGCCCAACATCCTGGTCATCTGGGGCGACGACATCGGCATTGCCAACATCAGCGCCTACTCCAACGGCCTGATGGGCTACGAGACGCCGAACATCGACCGCATCGCCCGGGAAGGCCTGAAGTTTCAGCACTACTATGGCGAGCAGTCGTGTACAGCCGGGCGCTCGGCATTCCTGACCGGCCAGCACATTATCCGCAGCGGACTAAGCAAGGTCGGCTTTCCCGGAGCACCGATGGGTATGAGCCAACTCGACCCGTCGGTCGGCGGCCTGTTGAAGAACCTCGGCTATGCGACCGGCCAGTTCGGCAAGAACCACGTCGGCGACCGCAACCCGTCGCTGCCGACGGTGAACGGTTTCGACGAGTTCTTCGGCAACCTTTACCATCTGAACGCCGAGGAAGAGCCGGAACTGCCTGATTATCCGAAGGATCCGGCCTATCTTGCCAAGTTCGGCCCGCGCGGTGTGCTGCGCTGCAAGGCGACCGAAATCGACGATCCGACCGAGGATCCGCGTTTCGGCAAGGTCGGCAAGCAGACCATCGAGGACACCGGCGCGCTCACCAAGAAGCGGATGGAGACGATCGACGACGAGACCTCGTCCGCGGCCATCGACTTCATGAAACGGCAGCAGGCCGCCGGAAAGCCGTTCTTCACCTGGTTCAATTCGACCCGTATGCACCTGCGCACGCATGTCCGCGACAGCCATCGCGGCCGCTATACCCACGGGGACAGCGAATACATCGACGGCATGATGGAGCACGACGATACGGTTGGCAGCCTGCTCAAGGCCCTTGACGACATGGGCATCGCCGACAACACCATCGTCATCTACTCGACCGACAACGGGCCGCACATGAACACCTGGCCGGACGGCGCCATGACATGGTTCCGCTCGGAGAAGAACACCAATTGGGAAGGCGCGTTCCGCGTTCCCTGCCTCGTTCGCTGGCCGGGCAAGATCGCACCCGGCACCGTCACCAACGAGATCATGAGCCACAACGACTGGATCCCGACGCTCTGCGCGATCGCCGGGGAACCCGACATCGTTGCCAAGCTCAAGGCCGGCTACAAGGCCAACGGCATCGACTACAAGGTGCATCTCGACGGCTACGACCAGTCGGTCTTCCTGACGAGCGTGACTGGTAGCGCCGCCACCAACAACGGCACGAAAAGCGCCCGCGACAAGTTCTTCTATTCCGACGACGACGGCCTGCTGGTGGGCATGCGGCAGGGCGACTACAAATACGTGTTCTCCGAGCAGCGCAAGGAAGGCACGATGGGCGTCTGGGCCGAGCCGTTCACCACGCTTCGCCTGCAGAAGATCTTCAACCTGTTCCAGGATCCGTTCGAACGGGCTGACATCACGTCCAACACCTTCTGGGACTGGCAGATGAACCATGTCCACATGATGTACGGGGTGATGGACGAGGTCTTCCAGTTCGTGGCGACGTTCAAGGATTTTCCGCCGCGTTCCTTCCCGCCGAGCTTCAACCCGGCGAACGTCATGGAAACGACGATGGATGCCATGAAGCGCAATGAGGCTTTCAAGGAGAACCTTGACCTCGACAAGGTTCGTGGCGCGCTGAATCAGATGATCCAGCAGCAGTTGCAGAGCCCGTAGCAGGCATTGCCTGCGCACCAGCCCGCCCGCAAGACGGGCCGGTGCGCATCTCCTACGAGCTCAAAGCAGTATAGAGGGATTGTATGTCTTCTTTTGCTTCCCTGACCAGGCGGACGTTCCTGGCAGCCCTGCTTGCCGTCGGGCTAATCGCCTTTCCGCAATTTCGTGCGCTCGCGCAGACCGATCCGCTGCCTTCGTGGAACGACGGCGCTGCCAAGTCGGCGATCACCCAGTTTGTTCAGCGCGTTACCACGCAGGGCTCACCCGACTTCGTGTCGGCCGAAGAGCGCATCGCCACATTCGACAATGACGGCACTCTCTGGTGCGAGCAGCCCTTCTATTTCCAGATGGCCTTCGCCTTCGACCGCGTAAAGGCAATGGCGCCGCAGCATCCGGAGTGGAAGGACGAACAGCCCTTCAAGGCGCTGCTGGAGGGCGACGTGAAGACGGCCGCGACTATCGGGGAGAAGGGTCTGCTTGCCGTCGTCGCGGCGACGCATGGCGGCATGACCACCGACGAATTCTCGAATGCGGTGCTCGACTGGACAAAAACCGCGCGCCACCCGCGCTTCGAGCGGCCCTACACCGAACTGGTCTATCAGCCGATGCTGGAGGTGATGCAGTATCTGCGCGCCAACGGCTTCAAGACCTTCATCGTGTCGGGCGGCGGCATCGACTTCATGCGGCCCTGGACGGAAACTGCCTACGGCATTCCGCCGGAACAGGTGGTGGGTTCGTCCGGCGTGACGGAATTCCGGCTTACCAGCGACGGCAAGCCTGAACTGATCAAGACCGACAAGGTGCAATTCATCGACGACGGTCCCGGCAAACCGGTCGGCATCCAGCAGCATATCGGCCGCTGGCCGATCATCGCCTTCGGCAATTCCGACGGGGACCTGCAGATGCTGCAATATGTGTCGGGCGGGCCGGGCGCGCGCCTCGCTCTCTATGTGCATCACGACGATGCGGAGCGCGAATATGCCTATGACCGCACCTCGCAGATCGGCAAGCTGGACAAGGGGCTCGACGAGGCGGCGGCGAAGGGCTGGCCGGTGATCAGCATGAAGAACGACTGGAAGGTGATTTTTCCGGCAGCACAGTGATCGGAAGCGCGGCGGTGAATTGTGCCTCAGACGCCGCGCTTGAGGTTCCGAGGAGGATATCGTGATCAAAGCGGTACTCGCAGCGCTGGCCCTGATATGCGCCGTGCCATTTGCGCTGGCGCAGGATTTCAACGCCGGGGAACTTCAGAAGCACGCCATCGAGCGCCGCGCGGTGGAGGCAGCGATCTGGGGGATGCCGGCGGTCAACACCGACCTGATGCGCCAGGAGATGCTGACCAAGACACCGGGCAAGGTGAACCAGTTCATCTACTGGGGGCGGCCACTCGATGATCGCAACCAGACGCTGACGCCCAATCCCGACACGCTCTACTTCATGGGTTTCTTCGACACGAAAGAAGGGCCGATGGTGCTCGAAGTGCCGCCTGGAGATAAAAACGGGTCGCTCAACGGCAATATCGTCACGCAATGGCAGACGTCGCTTGAGGATGTCGGCCTGCTCGGCGTGGACAAAGGGGCCGGCGGCAAGTTCGTGATCCTGCCGCCTGGCTACGACCAGAAGGTGCCGGAGGGCTATAGTCCGCTTCAATCCGACACCTATGGCGGCTATGCGCTCGTGCGCCCGAACCTGAAGAGCCATGCCGACGCTGACGTCGCCGCCTCGATCGATTACGCCAAGCGTGTGAAATTCTATCCGCTCTCGGCCGCGGCCAATCCGCCCGAGACGGTGTTTAGCGATGTCAGGGACATCGAGTTCGACTCCACGATCCGCTACGATCCAAGCTTCTACGAACATCTCGACCGGGTCGTGCAGTCGGAGCCCTGGATCGAACGCGACCGCGCGATGATCGACCAACTGCGCACGATCGGCATCGAGAAGGGCAAGCCGTTCGCGCCGGACGAGGCGACAAAGGCAATTTTCGCCACAGCGATCAGCGAGGCGAAGGCTCTTCTGGAGCATCGATACGATGCTGGCTTTCCGCCTTTCTGGGATGGCAGCCGCTGGACCATGCCGGCCCTGCCCGAGGCGATAGAAGCCCAGGGGACAACCTACGCCGACAGGAACAAATACGCGATCGATGCGCGCGGGCTCGGCTACACCTACGCCTACATCTCGATAAAGCGCCTGGGGGCAGGCCAGTTTTATCTTATTTCCATCCGCGACAAGGATGGGGACCCTTACGACGGCGGCAAATCCTACCGCCTGACGGTGCCGCCGGATCCGCCGGTTGATCAATACTGGTCCGTCACCGTCTATGACCGTCAGACCCATGCGCTTGTCAGGAACATGGAGCGCGCCAGCCGCGCCTCGAACGCCGCCGAGCTTCAGAAGAACGCCGACGGTTCGGTCGACATCTTCTTCGGACCAAAGGCGCCGGCCGGAAAGGAGACGAATTGGGTGCCGACCGACCCGCAGCGCGGCTTTGAGCTGATGTTCCGCCTCTATGCACCGACACAAGCACTCTTCGACAAGACGTGGCGGCTGCCGGATGTCGAGAAGGCAGCGGCAGAGTAGGAGAGGAAGTCATGAAACGTCTTTTTGCCGGCGCGGCCGTCCTGGTGACGGCTGGAAATGTTGCAGTGTTTTCGTTGACGGGGGCCGCTTCCGCCGAGAATACGGTGCCCGTCACCGCCGACAATTTCGTTCGCGCGGAAAGCGATCTCTATTTCGGATCGACCACTAAGGATGCAGGCGGCATCGGCAAATTCCTGCATCATCGCGAACCGACGCCGATCGACCGTCAGCCGGTAATCCGCATGAACCGCGATACGCTTTATTCCGGCGCCGGTTTCGATCTCGATGCCGGGCCGGTCACCATCACGCTGCCCGATGCGGGAGACCGCTTCATGTCGATGCAGGTAATCAATGAGGATCACTACGTGCCGGAGGTGAACTATGGCGCGGGAAGCTACACGCTGGACAAGCAGAAGGTGGGCACGCGCTATGTCTTGGTCGCGATCCGCACCCTGGTCGACCCCGCAGATGCTGAGGATGTGAAGAGGGTCCACGCGCTGCAGGATGCGATCAAGGTCGACCAGCCCGGCGGGCCGGGAAAATTCGAGGCTCCCGCCTGGGACCAGGCAAGCCAGAAGAAGGTCCGCGACGCACTGCTCGTCCTCAGCAGCACCCTTCCCGATTTCAAAAAGGCATTCGGTACGAAGGAGGAGGTCGATCCGGTCCGGCATCTGATCGGCAGCGCAGCCGCCTGGGGCGGCAATCCCGACAAGGACGCGATCTATCTCAACGTCACGCCCGCCGGCAACGACGGCGCCACGGTCTACAAGCTGGACGTCAAGGACGTGCCGGTCGACGCCTTCTGGTCGGTCAGCCTCTACAATGCCGAGGGCTATTACGAAAAGAATCCGTACAACGCCTATTCCGTCAACAACATCACCGCCAAGAAGGGCGATGGCGGCGCAGTCACCATCCAGTTCGGCGGTTGCGACGGTAAGGTTGCCAACTGCCTGCCGATCATGGAGGGCTGGAACTATACGGTGCGGCTCTATCGCCCGAGGGCCGAGATACTGGGCGGCAAGTGGACATTCCCGGAGCCGCAACCGGCGAAGTGAAGACCTGCTGGAAGAACGCCGGCGGCCGGTGCTTCTGACGACATCATTCAGCCGCCTGCAAGCGGGACATATCGAGGATCGACTTGATCTCGGACCGGCAGGAGCCGCAATTCGTGCCGGCGCGTACCGCCCCGCCGACCTCCTCGACGCTGCTGCAACCACCCGTTACCGCAGCGGCAATTTGGTTGATGCCGACGCTGAAGCACGAGCAGACGATACGGCCGACCGCCGGCATCGGCACCGGCGCGCGTCCCGACAGCAGCGCGCGGCGGTCCTGCGGCGACAGCGGTTCGCCCGACGCCAAAAGCGACAGCAGCCATTCGCGCCCGGGCAACTGCCCGGGCCGACCGACCAGCAGCGCCTCGGCAAGTCCGCCGGCGGCGTCGGTGGCCGCTGCGCGGAATGCCTGGCCTCGCCTGTCGGTATATTCCAGCAACTGGTCGCGGGGGACGATGTCGAGCAGCCCGCGGGCGAGCAGGATGCCCTGGTCCGGGGATTCGGTGCCGCAAAGCTCATAGACCCATCCGCCCGCAACAGCGGCGCGGCTCCAGTGGACAAAACCGGTCGGGCGGAGGTCGCGCCGGGTCATCAGCACGCCGGCCCATTCGATCGGCTCGCGGGAGATCCGCACCGGCACGTGTTTCAGTTCGGGCTGGCCGGAGAGCGGATCGGCGAGCGGCGTCGACAACGGACCCGCCGCCGCGTTGGCGGCAAATCGGCCGCTCCAGTGCATCGGCAGAAAGGCCTCGCCACGGCGCTGGGTTTCGGTGATGCGCACCTTGGCGCGGCCGCCGCCGTAGCGGCTGTCAAGACGCGCGAGGTCGCCCTCCCGCAGGCCGATTTCGGCGGCGTCGGCCGGGTTGATCTCAAGCGCCGGCTCCGGCGCATTGGCCATCAGCCGCGGCACGAGGCCGGTGCGCGTCATCGTGTGCCACTGGTCGCGCAGGCGGCCAGTATTGAGCGCGATGGGATGGGCGGCATCCACTGGCAGCGCCGGGCCTTCCTGGCGGACAGCGATGAACCGCGCACGCCCGTCCGGCGTCGGAAAAGCCCCGTCACACAGGAGCCTGTCTGCGGTCGGGGACGAACCGCGCCGCGCCGGCCAATGCCGAGGGGAAAATGCCTCGTAGCCGGCGTCGCTCATGTCCGCGAGATCGCCGATGTCGAACAGCCGGGCGCCTTCATTCTCGAACGCCGAGAGCGCGGCGTGCTCACGAAAAATCGCCGCCGGCCCTGAATAGTCGAAGGCTTCCGCAAACCCCATGCGGCGGGCCACTTCGGTGACGATCCACCAGTCGGGGCGGGCCTCGCCGGGCATTTGCGCGAAAGGGCGCTGGCGAGACATTCGACGCTCGGAATTGGTGACGGTGCCGTCCTTCTCGCCCCAGCCGGCGGCGGGCAAAAGCACGTTAGCGAAGCGCGTGGTGTCGGTGCGCACGATGTCGGAGACAACGACGAAGTCGCACCTTTTCAGCGCCGCGCGCGCCCTTCCCGCGTCGGGCATGCTGACGGCGGGATTGGTGCCCATGATCCACAGCACCTTGATGCGCCCGTCGGCGGCCTCCTCGAACATGTCGACGGCCTTCAGCCCGGCGCGCCTTGCGATCCGCGGCGCGCCCCAGAAGCGGGCGACGCGGTCGACATCTGCCGGGTTGTCAAAGCCCATATGGGCGGCAAGCTGGTTGGCGAGGCCGCCGACCTCGCGCCCGCCCATGGCGTTGGGCTGGCCGGTGACCGAGAACGGTCCCATGCCGGGCCTTCCTATGCGGCCGGTGGCGAGATGGCAGTTGACGATGGCGTTGACCTTGTCGGTGCCGTGCGCCGACTGGTTGACGCCCTGGCTGTAGACCGTCACCGAGCGCTCGGTCGTCGCGAACCAACTGTAAAAGCGCTCAATATCGGCGACGGCGACATCGCATCCCTCGGCAACCCGCCTGATCGTCGGCGCGTCGGCATCCGCAAGATTGATCGCCGCGTCGAAGCCGCTGGTGTGAGCCGCGACATAGTCGGCGTCGACCGCGCCGGTGCGCACCAGATGCGCCAGCAGGCCGTTGAACAACAGCACGTCCGTGCCCGGCCTGATCGCAAGATGCAGGTCACAGTCGGCAACCGTGGCGGTGCGGCGCGGGTCGATCACGACGATCCTGGTCCCACGCGCCGCGCGGGCCACGAGCAGGCGCTGGTAGAGCACCGGGTGGCACCAGGCCGTATTCGAGCCGGTGAGCACGACCAGGTCGGCCTGTTCGAAATCCTCGTAGCTGCCCGGCACGATATCCTCGCCGAAGGCCCGCCGGTGGCCGGCGACCGACGAGGCCATGCACAGCCGCGAATTGGTATCGATGTTGCCCGACCCGATAAAACCCTTCATCAGCTTGTTGGCGACGTAATAATCCTCGGTCAACAATTGGCCCGACACATAGAAGCCGACCGAATCCGGGCCGTGCGTCGCTATCGTCTCGGAAAAACGGCGCGCCACGAGGTCGAGCGCCACGTTCCAGTCCGTCCGCTTGCCGCCGATCTCCGGATGCAACAGGCGGCCATCGAGCCCAAGCGTCTCGGCGAGTGCCGAACCTTTCGAGCACAGTTTTCCGAAATTGGCCGGATGATCGGGGTCGCCGCGGACGGCAACGCTGCCGTCCGC
>NZ_JBIRCY010000053.1:0-50543 GCF_044326205.1 Mesorhizobium sp. IMUNJ 23232
GCTCGATATAGGCGTGCTCGATGCTGACGCCGTCTTCCATGTCGTAGCCAGTCGTGCCGCTGCCCGACACCTGGTAGTTGAAGTTGATGGCGGCATACGAACGCAGCGTGCCGTATTCGGTCTCGCTACGGGCATCGGCGCGCAGCTGGAAGCGGACGCGGTTGTTGTAGGTCTCTTCACCCGCGGCGCTGCGGACGCCAACATGCGGATCATCAAGATACGAGGCGCCATAAAAATCGCCGCCGCGGATGTCGACGCGGACATAACCGCCGATCTTCAGGCAGGTTTCGGTGCCGGGCAGGTAGAAGAAGCCCGAACCATAGACGTCGCAGACCCGAACGTATTCGACGGGTTCCGGCTCGGCAACGACAACCGCGTCGGCCGCGCGAGCGCCACTGACTGCGACCAGCGCCGCAGCGGAGCCGAGAAGCAGGCTCTTGATGTTCATTTTCTGACCTCCAGTCAAAAGTTGATAAAAGGGTCTGGGCCTTTGTTTGCTGAAGGACAGCGCTTTCTGTCCCATCCCCAAGCCGAAAAAGACACGATAGCTCGCCCCTCTCTCGGTTCGAAGATTGCGCATCGCTTTCGTCCGTTCAACCGCGATCGTCGGAAGCGCGATGCCGCCCGGATGCTATCGTTGGGCTCTGTGACACAAAAGACACGATTTGATAGCCTGCCTAAACACTCGGTTAACCATCAGGGGGCCGAAGGCACTTGCGTAGAGGGATGATGTCCGTCGCGGCTTCGAATCACGTCCGGCCGCGGACCGAAAGCTTGCCGCGAAACAAACAGCCTCCCATTGGAAGGCCAGCGCCGGTTCCCGGAGCATTGGCCGATGAGTCCCGAAGTTCTCCGAGAAACCGCTTGATCGCAAGGGTCGCACGGGCTAGTGGGGCGGCACGGAGAGGTGGCCGAGTGGTCGAAGGCGCTCCCCTGCTAAGGGAGTAGAGGTCAAAAGCTTCTCGAGGGTTCGAATCCCTTCCTCTCCGCCACCCCTTATCTGTTCGACCTGCGACAGCGCCGTGCCCATGGCCTTGTTCGCCCTGTTCCTCTTGCGGGCCCGACTTGCGAGGCCGTGGCGGTCGAGCATCCCATGCACCTTGCTCCTTGCCGGGATGAAAAAGGATATCTCGCCGAGAGGCACGGGACGTCTTACTGATCGACCGCATGGCCGCCTTACCGAACTTGTCATCGTGCTGGCGAACGCGTTCCGTTGAGAATGCGCATCTGCAAGGTTCAAATACCTGTCCAGCGGGGCCATAATCTATTCCCGGGGAATAGGGTAACCTCTGCTTGATGCTCATAGACCGCGATCGGGGGGCTGACGTATCGTGGCGACAATGTCTGGGTGTCCGCATCGGTGCCGAGCGCCGCAAAGAATATCTTGATGGCATCGGTGGGACACTGGCTTGGACAAAAGCGTTTGATGCCTCGTTGGCCAAGAATCGACTGCGGGTGGCCTTCCTGCAGTCCTAGTTAAGTACCAGGCCAACGGGAAATCCTTGATGCAGATTTTCGCGTACCGGACCGAACAATCCTACAAGCAAAGGTTGGGGCTGCGCACGCTGGGACTCCTCCTCGGTCTATTGGCTTGGATTGCACCGGTCCACGCCCAGGAGGTGCTGCGCATACCCTACGTGGCCGATATCGGCACTTTCGATCCGGACAACGGGTTCGAGACCGGCGCGATGAGCGCAATCAACAACGTCTACGAGGGTCTCGTCGAATATGAGCCGGGTTCGACCAGGATCGTTGGTCGGCTCGCCAGGAACTGGGAGATCTCCGACGACGGGCTGACTTACACCTTCCACCTGGTCGACGGCGTCAAGTTCCATGATGGCACGCCATTCAATGCGGCGGCGGTCATAAATTCCTTCGAACGCCGCCGCGATCGTGGACTGAACCAGAGCTACACCCTAGCCAACGTGAGGGACATGAGGGCGCCCGACGATTCGACGGTTGTACTCACTCTGGGCCATCCTCAGCCTTCGCTCCTGGATGCCCTTTCCAGTCCATGGGGCCCCAAGATCATCAGTCCGGTGGCGCTCGCCGAGCATGACAACGGGGACTTCGCAACGACCTGGCTCAATGAGCACGCGGTCGGCACGGGTCCATTCAAACTGACTGAATTCAAACGCGGTCAGCGCTATGTGCTCGAACGCAACGCCGACTATTGGGGCGACAGACCGTTCTTCCGGCAGATCCTAATTTCGGTCGTGCCCGACATCAGCCAGCAGATACTTCAATTGCAGGCGGGTGTGATCGATGCCGTACCGCTCAACTATCCATTCTCGCAACTCACCAGCCTGCCGGGTGGTCTCGAGATCACCACAGCCCCGAGCATGATACCGTACGATCTTTTCGTTAAGCCGAACTCGCCGCTCGACGAAGCGGAGGTCCGCGAGGCCGTTTTGACAGCGATCAACCCGGCACTGTGGGTCAAGGACGCCTTTGGAGAGTTCGCAAGCCCTTCCAAGTCGGTTTATCCGAACGTGATGCTCGATCCGGTCAAACCGATCCGGTTCCCGACCGACTTCGCGGCAGCGAAAGCCGCGATCGCCAAACATGGCCCGGTCAATCTGGTCATAGGCCTGCATAGCGCGGCCCCGAGCTACGCCCGTATCGCCGATCTGATGATAGCGCAACTGGCGTCGATCGGCGTAAAGGCGACCGCCTACGTTCTGCCCTCCGGCGCTGCTTACACGTTGAAGGACGACCCGAACCCTCCCGATTTGCTGCTCACGATAGCAGGCCCGGACGCCGCTCACCCGGATAGTCAGGCCAAGGCGTTCTTCACAAAAGACGCTCCTCTCAATTTTTTTGGACGGGCGCTGCCGCAAGCCGATGCCATCGTGGACCAGGCAGGGCAGGCAACCGACGTCAAAGAACGCGACGCTCTCTACGAGAAAGCGGGGCAGATGTATTTCGACGCGGGCATCGTCATCCCGCTTGTCGACGTCAACGATGTGGTCGTCCACGCCAAGGGTCTGAAGGACCTTGGACTCCGTCCCGTGAACCCGCCCGGCAACATCGACTTCGCCACCGTTCGCCGGGGACCCTGAACTCCGGCCATCCGGTTCCATTTCGGAAGCAGGTCAGGCTCGTACCGCAGATGATCAAGCTTTCGTCCCGAATGTCCGAGCCCGTGACCGAGCCCGTCCTCGCCGTCAAAGACCTCTCACTCATTCTCAGTCGCGAAGGCCGTCCTTCCCGCGTGCTCGACGGCATCAGTTTCGACATGTTTCCGGGCGAGATCGTCGCGCTTGTCGGAGAAAGCGGTTCCGGAAAGACAAGCATCGGGCTGACGCTTCAGGGGCTCTTAGCGCGTGAATACCTTCCACGGATTGCAGGCTCGATCCGGCTGGTGGGGATCGAACTTGCCGGCGCGAGGAGGCGGATATGGCAGTCGGCCCGCCGGCACCTCGTCCGAGCCATCCCACAAGATCCGGTGGGCGCGCTCAACCCCACGATGACGATCCGCCGCCAGATGCGAGAATCCGATGGGGGGGCCGAGAGATCTATCGAAGACTGGCTCGGCCGAACCGGCCTGCCTGACCCGGACCGCATCGCCGATGCGCTTCCGCATCGCCTGTCGGGGGGACAGCGTCAGCGAGTGCTTATTGCCATGGCGATGATGGCAAGACCGAAGCTGCTCATCGCCGATGAACCAACCACCGCGCTCGACGTTACCATGCAGGCGCAGATCCTCGACCTGTTGCGCGATCTCGCCCGCGACCAGCAGACGGCAGTTCTGTTCATCACACACGATCTGAGTGTAGCGGCCTCACTGGCCGACCGCATCCTGGTTCTCTACGCCGGACGCATCGTTGAAATGGGGCGCATGCAGGATGTGGCCCGCAATGCGGCGCACCCTTATTCCGCCGGCCTGCTCGCAGCCCGCTTCGATCTGGACTCCGATCGAAGGCGCCCGCTTCCTACGCTCCCGCCAGAGCGCATACCTTCCATAAATGTTGAGAACGCTTGCGCCTACGCGACACGCTGCCCGATCGCCCTGCCGGATTGCACAGCGATCCGCCCGCCGCTGGAGCCCGCCTCCGTCCACAGTGGCGCAGTCGCCTGCCTTCACCACGAACAAACGCCATTTCTCTCAGCGCAGCGCACCGATGCAAAACCCTGGCCGGCTCAGGTGATCCAGGAAACCGCCGCCTTGAGGCTATCCAACGTCGGAAAGACATATCCGACAGGCGCCCGATCGTTTTGGGGACGGCGTCAACCGCAGCCCGTTCTCAAGTCGGTCAACCTGTCGATCAAGCTTGGCGAGTGCGTGGCCCTGGTGGGTGAGAGCGGCGCCGGCAAGTCTACCCTTCTGAGGATTGCGGCCGGGCTCGTGGTGCCCGAGAGCGGCACTGTCACTCGGTTCGACAGGCTTCCTCCGCAAGTCGTGTTTCAAGACCCAGTGGCGGCGCTGACGCCGTGGCTCACGATCGGCGAGCAGATCGGCGAGCGCTTGCGGGCCGTTTCGCCGGACAGTGACTACGGCCGCCGTCGCGTCGGAGAGGCAATGAAATTGGTCGGCCTCGATCCGGTCCTGATGGACGCGCTCCCGGCCGAGATGTCGGTCGGGCAGTGCCAGCGCGCCGTTTTAGCACGCGCGGTAATCGTCCCCCCAGGGCTGCTGCTCTGCGATGAGCCGATCAGCGCAATGGACGTGTCGCTGGCGGCCACTACCTTGAACCTTCTTAGCGACCTTCGGCGGCGGCTCGACATGGCAATGCTGTTCGTCACGCACGACCTGGCGGCCGCCAGGATCATCGCCGACCGTGTCGCGGTGCTGAAGGAAGGCGAGTTGGTCGAGATCGCCGATCCGGATGCCATCATTGCCGCGCCACAATCCGCCTACACGCGATCTCTCATCGCAGCGATGCCGAGCCTGCAGGCGGGAGGCGGACCATGACCGGCAGGCGGGACACGGTGCCTGCGCGGCCCCGGTTCAACTGGCGCGATTTCTTCCAGCGTGCGGGCTGGGTTGGTAGCGTCGGCATTGTCGGCGTGCCTGTTGTCACCGTCGTGGCCGTGCTGGCGCCTTGGATCACGCCGTTCGACCCACAACTGCGCGTCGGCAGGGCCTACCTGCCGCCGTCGGCCGAACATTGGTTCGGCACCGACGAGATCGGCCGCGACCTGTTCTCCCGCGTCATCCTCGGCGTTCAATATACGTGGCTGCCGGGGCTTGCCGTTATCGGTTTCAGTCTCATTGTGGGCTCTCTGGTCGGACTGGTTTCTGGCCTCGCGGGCGGCAAAGTCGATCTGGTCATCGAGCGGATCGTCGACTTGTTCCTGGTCCTTCCAGGAACGCTTATCGCGCTCGCTGTCGTGGCTTCACTTGGCCCGGGGCTCGTCAATACGATGATCGCGCTCGCCATTGTCTGGTGGATGTGGTACGCGCGTATATCCCGTGATGAAATTCGCCGGCTCAAGGCCCGTCCTCATGTCGAGGCGGCGCGTATTGCTGGCGTCCGCGGTCCGCGCCTGCTGCTGCGCTATCTGTTGCCGGGTGTGGTCCCGGCCCTGCTCATCGGGGCGTCACTGGATGTCGCCAACGTCATCATGACGATGTCGCTGATGTCGTTCCTTGGCCTTGGACTGCCTGCGCCGGCGCCTGAACTCGGAGCGATGACGGCGCGCACGCTCGACAGTCTCACTGTCCATTGGTGGCTGCCGATCCTGCCGGCCGCGATCATCTTTCTCCTCTGCCTTCTCGCCAACCTTGCCGGCGACGGCATTCGAGCCGCCCTGCGGGGGGCGTAGATGCTGGCATATTTCGCCAAAAGCGTCGTCGGCGCCGTCATCGTTCTCCTGGTGATGAGCTTCATCGTCTTCGGTCTCCAGAGCATTATCCCAGCCGATCCAGCGCGGGCCATTGCCGGGCCGAGTGCTCCGCCGGAAACGGTCGAATCGATGCGCGAGCAGCTCGGACTGGACGATCCCGCTGTCATTCAGTACGGGCGCTTTCTGTTGCGTCTCGCGCATGGGGATCTGGGGACGTCGGTAAGGACCCGACAGCCGGTGTCTGACGACATACGCCAATATCTTCCCGCTACGCTTGAGCTCGGACTCGCGTCGATCGCTTTGGGAATTGCGCTCGCCGGCCTTATGGCGGCGCTGCAGTTCCTGATTCCGGGATCGGGCAGCATAAGGCTCGCTATTGTGGGGGCAGGCTCCACGCCGATCTTTCTGTCGGCCTTGCTTCTCGCCTACTTTTTCTGGTTCCGTCTCGATTGGCTTCCCGGAGCGGGTCGGCTTGCCTACCCCGACTTCGCAGGCCCTACGGGACTCAACGTCATCGACGGAATACTGGTCGGCCGGCCCGAAGTCAGCGTCGACGCGCTGCGGCACATGATCTTGCCGGCGCTTGCACTGGCGCTGCCTATCGGCATCGCGGTCGGCCGGAGCCTGAACGGTGCGCTTCACGAGGTGATGAGGCAGACATACATCCGGACCGCGCGTGGCAAGGGTCTCAGCGAGACAAAGGTGTTGTTGCACCACGGCTTGCGCAATGCCGCCACGGCCCCACTGTCCATGCTGAGCCTGCAGGTCCGCCTTCTCTTCGGCAATTTGCTGGTTGTCGAGCGCGTTTTCGGGTGGCCTGGTCTGGGTCTTTACACGGTTCAGGCTTTTGCCAGCGCCGATCTCCCGGCAGTGCTGGGCGTCGCCATCGTTTTCGGAATTTTGTACATTTTGGTCAACACGCTCATCGAGATCGTGCAGTCGATGGCCGATGCCCGGATCAACCTCTGAAGGCGTTCCCTCAGGCGCATACCGTCGCGCCGGTGGATGTCTTGGTCGGGTCGGCAGCGCGGATGGGGAGGCTGAAGGTTATGGATGCCCCCCCTGTCTCGACATTTTCCGCCCAAAGCCGGCCGCGGTGCGCCTCGACAATCGAGTGGCAGATTGCCAGGCCCATTCCCATTCCATCCGGCTTGGTTGTGTAGAACGCCTCGAAAATCCGTTCCGGATTGCTAAGTCCGCGGCCGCTGTCTCGCACTTCGACCTCAACCGTTCCGTCATTTTGACACCGCGACACGATTCGCAGGCTTCGCGCATTGATGCCGACGTCCTGCATCGCTTCAATGCCGTTGCGGACGATGTTGAGGACGACTTGCTCCATCTGAACGTGATCGGCAACCGTCGCAGGAAGGCCGGGATCGAGGTGAAGGTCCAGCTTGACGCCGCTCGATGCGAGCCTGTCACCTAAGAGATCACACACTTCGCGGATCACCGCGTTCAGATTTATCACGTGCGGTTCGCTTTCGGTCTTGCTGAACAGCGCACGGATGCGGGTGATCACCTGTGCCGCCGCGTCGGCGTTTCTAATGATTTTCTGGGCGACCCGGCTGGCATGATTGAAGTTTGGCGGATCGGCATTCAGCCATCTCTGGAAGGCGCCGGTGTTGGCCACGACTGCCTGGAGCGGCTGGTTGAGTTCGTGCGCAATGGACACCGACAGTTCGGACAAGCTGGCGGCGCGCAAGGCGCGCGCGAGCCGTTCGTCCGCCAGTCGCAGCGATTCCTGGGCGCGGACCTCGTCGTCGATGTCGAAGTTGACGCCGTACCAGCGAAGGATGGTGCCATCCTCGTCGCGTAGCGGTTCGAAGCGCGAATCAATCCAGCGATATTGGCCATCCTTCCGGCACAGCCGGCCTTTGTGCTGGAGTGGCTCTCCACGGGCAAAGGACTTCTCGAACACGGCCTTGACGGCCGCCCGGTCATCGGGATGGAACAACTCCACATGGGAGGCGAAATGCCGCGTGCCTCGCGGTTCCTCCCTGGCGGAGTCGATGCCCGCCCAGTCGACGAACCGTTTGTTGAAATAGTACGGCAATCCCGCCGGCGTCATCAGCCAGATCATGGTGGGAACCGTATCGACCAGCAGGCGAAGCTCACGCTCACGCTCGCGCAACGCAGCTTCGGCCTTCTTCTGATCGTCTATATCCGCCGAGTGGCCATACCAGCCGGTTATCCTTCCGTGCTCGTCGCGCGAAGCAATCCCGGTGTCGCGAAACCATCGATACGTTCCGTCGAACCGACGCACACGTTGCTCGTCGACCACAGGCTCGCCCGTCAGCAAGCTGTGACGCCATCGCGCCATGCTCGCCTCGACATCGTCCGGATGGACAAACTGTGTCCAATGATAATCATCGCCATCCATGATTCGGCGCATCTCATCGGCTGTCACGCCCACATAGTCGAGTGCCGCGGGATTGACCAAGCGAAGGCGGCCATCCGGAGAGGCCGACCATCCGAGGCCCGGAATATCGGCAATGCTCGGACCGGTGTCGTGGTAGACCCGGTCATAGAAGCTCACGGTCCTGAAAATCTTTATCACGAACCACAGGGCCAACGCCGCGACGACAAATACCACCAACCGGACCGCGCCGCCTGTGGTCTCTGATTCCAGCGAAAACAAGATTACGGATGAAAGCAGACCGGCCGCGGCAACGGCCACCAGGCCGGTCTCCCAGCCGTTGCAGATGCATATGACTGCAACGGCGACCAGCAGAACATATGGCTCATTGACGAACAATGCCAGCAAGACGCTCGCAGCGCCGATCGCCAATGCCACGGCGCGGCGTCGTTTCGTTGACGTCAGCTCCATTTCGGACCTCTCGATACCGCCTCTGCGTCCCACTCCCTATCGCGGCCGTTATGCAAGTCAGCTACGGAGCCCCAAACGCCTCACCGTACACTTGTCCTCTCCCGCAGACGAAGCCGCTCAGCGGCTGTCGACCGGAAGCGACTGCCACAAGTTGAAGAGATGGGAGATGGATCTTGCGTTCATCTTCTTCATCATGTGGCTCCGATGGAGCTTTACGGTGATCTCGCTGATGCCGAGATCCGACGCAATCTGCTTGTTCATCGCACCGGAGACCACGAGCCTCAGCACTTCCCGCTCACGGGGCGTAAGGGTCTCGTAGAGGGCTACGTTCTTGCGCGATACGGTCGACGCCGCTCTTCGCGCGACGTCCCTGGCGATAGCGGTGGACACCGCGTCAAGGAACGTTTGGTCGCGCACCGGCTTGGTGAGGAAATCCACTGCCCCAGCCTTCATCGCCTGAACGCTCATGGCGATGTCGCCATGACCCGTCAAGAACACGATAGGCGTTAATATGCCTTTGGTTGCAAGGAGATGCTGAAGATCGAGGCCGCTCAGACCCGGCATTCGCACATCGAGAACGAGGCAGCCTGGGCGGTCCGGCAGTTTTGCGTCCAGCAGTTCCTGGCCCGAAGAAAACGACATCGTGTCGATGCCGACCGAATTCAGCAATTCCTCCAACGCCTCGCGGACCGCTGCGTCGTCGTCGACCAAAATTGCTACGGGACTTTCCGCAATACCTGAAATCGCAATGCCCATTACTCTCGCCTCGAGGAGATCTGCTGGACACGAATTGGCGTTCACGTGGTCAGTATCAACCGCGGTTCCGTCACACGTCAATCAGGAGCGGCCTCACGCGCTGCCGCCGGAACTCCTTCAGCAACCAATAGCCAGTGCTGCCTGCCCAATGCGCAGTCTCTACCTCGGGTCTTGCGTACCTGTATCGTGACGTTCAGCGCAACAGGACAAACGGTGATTCGACCTGGCGGTTTGAATGGCTGACCTAGACCTCGGTATAGGTGCACGGACTGTCCGTACCGGCCTGCCGAGTGTCACGTTCGGAACAGCGCATCGCCATCCGGCGTCGCCAATTTCCCCATTGGCCACCGCGCCGCCAGATGCTGTCCGACTTTCTCCCTGGCGAGGCTTGTCGCCTGGCCGAGCTCGCGTGCTTCGTCGAATGTCAGTCCGAAACGCTGGATTACCTCGTCCAGCCCGTAGGTATCGGGTTAGGCGGCCTGCGAAAAGATGGCCGGAACGTGCGTTCCGATAAGCGCACTGATCCACCTGTGGGCTTTGACCTCGGAGGTTTGCGGATGTTTCCTTCGGTATGCTAATATTCTTCTGTGGCGGGGAGATGCGGACTTGCATCGCTTCTGGAAATTGTTCGATTATCCGAAAGCCGCGCGTGCAGGCAACCGCGAAAGGAGGCGGCATATGGAACCGTCCTCCGCAGGCGAGGCACGTCTCGCCAGCTTTCTCGAGAGTACGGACGAGCTGGTATCCTTCTACGACCACGACCTGCGCCTGACCCAATACGCCGCAAACCTGCGGGATATTCACAATGGCGCGATGGTTCCCGGTGCCAGCGTTTCGGATATCTATCCTGTATTGGCCGGAGGAGAATCGCGGGACGCCTTGAAGCGCGTCTTGCGCGATGGCCTGCCGGTGACCGTTCCCTTTCAGATGCAAGATCGGAAACCGGGGAAGGTGCTGGTTTTCCGGACTCCGGACGGCCTGGGCATCATCGAATCGGCGGATACGCAACCCGTTGTCGTCGAAGAAGCGGAGCATGTGAAGCTCCTGCATGAGGCCACACACGATGTGCTGACCGGGCTTCAGAACCGGCGCCGGTTCAGCGAACGGCTGACCGAGGTGTTGTCCGAGACCGGCGGGGTCAGGGAACGCTCGGCACTGCTGCAGATCGATCTCGACGATTTCAAATCGGTCAACGACACGCTTGGACACAGCACCGGAGATACATTGCTGCAGCTTGCAGCGAACCGGATCAGGGGAGCCTTGCAGGAAGGCGATTCGGCATATCGCTATGCCGGCGACGAATTCGCGGTGATCCAGTCCGGCAAGCAGCAGCCGGCGGAAGCGCTGCGGCTGGCCCAGGCGCTGGTCGACGCGTTCAAGGCCCCTTTCATCATCAATGACATCCCACTTTTCGTAGGTGCAAGCATCGGCATCGCCTTCGGCCCGCATCACGGGATCGAAAGCGAGGAACTGATGAAGGCCGCGGATATCGCACTCTATGCTGCGAAGCGTGATGGCCGAGGCTGTGCGCGGGTCTTCAATCGCTCGATGATGCTGTTGTTGGAGCAGCGCGAGAATCTGAGGCGAAGCCTGCGTGTCGCGCTGGAGCGGCAGGAACTCTATCTCGAATATCAGCCGCTCATCCGGCCGCCTTCGACCATCGCCGGCTTCGAGGCGCTGTTGCGCTGGCGTCATCCCGAGATCGGCTTGATCCCGCCAAATGTCTTCATTCCAATGGCCGAAAGCGACGGGTTGATGGAGGAAATCGGCCGTTGGGTGCTCGAACAGGCATGCCGCGAGGCGATGAGCTGGCCCGGTTCGCTGAGCATCGCCGTGAATCTTTCACCGGCACAATTTCTTAGCGGCACGCTTACCGACACCGTCGCGCAAGTCCTGGACGCCGCCGGCATGCGAGCCGACCGCCTCGAACTCGAGATAACCGAAACGGTCCTGCTCGAGGAGACCGTCGACAATCTCGACACGCTGAACACGCTCAACGTGCTCGGCATACGCATTTCGCTCGATGACTTCGGCACTCATTATTCGTCGCTTGGATATCTGAAGAATTTTCCTTTCGACACGCTCAAGATCGACCGGTACTTCATCAAGGACCTGATGACGGATCGCAAGAGCCAGACGATCGTGCGCTCCATCCTAAGCTTGGCGCATGGCCTCGATATGAGCGTAACCGCTGAAGGGGTCGAGACGGCGGCGCAATCGCGATGGCTGATCGACGAAGGCTGTGACACCCTTCAGGGCAATTTTCTGGGACAGTCGATGGACGCGGACACCGTACGCGATTTCATGGCTCGGCAGCCGATGGCATTGCACAGGGCGGAAGGACAAGGTCGCGGGTAATGTGGCTGAAATATTTAGCTGAAAATGGGAAAGCGAACGGGCACATGCGATTCCTACCCGCTTCCGGCTGATACCTATCAACTTGCCTGGGCAGTGCTTTGCCGGGTTCGACCGTTACGATTTGAGGATGCCCTATGCCGATCAAGGCCGAGCGTGATGTCATTGCGGATCATGATTTCCGCGCAATGATCCAGATCGACATGCAGATCGCGTCATTTCATTCGAACTGGACGCATTGCGACTACATAGCGACGTATCTTGCCCGCACCATCAGCCACAACCGACCCGACTCGGTGCTGTTTTCGAACCTGTTCTCCTCGGCGCTGAACGAGTTGCTGGAAGTCACCTTCCGAACCCGTCGCCTTGGCGGTGCTTTTGCCTGCAAGGTCTCCCGCCTCGGCGAAACGGACAGGGTTGAGCTGACATTTGCCTGCGGCGACGAGGAGCGCCGGTTCTTCGAGACTGCGGTATCGCGAACCCAAGAAAGCGATGGACGGGGCAGGTATTTGAGTTCGCTGTCGGGCGACATCGCTCCGAGCCGCGACATGATGCTTCTCGAACTGGCCGTCAACTACCATGCAGCCATCAGGCTGGACGAAGTCGACGGTGACACGATTACGCTGGTCGTCGATCTGCCGCTTGGAGGCCTGGCACATTGAGCGCGACCACCTTTGGCTCATCGGCGCGCTTCAAGGCGCAATTCGACCTGAGCAATCAGGAGTTCTCCGTCTCAGGATCCGTGCGGCCCCAGACGATCGACGAACTCGCGCCGAGCCTTGCCCTGCTGAAAGAGTCCATCGACCGTGTGCGCGGTGTGCTCTACGTGAATGTCAGGCGTCTCGCGCAGATGAACAATATCGCGTTTCACGCCTTTTCGCGGGTGATCATCGACACTGCGCGGGCCCGGCCCGATCTTCGGTTCGTGATCGTCACATCGAGCGTGGTCGGCTGGACGACGCGCAAGTTCGCACTTCTCGGTCATATCGAGCCGAACATCGTCGTCGAAGAGTACGACACGGAATTCTACCCCGGACAAACCTTCCTCGAAGAAGGCGGGTTCATTCCGGTCCTGCGCACGCAGACCAAGATGACATGGCGTCACGAACGCGCCATCCTGCCGCGCCACGGCATGCGGCCCGGCATCACAATGGCCGACATCTGCTGCGGCATCGGGGATTTTGCGGTGCTGGCGCAGAAGGAATTCCAGCCATCACGGATCGTCGCGCTCGACCACTCCAAGTCGAGCCTTGCCTATGCGCGTCGTGTCGCCGAGGAATTCGACATAAGAGGCATCGAATATACCTATGGCGACGCTTCGGAGATGCTGCTCGACGACAACCAGTTCGACCTCGTCACCTGCCGCCACTCTCTGCAGATATTCGACCGGCCCGCCCTGATCCTGAAAGAGATGTACCGGATTTGCAAACCCGGCGGCCGCGTGTACGTCACCAACGAGAAAATCTCGCAATGCCTGGGCGAACCCCGCGGCGAATCAATCGAATGGACTTATGACGAGCTTGCCAAACTGTTTGCCCATTTCAAGATGGACCTGGAATTTGGCCCCAAAAGCCGCCATTACCTGATGGATGCCGGTTTCGATGATGTTCGCGTCGAATCCTTCATGGTGACCAATCTCGACGGCGATCCGCAGGATTTTGCAGACGTCATCCAAGCCTGGGAGGACACTTTCGCCGGAGAGATGTCTACAAGGCGCGGCGACGGCCCGGAATTCGTGGAGCGGTTCCGCAAGGGCTTTCAGGATCATATCTTTGCAGCGCTGCACCCCAAGGGATATGCTGGCTGGCCGGTCTGGGTCGCATCGGGGCGCAAACCGCTATGAACCCAGTGGAAGAAGCCACATCGCGCTTCGGGCTTCGTTCGTTCCGAGCGAAGTTCTTGCTGGTTGTCGGCAGTGCGGTGCTGTTCGATCTGCTGGTCAGTGGTGGCTTGGCGCTATGGAACGTCAATCGGCTGTCGCGGGACGCCACGGAGCAGGTGGGCCTCGGCCTGACCAAGGCAACCAGCGAATATCTTCAGAACTATATCGCGACCACTGCCGAAAGAACTGACCTGCTGATCGATCAGGTCCACACCGAAATGGACATTCTCGCCGGATCGACGCAGGCGCTCATCGATCATCCCGAGGTTCAGGCAGCATTGGGTGAGGCAATCGAACGCGATCCGTCGTTCTCCACCCCGCTTACCTACAATTCGGCCAGCGACTGGTGGCAGAATGAGCCGGGAGAAGCTTCTGCTGTCACCGTGTGGGGCTATCTGCTCAATGCGACCAGAAATCTCCCTCCCGACGTTGCGGCCATCGTCCGTGACAGCACGGCCTTCAACATTTTTGGCCCCGCCGTTCAGAACAGCGGCACGCGCAAGCTGCAGGTCTACTTCCTCGGGCCGAAAAGCGCTCCGATTCTGCGTTCGACCCCCTACACCAACCAGGGCGTCACGTTCGATCGTGTCTATCCCGGTCACAACAGCACGAATTGGTGGGATTTTTTCTTTCCCCAGCTCTACGAGGATTGGCAGGGCTGGCTCAAGGATCCCTCGAGCAAGCCGGTCGACGACGAGATCACCACTCTCTCGCCCTACATGGACGGCGTCACCGGCAAGATAATCGTCAGTTTCATGCGCCCCGTGTGGACCAGAGACCGAAAGGACCTGGCCGGCGTCATCGGCGCCGATCTGACGCTCGACCAGATGGCCGATATCGTCCAGAGCGTGAAGATCGCGGACACCGGCTTCGCCTTTCTTGCAATGTCGAACGGCAATGTTCTCGCCGTCACGCCGGCAGGCGAGAAGACGCTCGGCATCGGCAACACCAGCCCGTCCGTATTCGACCGGTCCCTGCGCAAGAGCAGCCAGGCGGCTATCGCTTCGCTTCCTCTCGACCAGGCCAATGACGGCGCAATCCAGACCATCTCGCTCGATCATCAGGGCGAAAAGCACAACTACATCGTCGTTCTCAAGCAGCTCAAACCGACGAACATGTGGAGTGCCGGGCCGATTACGAAGGAAACGATGACAGTCGGCATCGTAGTGCCTGAGCGAGAGATCTATGCCACTCTCATCGCTACCCAGAACAGCATCTCGCAGGCGACAAACCGCATCCTGCTCTACCAACTGGCAGCGATCATCGTTGCGCTGATGATCGTCTTCGCCGCGGTGTTCGGGCTGTCGAAGCGCATCACGGCGGGCCTGAGCGCCCTTGCGGGCGCCGCCCGCCGGCTTCAGCAGCAAGACTATTCGGTCCGTGTCGACATCCCCACCAAGGACGAAGTGGGCGAAGTCGGCGTGGCCTTCAACAGGATGGCCGAGGAGATCAGCTTCCACACGGAGAATCTAGAACAGCTTGTCGAGGACCGGACGAAGGATCTCGAGAGCGCGAACAAGGAAATCTCCACGCTCAACGAAAAGCTTCGTGACGAGAACGTGCGCCTGGGAGCGGAACTCGATGTCGCGCGCCACATCCAGATGATGGTGCTGCCCAAGGACCGCGAGCTTGCCACCATTCCCGGCGTCGAGATTGCAGCCTATATGCGCCCCGCCGACGAGGTCGGAGGCGACTATTACGACGTGCTGCAGGACGGGGGAAAGCTGAAGATCGGCATCGGCGACGTCACCGGCCACGGGCTGGAAAGCGGCGTGCTGATGCTGATGGTGCAATCCGTGGCGCGCGCCTTGCAGGAAACCGGCGAGGGCGACCCGTTGCAGTTTCTCGAGCGGTTGAACCGGGCGATCTACAAGAACCTGGAGCGCACGAACTCGGACAAGCATCTCTCGCTGGCCTTCCTCGATTATGAGGATGAGCAATTGACCCTCTCAGGACAGCATGAAGAGATATTGGTCATGCGTGACGGCAGCGAAGTGGAGCGGATCGATACGATCGATCTCGGTTTGCCCATCGGTCTCGAACAGGACATTTCGCCTTTTGTGGCAACCCGCAACATTCCATTTGCCAGCGGCGATGTGGTTGTCCTTCATACGGATGGCGTGACCGAGGCCGAAGGCCCGCGCGGCGAATTGTTCGGGCTGGACCGGCTTTGCGAAAGTGCGCGCCAGCGCTACGGCGCCAGCGCCGAGGATATGAAAACGGGCATCGTCGAGGATCTTATGGCTCACATCGGGACCCGAAAAATTCACGACGACATCACGCTCGTCGTCATGCGACATAGGTGAGTCATGACCACTCTGTTTGGACCCGCGGATATCGCCATCGGCATGAACGACAGCGTCAGCCGTGTGCGGCTGTTCGATGGGCCGCTGGATATCAGGTGGCACCACTGCGCAACGACGTCGGATTTCATCGCCGATCTCTTCTCCCTGCCCTTTTACGCCTCGCGCAACGACTATCGGGAAGTCCGCCACAACATCGGCTACCTCGTAAACGAACTCATCGAGAACGCGGTCAAGTTCCGCGAACCCGGCGAGATCATCGTGGAGGCGTCGATGGATACGGAAAACTTCAAGGTCAAGGTTTCGAACGTCGTTGCCGACGCAACCGCCGCGACCTTCCAGGAACTGCTTTCGGAGATCACGATCGGCGATCCGGGCGACCTGCTGATCAGCCGCATCGAGGCTAACGCCGCGGACCCCGATGACTCCGGCTCCGGTCTTGGCCTGCTGACGCTGATGAGCGACTATGGCGTGCGTCTTGCCTGGATATTCAGCCCGGTGGACCAGGGCAACCGGGTGCATCTCGAGACATTTGCCACCATTCCCATTTCACAGTCTCATTAGCGAAAGAACGACGCTGCACATGGAAATAAAAACGGATGATTATCGCGTCTGGACCGAGGGTAACGACGTGCATTTTGACGGGTCCATGCGCCTTTCCGGCACGGAGGCCTACGCACCGATCATGGCGCTGATGACCAGTATTCTGGCGTCCAGACCGGCATCCATAACGATAGACCTGACCGACCTCGAGTTCCTGAATTCCTCGGGCATCAATCTGCTGGCGAAGTTCACCATCGAGGTCCGCAAGCAGTCCGATGTGAGGCTCGTGGTGCGGGGAAGCTCGGAAATCCCCTGGCAGACCAAGTCCTTGCCGAATTTGAAGAAACTGCATCCGGCCGTGTCGCTGGAGATCGATTGACGAAGGCGTCCTGCACGCTCGGCCGCGGCGCATTGTCGGCCTGCATCTGACAGCCTTGCCTTTTCCGCGCGACAGTTCGGCCCGGCCACATCTCGTGCAGCACCATCGGGAAAGACGCGATCTTCAAAGGTAGTGCCTCGGCCCGAGACACTGCCCTATTCTCAATGCGCCGGCGCCGGAGCCCCATGCGCTGGTGGCGCCGTAGGCATCTCGGCCTTCGGGGCAAGCTCCTTGCGGGCGATGTAGGTGTAGAACATCGGCACCACGAACAGCGTGAACAGCGTGCCCACGAGGATGCCGGTGAAGATCACCAGGCCCATCGAGTAGCGCGCCGCCGCACCCGCGCCGCTGGAGGTGATCAGTGGCACGACGCCTAGCGCCATCGCCGCCGTGGTCATCAGGATCGGCCGCAGGCGGACTTTTGCGGAGGCGATGATGGCGTCACGGCGCGACAGACCGTGCTCCTCGCGCTGCTGATTGGCGAATTCGACCAGCAGGATGCCGTGCTTGGTGATCAGCCCGATCAGCGTGATCAGTCCGACCTGTGTGTAGATGTTGAGCGTGCCTAGGCCCAGATTGAGCGGCACGATGGCGCCGAAGATCGACAGCGGCACCGACATCATGATGATCAGCGGATCGCGGAAACTTTCGAACTGCGCCGCCAGCACCAGATAGATGACCAGCACCGCCGCCGCGAAGGCGATCAGGATGGTGTTGCCCTGTTCCTTCTCCTGCCGGGACTGGCCGGAATAGTCGATAAAGAACGTGTCGGTCAGGGTCTGCTTGGCGATGTCCTCGATGACCTTCAGTCCGTCGCCGGTGGTGACGCCTGGCAGCGGCAGCGCCGAGATCGTCGCCGAGTTCAACTGGTTGAATTGCTCAATCGCCGCCGGCGAGGCGTTGGTGGAAATCTTCACCACCGCCGACAGCGGCACCATCACGCCGGTCGAACTGCGCACGAAATAGCCGCTGAGCTTCTCGGGATTGTCGCGGAACTCCTGCGGCACCTGCGGGATGATGTCGTAGCTGTTGGAATCGCGGTCGAACTGCGCAACTTCGGCGCCGCCGACCAGAAGTGTCAGGGTGCGACCGATCTCGGAGATCGGCAGGTCGAGCGCGGCGGCGCGGTCGCGGTCGATCGTCACGGTCACTTCCGGCGCGTCGAACGCCATCGAGTTCTGGACGACGATGAAGCGGCCGGAGGCCTGCGCCTTGTTCTTGATTTCTTCGGCCGCCTCGAACACCTGGCCGGCGTCGCCGGTCGAGCGGACCACCATGGTGATCGGCAGGCCGCCGCCGGAGCCCGGCAGCGTCGGGGGTGCGAAGACGAATGCCTGCACGCCGGCGACCTTGCCGAGCCGGCTGGTAATATCCGCTTGGAGTTCCTTGGAACTGCGGGTGCGCTCGGCCCAGTCCTTGAAGGCGAAGCCGACAAAGGCGCTGTTGGTCGCCCCGCCGAAGGCGACGGCCGAAAACAACGCCCTGGTTTCGGGAATATCCTTCACCAGATCGTTGATCTGGGTGACGTAGCGCTGGGTGTAGTCGGATGTCGCATAGCGCGGCGCCGTCACCAGCGACAGCAGAAAACCCTGGTCTTCTTCCGGCGCCAGTTCGCTCGAGGTCTTGGTGAACATGAAACCTGTCACCGCGACCAGCGCAATCACGATCATCAGCGTCACCGGCCGATACTTGAGCGAACCGGTGACCAGCTTTCCGTAGACCCATTCGACCCGGCTGAAAACGGCGTCGATGATGCGCTGGAAACGGCCAGGCGTACCGGCCTTGAGCAGGCGCGCCGACATCATCGGCGTGATGGTCATCGCTACGATACCGGAGAGCACCACCGCGCCGGCCAGCGTCACCGCGAATTCGCGGAACAGCGAACCGGTCAGGCCGCCCGTGAAGGCAAGCGGCGCGAACACGGCGGCCAGCGTTATCGTCATGGCAACGATGGCCGAGGAGATTTCCCGCATGCCGTTGAACGCCGCCTGCATGGCGGACATGTGGTCCTCTTCCATATGCCGGTGGATGTTCTCCACCACCACGATGGCGTCATCGACGACGAGGCCGATCGCCAGCACCATGGCGAGTAGCGACAACAGGTTGATCGAGTAACCCACCGTGTAGAGCAGGAAGCAGACGCCGATCAGCGCCAGCGGAATGGTCACGATCGGCATCAGCACCGAGCGGAATGAGCCGAGGAACAGCAGGATGACCACCACGACGATTGCGACCGCTTCGCCGATGGTCTTGAACACCTCGTCGATGGAGGCGCTGATCTGCTCGGTGGAATCGTAGACGATCTGGATCGTCATCCCCAGCGGCAGGGTTTCCTGAATAGTGGGGATGATGTTGTGGATCGATTCCGCCGTGGTCAGCGGATTGGCCGCCGGGGTCGGGAAGATGGCGAGGAAGGTGCCGGGCTTGCCGTTGAAAGTCACCCGCGCATCGGTGTTCTCAGCCGCCAGTTCGACGCGTGCGACGTCCCTCAGCCGCACCACATTTCCGTCCGTCGTCCGCAGCGGCAGCGCGGCGAAGGCTTCGGGCGTCTGCAGCGTCGAGCGCACGGTGATGGAGGAGACGACATATTCGTTCTCGGCGTTGCCGGGCGCCGACAGGAAGTTGGAGTTGTTGATGGCGGTGAGCACGTCGGCCGCCGTCACGCCGCGCGCCGCCAGCCGGATCGGGTCGATCCACACGCGCATGGAATAATCCGCCGCGCCGAAGATCTGGACGTCCGCCACACCTTCCACCGTCGACATGCGCGGCCGGATGACGCGCTCGATGTATTCGGTGAGCTGTTCCGGCGTCATGTTCGGATTCTGCATCGAGATGTACATCATCGCGAACTGCTGGCCGGTGCCCTTGACGATCACCGGATCCTTGGCCTCCTCCGGCAAGGTGCCGCGCACACCCTGCACCTTCGACAGCACTTCCGTCAGCGCGACGTCCGGATTGGAGCCGAGCTTCATCTGCACCGTCACCGTGCTCGACGACTGGCGGCTCGATGATGTGACGTAGTCGATGTTTTCGGTCGAGGCGACGGCGCGCGCGATCGGCGCGGAGATGAAGCCCTGGATCAGGTCGGCGCTAGCGCCGGGATAGGCAGTCGTCACCGTGATGACGGTTTCGTCAACCTTTGGATACTGGCGGATCGACAGGCTGAAGATGCCCTGGAAACCGAGCAGCAGGATCATGCAGGCCAGGACGGTCGAAAGGACCGGACGGCGGATGAAGAGATCGGAGAAACTCATTGCGCGGCTGTCTTCTGATCGGGCGTCACGGTGTTGTCGATGGTGACGGCGACACCGCCGTAGAGCCGGTTCTGGCCGGCGGTGACGACGATGTCGCCGTCCGAGAGCCCGGATTTGATCTCGACCAGGCCTTCGGCGCGGCGGCCGAGCTTGACGAAGACCTGGCGCGCCACGAGATTTTGCGCGGGCTCAGGCTTGGGCTCGGCGGCCATGGCGGCGCCGGCAGGAACCGGCTTTTCCTCGGCTTCGCTGACCTTAGGTTCATCGGTGGCCGCCGGCTTCGGCTCTTCCTTGTTCGCGTCCGGCGACTGCACGACATAGACGTAGTCGCCATAGAGGCTGGTCACCACGGCGGTCTGCACCACGGCGATCACGTCCTTTTCTTCGGGCAACTGCACCTGCACCTGCACGAACTGGCCAGGGCTGAGCTTTCCATCGGGATTGGAGACTTCGGCCCGCACCGTGACGAGGCGCGTCGCCGGGTCAACCTTGGGGTCGATGCCGGTGACTTTTCCGGAAAAGTCCCATTTGTCCTGGTCCGTGCCGAGGCGCACCGGCTGGCCGATCTTCAATTCCGCGAGCCGCTGCTCCGGGACGGTGAAGTCGGCGCGCATCGTGTCGAGGTCCTGCAGCGTGGCGACGACTGTGCCGGGCTGCAGGTATTGGCCGACCTCGATCTTCGGAATGCCGACGGTGCCGGCGAACGGTGCGCGCAACTGCTTCTGGTCAAGCACTGCCTGGAGCTTCGCGACATTGGCGGACGCCGTTGCGGCCGCGGCCGCCGCCGCGTCGGCGGTGACGTCGGAGCCGACGCCGCGCTTCTGCAGCGCCTTGGCGCGGTCGAGCGCCAACTGGCCGAGCGAGGCCGTCGCCTTCTGGGCTTCCAGGTCGGCGCGCTCCACCGCGTCGTCGAGCTGCACCAGCACCTGGTCGTCGTCGACATGTTCGTTGGCCTTGAACAGGATCGACTTGACGATGCCGGTGGTCTCGACGCTGAGGTCGACGCCCTGCGCGGCGGCCACCGTGCCCAGCGCCTCGATACCGGGCGTCCAGGTCACCGGCTTCACCTCTTCCGCCGAGACCGTGAGGGTCGGGCGCGGCATGTTGGCGAAATAGTCCTTGATGCCTTGATCGCGGAGCATGTTGAAGCCGACGATGCCGCCGCAAACGAACACGAGCACGATGAAGGCCAGGATGAAGCGCAGGATCATGGGATTACCGGTAATGAAAGGCCGTCGGGTGCCGTGCTCGCGAGGAGCGCGACGGTGCCAGTGACGGTCGCTTGAAGTTCGGTGGCGATTACTGTACCGTCTGGACGGTAATGTCAACTGACAATCCCGTTGGAAAAAAGCGGGAGAGGAAACGCCGATGGATGTGGTCACCAAACAGCGGCCGGACGCTCCGGCGCGACCGACCGCCCGCGCCAAAATCCTGGCCGCCGCGGCCGACATCGCGCGCGACGTGGGTCCGGCAAACCTCTCCCTCGACGCAGTGGCGGCGCGGGCGGGGGTGTCGAAGGGCGGGCTGCTCTACCATTTTCCCTCGAAGGCCGACCTGCTGAAAGCGATCATCGAGGATCATCTCAGGCACTTCGAACAGGAACTGGCCGCATGCCCTGGCCCGGACGGCGGACCGGCCAACATCCTGCGCGCCTATCTGGACACGTCCATGGTCGACTGCGCGCGAAAGACGCCGCCGGCCTCCGGCGTGCTTGCCGCCATCGTCCAGCATCCGGAAATGATGACGCCGATCACGGTCTTCAAGCGGCAGATGCTCGACCGGCTGAAGGCGGACGCCGGCGAGGAATCGACGGCGCTGATTCTGTTCCTGGCAATGGAGGGCCTGCGCAGCATGAAACTGTTCGACGCCGACGTGCTGTCGACGGAAGAGACGGACAAGGCAGTCGAGGCGCTGCGCGAACTTATTGGCTGCAAGGCGGCGCAAGCCCGGTAGCGGCGATCAGCCCCGGTAGCGCGTCATGCGCAATGCCAGCGCGGCGCAGCCGATGGTGATTACCAGGATGACGGTGGCGATGGCATTGATCGACGGATCGAGCGCGGTGCGCATCTTGCCCCACACGAAGGTCGACAGCGTGTTGCCCGAGCCGATGGTGAAAACGGTGACGATAAATTCGTCCAGCGACAGGGCGAAGGCGATCAGTGCGGCGCCGACGATGGCCGCGCTGATCTGCGGCAGCGTCACCTTCCGGAAAATCTGCCAGGGCGAGGCGCCGAGATCGCGCGCCGCCTCGACGCAGGTGTAGTCGAAGGTGGCCATCCGCGCGGCGATGATCAGCGCGACAAAGGGCTGGGCCAGCAGCACGTGGCCGCCGACGACGGCCGGCAGGCCGAGCGGCATTTGCAGCCAGCGCACCAGCAGCACCACCAGGCCGATGGCCACCACCCGCGGCGGGATCATCACCGGCACGGACAGTCCCGTCAGCAGCGGCATGGCGAGCCGGCTCCGCCATTGTGTCAGCGCCATCGCGGCGAGCGTGCCGGTGACAGTGGAGAGGATGGCGACCGGTACGGCGATTGCGAGACTATTCTGCAGTGCGCTCCAGAACTCCGGCGTGTCGGCGAGCCGCCGATACCAGTCGAGCGTCAGCCCCGTGAGCGGCAGGCTGACCAGCGCGCTGGAATTGAATGAGAACATGACGACCAGCACCAGCGGCCCGAGCATGAACAGCACGAACAGGCCAAGCATCAGCGTCCAGACGAGGGAGGAAAGCCTCATGTCCGGCGCCTCGGAAAGATAGCCAGCCAGGCCGCCGACAGCACCAGCAGGCAGGCTCCCATCAGCGTGAAGGACATCGCCGCGCCCGCCGGCCAGTTGAAGCGGGTCGAAAATTCCTGGGCGATGAACTGGCCGATCATCGAGCCCGAGCCGCCGCCGAGGAAGAGCGGGGTCACATAATCGCCCGCCGCGCTGAGGAAGGAGATGGCGAAAGCCGAGAACAGGCCGAAACGGCATTGCGGGAGAACCACCCGCCACAGCGTCTGCCAGGGCGATGCCCCGAGGTCGTGCGCAGCCTCGAGCGTGATGTCGCGCACGTTGCGTAACTCGGCGTAAATCGGCAGCAGGGCGAAGGGCAGCAGAAAGTTCACCAGCGCGACGATCACCGCGCCCGGATTGTAGATCAGCCAGCCGACGGGTGCCGAAACTATGCCGGATCCGATCAACAGCGAGTTGATGATGCCGTCCTGGCTGAGGATCGCCTTCCAGGCGTAGATCTTCACCAGATAGCCGCCGAACAGCGCGATCAGAGCTGTGACAATCAGCCAGTCGCCGTGGCGCCCAGCGCGAAAACGCACGCCGTAAGCGAAGACGAAGCCGAGCACGGTGCACAGCGTGGCGGTGGCTATGCCGATCGCCAGCGTCGACAACAGCAGGCCGGAATAAGCCGTGAAGACGCGGGTGTAGGCGGCAAAGGAGAAGTCGGGCCAGAGCGCGAAGCTGCGCACCGTCCAGAAGCTGACGACCAGCAGCAGCGACATCGGCACGACGAAAAGGGTAGCGAATACAAGGTAGACCGGCGCCAGAAAAAGCGCGCGCCGCGTGCCGCTCATGGTCGGCTCGGCCCTCATCGGCCGACCTCGACCAGCGCCTTCGCCGGCCACGAAATGGCAGCCTCCGCGCCAGACTTCAGGGCGAGCGTCCTGTCCGGCTCGGACAGGGTCAGAAGCAGTGTCTGCCCATTCGGCGCGGTGACGCTGGCGCGCCCGGAGCCGCCGAGATGCACAGCTTCTGTGACCATGACGGCGAGCGCAACCCTGTCGCCGCATTCGCCGTTCATGGCTGCGTCGAGCCTTATGTCTTCCGGCCGCAATACGAAGCTGGCGCGACCGTCCAAGCCTTCCGACGCGAAGCTTGGGCCGACATCCAGAACGACGCGGCCATGCGCACGGGTGCCGTCCAGCACATTGGCGTCGCCGACAAAGCGCGCGGCGAAGAGGCTGGACGGCTTGCGGTAGACCTCGTGCGGGCGGCCGATCTGCTCGATGCGTCCGGCATTCATGACGACCAGCCGGTCGGCCAGCGCGAACGCCTCGATCTGGTCGTGGGTGACGTAGATGAAGGTGCCACCGGCCTCGCGATGGATGCGCCGCAACTCCTCCTGCATGGTCTGGCGCAGTTTCAGGTCGAGCGCCGACAACGGCTCGTCGAGCAACAGGATTTTCGGCCGCATGACCAGCGCGCGCGCCAGCGCCACCCGCTGCTGCTGGCCACCGGAAAGCCGGTCGACCGGGCGGTCGTCGAGCCCGTCCAGCCGCACCAGCGCGATGGCGTCGCCGACCCGCCGGCCGATCTCGGTACGCGACCGTCCGGCGATCGACAGGCCGAAGGCGATGTTCTCCCACACCGTCATGTGCGGGAACAGGCCGTGGCTCTGGAATACCATGTTGGTCGGCCGCTTCTGCGGCGGCAGCCGCGTCACGTCCTCGCCGGCAATGGTGATCGTGCCGGACGAAGGCAGAGAAAAGCCGCCGATCATTCTCAGCAGCGTCGACTTTCCGCAGCCGGACGGCCCGAGGATCGCCGTGAACGACCCCGCCTCGACCGAGAGGTCGACGGGATGCACCGCCACCGCGCTGCCAAAGGCCTTGGTGACGGCGGAGAGGCTGAGAAGCGGGGATCCGGCCGGCGATGCGCCGGCCGGTTCAGGGCTTGCGGTCATGCCTTGAGGAAGCGCTGGTACTCTTCCTGGACCTGGTCGAAGGTAGCGAATTCGCCCCCCTCCTCCAGCGGCCAGAACGGGTTGAAGCGGGCGAGCTTGAACAATTCGTCCAGTGCGTCGTAGCGGTAGACCTGACGGTTGACGTCATCCACCAGCGGAACCGCATCGCTGTTGATCACGGCCTGCGTCAGGTTGGTCGCGATGACCTTCTGGCCTTCAGGAGAAATCGCCTGCGCCAGCGCCTTGTAGGCGGCGTCCAGATGCGGCGCGCCGCGCGGGATGGCCAGCGTGTCCATGAAGGCCATGACGCCTTCCTGCGGCATGACGAAGGCGAGTTTCTTGCCCTTGGCGGCGGCAAAGCCGACCTGCGCGTCCCAGCCGATGGCCGAGATCACCACTTCGCCGCGCGCGAACAGGTCGGTCGATTCGCCGTAGCTCGGCGAGAAGGTGCGGGCATGCTCCTTCTTGATGGTGATCAGGAAATCGATGGTCTGCTTCAACTGGTCCATGGTCAGCCGCGTCGGCGTCTTGGTGCCGGTCACGATCGGCGCCCAGGTCGAAATCAGGCCGGTGATGTCGTCGGTCATCGCCACCTTGCCCTTGAACTCATCCTTCAGGCAGTCCTTCCATGAGGTCGGCGCGGCAATCGCACCGGGATCATACACCATCGACAGCGTCCCCCAGGTGAAGGGCACGGCGTAGAGTTTTCCGTCCTTCCGGATGGTCTCGACGTTGAGGAATTGCGGAAAAACCTTGTCGATGCCTGGAAGTTTCGCCTCGTCGATCGGCTCCACCAGGCCGGCGCCCGACAGGATCGGCACATGGCCGAAATAGATGGTGATCAGATCGATCTGACCGGCCCCGCCTGCCTGCAGCTTGGTGATCACCTCCTCATTGGAACTGATGTAGGTGGTGGCGAGTTCGATGTCGGCGTCTTTCAGAAAGCTGCCGGCCTTCAGCGGATCGTCATAACCCTGCCAGCCCATCCAGGCGAGCTGGGTTGCGGCGCGCGCCGCGCCGAGGCCGGCGAGCGACAGCGCGCCGGTGGCGGCGGCACCCATCATCAGAGTGCGGCGGTTGAGACTGGGGAATGAGAAGGGCGGTCGTTGGTCATTGCGTTCTCCCATTGCTTGATATCGTGGTGTTCTTCGGCATTGCGGCGGGCTCGGCGCGCCCGCGCGTCCATTCTGTGAGGCGGTCGATGACGGCGGCCTTCAGCGCCGGATCGTAGCGCATCAGGTTGAAGCTTTCGGCGAACCACAGGCCGTCCACCGCCATGCGGATGATGGTCGACAGCACCGGGTCTATGGCGTCGGCCTCGATTGCCTTCTGATGGCGCTGGCCCTGGTCCTGCACCGGCCGCAGGCGCTCCGGCGAATTGGCGAGCGCCGCGGTGATGGCGCCATTCACATGGTCGAAATGCAGGCCGGTGAACGGTTCGCCGCGATGCGTGGCATTGATGTAGGCGCGGACGGAGCGGCCTCGCGCGTCCGGATCTGTGGCGATGGCGTCCGCCCAGGCGGTGTCGAAGCGCTCGACGAAGCGTTCGATCATCGCCGCTGTCAGCGCTTCCTTGCAGTCGAAATGGTACAACACGGTGCCCTTGGCGACTTCGGCCTCGACGGCTACGCGGTCGAAGGTCAGGCTGAGCACGCCGTCGCGGGCGACGATCGCCTCGGCTGCATCGAGAAGCCGCTTCCTTGTCTGGTTGACCCGCTTGCCTTTTGCCATGAGTTTTTTGTACTGTCTGGTCAGTACAAAAATCAAGTGCCGTTTTGACTGACGAGACAAGGAAATCCGCATGGCCTACAAATCGTCGCCGCGTCCGGTGTTCGACCAGCCGACGCACATCCGCTATGCCGATGTGACGAGGCACCTGTGGGGCGACGCAACGACCGGCTTCGTCGACGACTGGATCTACGCCTCGACGGACAAGATCCATCAGCTCGTCTTCGCCTGCCGGGCGGCGGCTCGTTCAAACATTCCGAGGATTTCCGCACCGTCTTCGGCGCTGACGAGGTGCTGTACGTGTTGTCCGGAACCTACGGCTCGGCCAATCCGGAGACGGGCGAGGTAAGGGTCGTTAAGGCCGGCGAAGCGGTGTTTTTCCGAAAAGACACCTGGCACCACGGCTTCAGCCTGTCGTCCGAGCCGGTGAAGGTGCTGGAATATTTCGCCCCGCCGCCCTCGACCGGAACGTCGGGAGCCTACGCCCGGACGAGGCCATATGTCTCGGAGCCCGCCTATCGCCAGGACAAGTTCATCGGCCGCTGGCCGCTGGCTGCCGCCGAGGAAAAAGCCGGCGCGACCATGCATGTGCTGCGCGATGCGGACATGCTGTGGGAACTGGACATCGAGGACCAGGGGGTGATGACCGGCCTGTTCGCCTCGACCGAGCATCTGACCGCCGGCAAGACGACGGTGCTGCCGGGCCGCAAATCCTCGATCCAGATGCATTCTGGCGACGAATGCCTCTATGTACTTTCCGGCTGCCTGAACGTGCTGACGCCGGACCGTGACGGCCAGGTCTGGTTCGAGGTGCATCCGGGCGACGGTTTCTTCGTGCCGGCCGGCGCGCGTCATCGCTACGCCAATATGGGCGGAGAGCCGGCGGTGTTCGTGTTCGGCGTCGCGCCGGGCTATCTGCCGGCCGCTGCCTGACCATGCTGGCGATCGGAGTTGACGTCGGCGGCAGCAAGGCGTCGGTCGGCGTCGTCGACACGGCGGATGGCCGCGTCGTCGAGCGGCTGGAAGTCGCTACGCCGCCGGTCGAGGAGACCGGCGATGCGTTTCTGAACGAGGTTGCGGATGCAGCGCGAGGCCTTGCGGCAAGGCACGGAGGCTCGCCGATACCGGTTGGCATAGGCATCTGCGAACTGGTCGATATCGGTGGCGAAATCCTGAGCGGCCACCGAGTACGCTGGGAAACGTCGGATGTGTGCCGTGCCTTCGCCTTCGCGAAAAGTGTCGCGATCGAAGCCGATGTCCGCGCCGCGGCGACTGCCGAGGCCGAATTCGGCGCCGGCGCCGGGCTGCGGCACTGGATCTACGCCAATGCCGGCACCGGCATCGCCACCGTGCTGATGGACGGACGAACGCCCTATCTCGGCGCGCATGGACGCGGCGTGGCGATGGGCATGAGCCTTGCAGAACTGCGTCCATCGGGACAGGTCTCGCCGACAGTCGAGGATATCGCCGGCGGGGCCGGCATGCTGGTCCGCGCCCGCAAGGCCGGGTTGACGGTCGCCCGCATCGCCGAGCTGATCGACCGCGCCAATGCCCATCACGAGACGGAACGGGCGATCCTCGCCGAGGGCGGCCATGTGTTCGGCCGGGCCTTGGCACTGCTCGTCAACAGCCTCGATCCGGAGGCGGTTGTCGTCGGCGGCGGCATCGCCGCGGCGGGCGCCGGTTATGTCGCGGCCTGCCGCGAGGCTTTCGACAGCTCGGTCTGGTATGCGCGCGACGGCGTTCCCGCCTTGCTGCCGGCGCGCTTCGGTTCGGAGTCCGGGCTCATCGGCGCGGCGCTTATGGGAGTGCGGCTGGACCGCCGATAGAATCTCATGCCGAACCCTTCGGCATAGCCAGCCCGTCACCCGGCCGATCTGCTTTCGCTCGAAATATCCTCTCTCCAACGCTTGGTTTTCTGCTATGCGCAGCCCGCCGGCCCGCGCCGGCGAGCGAACCCGTCAGCAGAGAAGCCGAAATGCCGTTGCGCCCCAAGCAAGCTCCGATTGTCGCCGCCCTCCCCGTCACCGTGCCGTTCGTCGGGCCGGAGGCGCAGCAGCGGGCGAGCGGCCGCACTTTCCGCGCCCGCATCGGCGCCAATGAAAGCAGTTTGGGCCCGGCACCGTCCGTCATTCGGAAAATGCAGGAGGTCGCCGCCGACCAGTGGATGTATTGCGACCCGGACAATTTCGACCTGAAGGCAGCACTGGCAAAACATCTCGGCGTCGGCATCGAGAACGTGGTCGTCGGCGAAGGCATCGACGGCCTGCTCAACCTCGCGGTGCGCATCTTCGTGGCGCCCGGTGACGCGGTCGTCACCTCGCTCGGCGCCTATCCGACCTTCAACTTCCATGTCGACGGATTTGGCGGACGGTTGGTCAAAGTGCCCTACCGCAATGACAGGGAAAGCCTCGACGACCTGCTGGACGCCGTGCAGCGCGAGAACGCCGTCATGGTCTATCTCTCCAATCCCGACAATCCGATGGGCACCTGGTGGGAGGCCGACAAGATCACCCGCTTCGCCGAGGCGCTGCCGGAAACCACCGTCTTCATCCTCGACGAGGCCTATAGCGAGGTCGGGCCGGCCTCGGCGCAGCCGCCGATCCGTATCGACCGCCCGAACTACATCTGCTTCCGGACCTTCTCCAAGGCTTACGGCCTCGCCGGACTGCGCTGCGGCTACGCCGTCGGCGAGAGCGGGGTCATCGCCGACTTCGAGAAGGTGCGAAATCATTACGGCACCAGCCGCATGGCGCAGATCGCCGGCGAGGCCGCTTTGGCGGACCAAACCTATCTCGCCGAGGTGACCCGCAAGGTCGCCGCCGGCCGCGAACGCATCGCAAAGATTGCCAGCGACAACGGCCTGTCGCCGATCCCCTCCGCGACCAATTTCGTGACTATCGACTGCGGCGCCGACGGCGCGTTCGCGCTGAAGGTCATGCAGAACCTGCTTGCCCGTGACGTGTTCATCCGCAAGCCGATGGTTCCCGTGCTCGACCGCTGCATCCGCGTCAGCGTCGGGCTCGACCATGAACTCGACATTTTTGCCGAGGAACTGCCCGGCGCTCTGGCCAAGGCGCGCGGCTGAACTACCATGGTTCCTTGGCCTTGCCGGTTTTCAAAAAAGGCCGGTCAGGCCGCCTTGGTCGGGTCGCCTTTCAGCCGGTTGAGCGCGATGCCCGCGACGACCAGCCGGCCGACCGTCGCCGCGTCAATCGCGTCGCTGCCTTGCAGCTTGATCGAGGCCATCAGAAAACTGCCATGCGGCTCCAGCCGATCATGCAGGCCTCGCATCTCGGCGCCGCGCCAGAAGCCCAGTGTGACGTGCGACTTGTGAGCTTTCAGCAGGCAGACAGGGCCGTCCGCCTCATAAACCGGATGGCCCCATTTGACGGATTCGCTCAAGCCCCCGACGGCCATGATCGTGCCCCGCAGCGCCTTGACTGTTTCCGCCTGCCAGCCGGCAAGCGATCCCACATAGTCGTCCACAGTCCTGCCCATCTCGTCCTCCTCGCGCGCATCATTCCCCCGCCGCATTGGCTCCAAAAAAAGGTGTCGGCGCCCGCTCGCGCGGGCCGCAAGACCTTGGGCCATCCCAGACGAATTGAGCAAGATAGACGCCAAACAATGTATGCGGGAAGTGGATTCTCCGACTCGTATGCGCGTCGGAGCCGGGACCACCGAACGGAGCGAATTGGAAAGGGTTGGAGCTCGGCAGCCGCCATTACGAGCTCCAGTGAACGACAGCTCAGCCCGCTAAGCTGCTTTCCCGGCGGCGTTGGCAGGCCCGACGAAACCCCAGAGCACGCCGAAGGGATCGCGCAACCGGCCGTAGAGATCGCCCCAGAAAGCAACTTCGAGCGGCACGACGACCTCCAATCCGGCGCCCAGCGCCCTGTCCCACCAGACACGCGGCAGAGACGAGGCGATGTGCAGTACCACGCCCTGCACCGGCTGCTGCTCCTGGCCGTATTCCGGGAAGAAGTCGGCAAGCATCAGCGCGCCATTGTTGATTTCCAGATGGCAGTGGATCAGCCTGCCGTCCGGTGTCGGCTTGCGGTCGATTTCCTTGGCCGCGAAAGCCTTCTTGTAGAGTTCGGCCGCCGCCTTGGCGTCGCTGAGCTGCAGATAGGCGATGACGCCCGGAATGTTCGTCGATGGCTGCTGGTCGGTCATGGCAATTCTCCTCTCGGTTGGGCGGATCACACGGCAGATAGGCAGTCAGGGGTTCAAGTCGACGGCGGCGCGCAGCGAGCCGTCCATGTAGAACGGCACCGACTCGTGCTCATGCGCGATCTTCCAGGCGCCACCGATCTTGCGGAAGCCGAGCGTGCAGCGGAACCAGAGCTCCTGCCTGCCCTCGCGCTTCTTATTGCCCGCCAACCGATTGAGGCTGTGGCTGAACGCCACCGCGTCTCCGGCGGTGACAGTCAGGTCGCGCAATTCGAGATCGAGCGGACCGTCCCATGTCTCGAACCAGGCATCGAGGTCTGTCGTGCCTACGCCGGCATCGATCAGCGGCGGCGCCAGCGAGAAATGCAGATAGTCGGCCGCTCCGTGCGACAGCGCCGCAGTCGCATCCTTGCGGCGGATGGCGTCGGCCCATGCCGCGATGACGGCGCGCACGTTCGCCTCCTCGCCCCGAATGGTGTTGGAAGTGTTCATCGTCTTCGCTCCGTTTCCGCTGCTGTCCCAAGGACGGCCGGCCGAAGCTGGTGCCGACAGGTTTTCCGAAAAATCTTAGTTGACCGCGCGGGGCGATGCCGGCGGCAGCGTGGCGTCCGCCATCAGGCGGTCGAGATGCATGCGTATGTGCGCGGCTTCCGCAGCCGTGTTGGCGAGCGCGATGGCGCGGTCGAAAGCGACCCGCGCCTCCTCCTTGCGGCCGAGCTGCATCAGCAGATTGCCCTTGACTCCGAAGAAATAGAAATAGCCCGAAAGTTTTTCGGCTAGCGGCTCGATCAGGTCGAGCGCGGCGGCAGGCCCATCCGTCTTCGACACCGCGACCGCCCGGTTCAGGGTGACCACGGGCGACGGCTGGAGCGCTTCCAGCGAACGATAGAGCAATTCGATCTGCGGCCAGTCCGTATCCTCCGGCCGCGCGGCGCGGGCGTGAAGTGCTGCGATCGCCGCCTGAACCTGATAGGCACCCGGGCGGCGGTGGCGCATTGCCTTGTCGATCAGCGCCAGCCCTTCCGAAATCAGCGGCTGCTTCCACAGCGTGCGGTCCTGGTCGTCGAGCAGGATGGCATTGCCCTCCGCGTCGAAACGCGCATCGGCGCGCGCATGCTGGAGCAGGATCAGCGCCACCAGACCCATGATCTCCGGTTCGGTCGGAAAAAGTCTGAGCAGCAGCCGGCCGAGCCGGATCGCTTCCTCACAGAGCGGCGCCCTTGCCTGGCGTTCGTTGACGCCGGCCGAATAGCCCTCGTTGAAGACCAGATAGACCATGGCGGCGACAGCCGCGAGCCGCTGCGAGCGCTCCACCGCGCCGGGCGTCTCGAACGGCACGCCGGCTCCGCCGACCTTGCTCTTGGCACGGGTAATGCGCTGCTCCATCGCCGCTTCCGAGACCAGGAAGGCGCGCGCGATCTGCTTGACGGTCAGGCCCGAAACGATGCGCAGGGCCAGTGCGATCTGCTGGGTGGCCGGCAGGTCCGGGTGGCAGCAGATGAACAGCAGCCGCAAGATGTCGTCGCGGTAGTCGGCGCCGTCGAGCCGCTCCACGGCCGCCTCCTCGGCGTCGCCGAGATCGGAAAGCTTGTCCTCGTCCGGCAGTTCCGTCTGCTTCTTCAAGCGGCGCACCGCGTCGACCGCGGCGTTGCGGCCGACAAAGATCAGCCAGGCGGTCGGATCGCGCGGCGGGCCGTTCTTCGGCCAGGTCCGCAGCGCGCGAAGGCAAGCCTCCTGATAGGCCTCCTCGGCCGTGTCCAGATCGCGGAAATAGCGCAGCAGCGCGCTCACCGCCTGAGGCCGTGCGGAGGATAGTGCGGCCTCGATCCAGACCTGTTCCGTCATTTCTTGACCCCGTTCTCGGCGAAATAGCCGACAGGACGCACTTCATAGGAGCCGACGCCGGGATTGGCCGCCGCCAGTTCGCGCGCGGCGTCCAGCACCTCGTCGAGCGAATCCGCGTCGATCAGATAGAAGCCCAAAAGCTGCTCCTTGGTCTCGGCGAACGGCCCGTCGATGACGATCGGTTCGTCCTTCGTCTTGCGCAGTGTGGTCGCGGCGGTCGTCGGCAACAGCCGTGCCACCGGTCCCAGCCGGCCCTGTTTGAGAAGTTTGTCCTGGACCTTCAAGAGGCGGCCCATGACGGCGGCGTCCTCCTCCTTCGACCAGGCGGAGGTGATGCATTCGTCGTTGTAGCAGAGCACGGCATAGAGCATGTCTTCTTCCTTCGCTTCGAGGACGCGTGGTCGGATACGCTTCCGACAAAGAATCGCGAAAATAATCCGCTCTTCGCCGGACACCAACAGGGGCCGGTCCCGCGCACAAATACCGCGCCGAACCGTTTGTTAATGACGCGGCGACTAGGGTAGCGGCAAACATTCCATTCGGTCCACCTGGTCCGCCTGGACATTGCGCGAGCCGGTTGCCGGAGCCGTCCATATGAAGCCAGAGCCACGACCCGGGCAGATGCCGCAAGGCAATGTCACGGGCGTTGTCATCCTGGGCGGCGCGCATGGAACCCTGGCCCTTGCCCGCAGCCTCGGCGCGAAGGATGTCCCGGTCTGGCTGGTCAGCACCGACACCCCCCTGCCCGGCTGGTCGCGGCGCATCAGGCACAAATTCGACTGGCCGGGCCCCGACGATCCGAACGCGATTTCCTTCCTGCTCGACCTTGCCCAAAAGCACGGGCTGGCGGGCGCGCTGCTCATCCCCGGCGGCGACGGCGAGGTGCGGCTCGTCTCGCAATCGATCGAGGCGCTGTCGCCGGCATTCAAGATCATGCTGCCGTCATGGGATCAGCTCAAATTTGTGTGCGAAAAGCCCCTGCTCTATCGCCGCGCCACCGAATTGTCAGTCGATATCCCGCCGACCTACCGGTTCACCTCGACCGAGGAGGCGGCGCGCGCGGCGATCCGTTTTCCGGTTGTGCTGAAACCCAATATGGGAGGCGGCGGCAGCGAACTGGCCCGCGCCAAGGTGATAAGAGCGGACGACCTCGCCTCCTTCGACCCGGTGTTCCAACGGGCCGCCGACGAAATCGGCCTCGACAATGTCGTCGTGCAGGAGTTGATCCCGGGCGGCGGCGAAGGCCAGTTCTCCTATTCGGCGCTGTGGCACGACGGCAAACCGGTCGCGGAATTCACGGCGCGGCGCGCCAGGCAGTATCCGGTCGATTTCGGCTACACCAGCACCTTCGTCGAGGTCGTGGACAGGCCCGACGCGGTGGACGCCGCCCGCCGGCTGCTGACGTCGATCCGGCATGAGGGCCTGGTCGAGATCGAGTTCAAGCGCGATGCGCGCGACGGCGCCCTGCGGCTGCTCGATGTCAACCCACGGCCCTGGTCATGGTTCGGTCTCGCCTCGGCGGCCGGCATCGACCTCGGCGCGATGATCTGGGAGATCGCCAACGGCCGCGACCCCGGCCGGCAGAAGACGCCACGGCCCGGAACCGCCTGGATGTACCTCGTCCGCGACATGGTTTCGGCCGTCATCCTCATCTCGCGTGGAAAACTTGGCGTCGGCGACTATCTGCGCTCCTTCGGCGCCGTCCGCGCCTGGGCGACCTTTTCCGCGAGCGACCCGCTGCCGGGCCTGCTCGACATACCCGTGACCGCCTGGCGCGTGCTGACGCGGCGCATCCTGCGCCTGCCGGCCCGTGGCTCGGCAGGTCTGGCGGCGCGTAACCATCCGGAGCGCTGACGTCCCGGTTCATGAAGAGCGCCATCAAGCACGCCCTGATCCGCGCCGGCCTGGAGGCATTTTCCATTCCGGGCATCAGCCGGCTATGGCCACAGGCTGCCGGGCGCGGCGTCATTTTTACGCTACATCATGTCCGGCTGGCGCGCACCGAAGCCTTTTCTCCGAATGCGCTGCTGTCGGTCACACCGCAATTTCTGGAACAGGCGATCCTTGCCGCAAAACAGGCTGGGCTCGTGCCGGTGGTGCTCGAACATCTGCCCGGCCTGCTCGCCGACCCGAACGACAAACGCCGCTTTGTCTGCTTCACGCTGGACGACGGCTATCGCAACAATGCCGAATATGCGGCGCCCATCTTCCGCAAGCACAATGTGCCCTACACCATCTTCATCACCGAAGGTTTTGTCGAGCGGACGCGCTCGCTGTGGTGGGAGACCGCAGAGGCGCTGCTTCGCAAGGTGTCCTCCCTCCGCTTCGACTTCGGCCGCGGTGAGGAGGAGTTTCCCCTCGATACGCCAACCAAAAAGCTGGCCGCATTCGACCGCATATCGGCGCTGATCCGCACGGACGACGAGGACAAGGTGGTCGAGCGCCTCGATCGCGCAGCGCGCGCCAACGACATCGATCCGCTCGGCATCACCGCCGACCTCGTGATGAACGCCGAAGAGTTGTGGCGGCTCGGCACCGATCCGCTGGTCCGCTTCGGCGCGCATACGCGCACGCACGTCAATCCCCGCCGCGTCGGCAAGGAACGGCTTGCCGCCGAGGTCGCCGGCTCGATCGACGCTGTCGAGCGCTATACCGGCTACCGGCCGAAAACCTTCGCCTACCCCTATGGCTTTCCCGACGCGGTCGGGGAACGCGAGATCCAGGCTGCCGCCGAGGCTGGGCTTTCGATCGCCGTAACCACGCAACCCGGCGTGCTTTCGCCCAAAAATCTCGCCCGCCCGACCGCCTTTCCGCGCGTCTCGCTCAACGGCCTCTACCAGAAAAAGCGCTACGTCAAGGCGCTGCTGACGGGCATTCCGTTCAGGCTGATGTAGTTTCCGCCCCGGGTCGAGCGGGCTGCGGATCATGCCACTCCGTCAAGCCGCAGATGTGCCTTCGCCACCGTCCCGGCGATAGCGGAACACGGCATAGTCGATCTTGCGCACCGCATCCAGAAAACCCGGCATGGGCGGCGTTGGCAGTTGCTCGAAGGCGCCACCGGCGAGGATCGCCGGCCTTGCCCAGTCGATGGCGGCGTGGCTCGAACTGCCGTAGACGAGGTGACAGGCGCGATCATTTTCCCGCAGCGACGCCGCCAGATTGCGGATGACGATATCGAAGACCTGCTTCGAGAACGGGTTGTAGAAATAGACGACCAGCGGCGTCGGCGGAAATTTGTAGGCTGCGGCATCCGCCTCGACGATTTCGATATCGCGGCATTTCTGCGCCGGACCGCGAAAACTCGCGATATTGCGTATGGCGATCTCGACCAGTTCGTGCGCGAACTCGACGCCGACGACCTTGGCAAACGGATAGCGCGAAGCCAACAGCAGGGTGCGCGACTTGCCCGCGCCGATGTCGATGAAAGTGCAATCGCCGAGATCCGATGGCAGGCTGCGCATGATGAAATCGAACGTCTTCGGCGAGGTGCAGAGGCATTCATTGCCCTGGTCTCGGTTCGGACCGACGATGCTCAACCCTGCAAGCTGGATCGAGCCGGCGGTGTCGACATTGTGGTCGCGGTCCCATTTGCGGGCGAGATGGTCGGCCACCAGATGCTGGACATTGCGGGCAACGAAGCTGGCGCTGGCGGCCAGGCCGTGGCGACGGACCAGACGAAAAGGCTCCAGCGGCCCACGCTCGCAGAGCAACCGCACGGCGCGCGCCAGGCGGCCAGCCGAACGGTCCTGGATGCCGTCCCGGTCGAGACGCTCCGTCTCCAGTTCAGCCATTAGATCGCTCCGCCTCCTGGAACAAGACACGGCGGCCCTTCGCCCCGTCTCCTACACTTGTCATCATTTCGGCGGCAGAATGCAAAGCGAAGCTCCAGAATTCGTAAACAGGCAGCGAAATGGCGGCACCGGCGGGCCAAGCTCACGAAGTGTTGTAGTCGAGACTGGAAATTCACTTTGTCGCACACACACGACACTCTCTTGAATTAATTGAACGTCCATTTTATTCTTTGATCCCGGAGGCCCCCTTGGCGCGAACAATCGGATCGGACGGCGAGAAGACCGAAGCGGCGATCCGCGAGGCGGCAGCGATACTGATCGCGCGCTACGGCTATGAAGCCGTCTCGATGCGCCAGCTCGCGGCCGAGGTCGGCGTGCAGGCGGCGGCTCTCTACCGTTACTTTCCAACAAAGGAAGACCTGCTGTTCACGCTGATGCGCGAGCATATGGAAGGGCTGATCGCCGGTTGGGAGAACGCTCGCCCCGGCGAAGGCGGTCCCGCCGAAGAACTCTCGGCCTTCGTCGCCAACCATATCGGTTTCCACATTACGCGCCGGCATTCCACCCATGTCTCCAACATGGAGTTGCGCAGCCTGTCGCGCGAGAACCTAACGCAGATCCTCCGGCTGCGCGCCGCCTATGAAAAAGATCTGCGCCGCATCCTGCGCGACGGCGTTGACGACGGCACGTTTCGCATCGACGACGCGGCGCTGACGGCGATGGCGATCATCCAGATGATCACCGGCGTCATCGTCTGGTTCCGGCCGGACGAGCGGCTTTCCGTCGAGGAAGTGACCAAAAACTATCTTATCATGACGATGCGCCTGGTCGGCGCCCAGAATGTCCGGGAGGATTACCATGTACGACAACGTACTGAACTTCGCGCTGGGTGAGGATGTCGACGCGCTGCGCGATCTGGTGCGCCGCTTCGCGCAGGACAAGATCGCGCCACTGGCCGGCGAGATCGACCGCTCCAACGAATTTCCGATGCATCTGTGGCCCGAACTCGGCGGCCTCGGCCTGCTCGGCGTCACCGCCGACCCGGATTTTGGCGGCTCCGGCATGACCTATCTCGCCCATGTCGTCGCCATGGAGGAGATTTCCCGTGCCTCGGCCTCGGTCGGGCTCTCCTACGGCGCGCACTCCAACCTCTGCATCAACCAGCTCAACCGCTGGGGCACGCCGGAGCAGAAGGAAAAGTACCTGCCGGGCCTCTGCGCCGGCACTACGGTCGGGGCACTCGCCATGTCGGAGACGGGTGCCGGCTCCGACGTCGTCTCCATGAAGCTGCGCGCCGACAAGCACAACGACCGCTACGTGCTCAACGGCAACAAGATGTGGATCACCAACGGGCCGGACGCCGGCACGCTGCTGGTCTATGCCAAGACCGAGCCGACCATGGGCTCGCGCGGCATCACCGCCTTCATTATCGAGCGTGGCATGAAGGGTTTTTCGGTCGCCCAGAAACTCGACAAGCTCGGCATGCGCGGTTCCAACACCGGCGAACTGGTGTTCGAGGACGTCGACGTGCCATTCGAAAACGTCGTCCACCAGCACGGCCGCGGCGTCGAGGTCTTGATGTCCGGCCTCGACTACGAGCGCGTCGTGCTGGCCGGCGGGCCGCTCGGCATCATGGCCGCCTGCCTCGACGTGGTTATGCCCTATGTGCGCGACCGCCGCCAGTTCGGCCAGGCGGTCGGCGACTTTCAACTGGTGCAAGGCAAGCTCGCCGACATGTATGCGACGATGAACGCCTGCCGCGCCTATGTCTACGCGGTGGCCGCCGCCTGCGACCGTAGGGAGACGACGCGTAAAGACGCCGCCGGCTGCATTTTGTACGCCTCGGAACACGCCACGCGCATGGCGCTCGACGCCATCCAGTTGCTCGGCGGCAACGGCTACATGAACGAATTCCCCACCGGCCGCCTTCTGCGCGACGCCAAGCTGTACGAGATCGGTGCCGGGACGAGCGAGATCAGGCGCTGGCTGATCGGCCGGGAGATGATGGCGGAGGGGTGATGCGAGCAGAGGCTACGAACAGAATTGGGCGAAGACACTTCTTGGCATCGGTCGTCGCATTGGTATCGGCAAGCTTGCTGACGTCGATCACAACCGACAACACGCTGGCGCAATCAAAAACCAATGCGACCAAGGCCGAATTGAGAGCCGAGGTCGCGCGGCGGTTGCGAAGGGAACCGATTATCCAGAAAGTATCGTTCGATCCCTCCGACAATGCGCGACTCATCCTGAAAGTTCGCAATTCGGAGATCGAGCAATTGGAGGTGGACGTTACCAACCTCAGCGAACGGATGCGTGGGTTGTCCGCGAAGCAGCGTGAAGCCAGGATGCAGCGGTTCGTCCGCCAGATACTGAAACTGGCGGCATCGTCTTCGCCCGGCTGAGAAGCTCGCCCAATCCTGCGTCGATTGCCTTGCTGGATTGACAATCCCGCGCGCCGAAAAATTTCAGCGCGCGGGACCATGTCACATCAGTATCACCCCACGCGCCTTGGCCCAGCGCGCCAGGATTTTCTGCTCGTCCGGGCGGGCGAGCCGGTTGCCGAAGCCGCGCACCTGCACCGCCCGATGGCGCGGGTCGAGCTCGATGGTTAGCAGCCGCTCCACCTTGCCGAGCGCGCAACGCCGCAGCACCCAGATCGAGGCGTTGCCGGCAATGCACTTGGCCGCGTAGGACGACACGCAGTGGTGCATGACGCGGTTTTCTGCCACCAATTTGGCTGCCTTGTCGGCAGCACAACGAAATATTCGTCGTGGCGCTTGCGAAAATCTTTGCCCCGTGGCTTCCACGACCAATAAGGCAGACTCGCGCCCTTCTAGCGACCAACTGGCCCCTAGTGCCCGCACGACCATCCAAGAGCGCCGGCGAGATTTGAGCCCGCACGCAACACGGAAGTATCGATCCGATCCCCCTACTGCGCAACTATCTCGAAAAATGGTATTAATTCGCATGATTGGCAGGCGGGAGACACACAGTGAGTGCTCTATATAAATTCGTTTCTAGCAAAACCTCAGTACTAGCCCTTGCTCGCGGATCTCTAAAATTTACGCGGATAGATGACCTGAACGATCCATCTGAGATGTCAATTCTAATGAACGATGGCGCGGTTGGCGAATCGCTCACAAAAATTCGCCAATTCGGCTACTCGAAAGAGCAATTCTCTTGGCTCCATCATCAAGGGGAATTGTTAGCGAGACTGTCGCCAGAAACAAAAATTTTATCGGCACCGCGAACTGTTGAACAGGCCAATATCTTATTAAGGTCAAATATATATGACAACATCGAATACATGAGAACAAGTCTCTTTCGAACAATTGCGCTTATGCGCTTGCGAGTCGGAATTCTGTCTTTGACCGAGAACTATGCTTCACTTCCGATGTGGGCGCACTACGCCGCGAATGCAGCCGGATATTTAGTCAAATTTGAAGGGCTGAAGCAGGTTTTCGCAGGCGATGATACAGGTAGCCTAAACGCGCTAAAGCCAGTTCGCTACGTTGAAGATCTTGTCGGATTAACGCACGATCCATCAACGCAGGATAACCTCTTTTTCTGTAAATTTAGAGACTGGGAGTACGAGCGCGAATGGAGGGTCGTTCGTGTACTTTCTGATTGCGACTCCGATTCAATGCCCGGGCTCTTTCTGAACCACATAGACCCTAGCCATATAACTAATGTCTTTGCTGGATGGAAGGTTGCTAGGGAAGAGGCCGAACAATTGGCATTAGAACTCCAAGCCATCAATCCCGACATGAAATTTGGTATTGCCTCATTGTTGCGTGGCAAGGTCAACCTTCACCAGCCATAAATGAGGTCGCGTTGTACGAAATAGTATGCACGGCATCTCGGCGGCTCTCGCCTTAATACCTCCGCTTGGGACCCGCGCAATGTCATCTCGAAATTCGGAGCCGGCCGCGCGACGGCGCTGACACGCCTCAGCGTCGCCTCATAGGCTTCAATGCGCTGGCGCTCGGCCTCCTGCCGGCGCCGTATCGTGGAACGGGCCATTGTCGTTCAACCCCAGAAGAATGCAGTCAGCCGCACGCAATTCGAGCGTCGGCACGGAACGTGTCGAACTCGGATGGCGAGGCATGACGGTCTCCTTTCGGTTTGAACGGGCGGGGTCTCTATGCCCGAGCGATTGCCGCTGCAAGCGATTTCTGCCGTTGGGGAAGGATAGTGGCCAACCTGTGTGGCGTCGATGCATCACATCACGGCGCTAGCCGCTTCGGGTGCGAGGCTGCTACAGAGCAATGAGCGCGCAAGGGAGGAAGCAGCCGCATGCCCGTCATAAAATCCCAGATTTCCCCCTCCTCCGACGCCTTTCGCGCCAATGCCGAGCGCATGAAGGCTCTGGTCGCCGACATCGCCGCCAAGGCCGAGACCGTGCAGCGCGGCGGCTCGGAAGAAGCGCGCAAGCGTCACACGTCGCGCGGAAAACTTTTGCCGCGCGAGAGATTGGCGCAGTTGCTCGACGCCGGCTCGCCCTTTTTGGAGATCGGCCAATTCGCCGCCTGGGACATGTATGGCGACGCCATCTCGGCCGCCGGCATGATCGCCGGCATCGGCCGGGTCGAAGGACGCGAGGTCATGGTCGTGGTCAACGACGCAACCGTGAAGGGCGGCACCTATTATCCCCTCACCGTGAAGAAACATTTGCGCGCCCAGGAGATCGCGCGCGAGAACAACCTGCCCTGCATCTATCTGGTCGATTCCGGCGGCGCCAACCTGCCCAACCAGGACGAGGTATTCCCCGACCGCGAGCATTTCGGCCGCATCTTTTACAATCAGGCGACGATGTCGGCCACGGGCATTCCGCAGATCGCCTGCGTCATGGGCTCCTGCACGGCCGGCGGCGCCTATGTGCCCGCCATGTCGGACGAATCCATCATCGTCAAAAACCAGGGCACGATTTTTCTCGGCGGACCGCCTCTGGTGAAGGCCGCGACCGGCGAGGATGTTTCGGCCGAAGACCTGGGCGGCGCGGAGGTGCATGCAAAACTCTCTGGCGTTGCCGACCATCTGGCGCTGGACGACGAACACGCGCTGGCGATCGCCCGGCGCATCGTCAAGAACCTCAACCGCTCGAAGACTGTAAGCCTTGCCTTACGCGATCCAACCCCGCCGCTGCACGATCCCCGCGAACTCTACGGCATCATCCCCGAGGACACGCGAAAACCTTATGATGTGCGCGAGGTGATCGCCCGCATCGTCGACGGCTCGGAACTCGACGAGTTCAAGCAGAATTACGGCACGACGCTGGTCACCGGCTTCGCCCACATTTTTGGCATGCCGGTCGGCATTCTGGCCAACAATGGCGTGCTGTTTTCGGAAAGCGCGCTGAAGGGCGCGCATTTCATCGAACTGTGCTGCCAGCGAAAGATCCCGTTAGTCTTCCTGCAGAACATCACCGGCTTCATGGTCGGCCGCAAATACGAAGCCGGCGGCATCGCCAAGGACGGCGCAAAACTGGTCACGGCGGTCGCCACCGCGCAGGTGCCCAAAGTGACGATGATCATCGGCGGCTCGTTCGGCGCCGGCAATTACGGCATGTGCGGCCGCGCCTATTCGCCCCGCTTCCTGTGGATGTGGCCCAACGCCCGCATCTCGGTGATGGGCGGCGAGCAGGCGGCCACCGTGCTGGCCCTAGTCAAGCGCGAGGGCTTTGAGCGCAAGGGCGAAAGCTGGAGCGCTGCGGAGGAACAGAAATTCCGCGCGCCGATCCTCGATAAATATGAGCGCGAAGGCCACCCGCTCTATTCATCCGCCCGGCTCTGGGACGACGGCATCATCGACCCGGCCAAATCGCGGGAGGTGCTGGCGCTCTCGCTCTCAGCGGCGCTAAACGCCCCGGTGGAGGATACGAAGTTCGGCGTGTTCCGGATGTGAGCGTTTCACCGGGCATGCTGTTTCTTCGGATTCAATTGCGGGTTGCAGCGATAGGCTTTAGACTACCATCTGCGGTCTATTCAGAGAGACAGCAATGGCGGTTTTCGAGATCATCATCACCGACATAACATGCTACGGGACACTATATTGCGTCGCAGGTTGGGAGCATAGAAGGCGACAGATGATCCGCCCTGAGCCTCCGACCGCATCCAATACGTCAGAGGGGTCGAGATTTTGGAATGAACACCATGTCGGTCCCGGACGCCCGTTTTCAATCGGAAATATTATCCGCTTCGACGCCTCTCCGCCGCCGAACGACTTTCCTTTCCCGCACGCCACCGAGGATTGCCTTGTCAACCTGTCGAGGCCGATCGATATTGTCGGCAACCTCGCATTTTCTCAGATCGCGCGGGCGGTTGCCGGCGGAATTTCGTCTTCGCTTGAGGCCGCCTTCGACGGCGGCCTCGTCAGGGTTGCCTCCGGCAAAGCCTATGTAGCCGGTGGGCACTTCGGCCGCTCGCTGGGCGCGATCGAAATTGCCCCAAGCCGACTGCAACTCTATGTCGATACCTATGGGGACAAACAACGGCTTCGATGCCGCATCGGAATCGGGAACAACCTCTACGATCTCTCGGTCCCGGCGGACGCGGCCAGAACACGCTGGAAAGCAGCGGGTATCGACGTACTGCAGAACGACGCGAAGGGGTCTACACGTATCCATGTGCGTGTCGGCCTATCGCGCCCCTTCGGCGAACATCCGTGCTATGCGCAAGTGAATGGCCTATATTTTCTGTGAAGAATGCTCGCCCCAGGTGAAAGCGCTGGCGCTTTCGTGCAGGGTCGGCAGCCGCTAACCTCTACGGGAGAAGCCGATGTCCGGTCAGTTGGAGGTATTCACCGTTGGGCACTCCACCCTGTCCTACGAGGATTTCATTGCCGTGCTGCGTGCCGCGGGCGTGACGGCAATCGGAGATGTCAGAACCGCTCCATACTCCCGCCATTTCCCACACTTCAACCGTGACGCCCTCCAGGACGAGTTGCGGCAAGACGGGATAGAATATCGTTTTCTAGGCCAGAAGCTGGGCGGACGCCCGTCCGGCAAGGAGTTCTTTTGCGAGGGCGTGGCCGACTACGAAAAGATGGCACTGACCCAGGAATTCGGCAAAGGCCTCGACCTCGTCGCGCAAGGCGCGGAAAAGCACCGACTGGCGCTCATGTGCTCGGAACGCGATCCGCTCGATTGTCATCGCTGCCTGCTGATCGGACGGGCGCTGGCGGAACGTGGCATCGCGGTGAAACACATCCTCCCATGCGGCGATATTCTCAGCCAACATGAGATCGAAGAACGGTTGCTGAAGTTGGGAGACGTAGAGGACAACGATTTGTTCAGGTCGCGAGACGAACGCCTGGCGGTGGCCTATCGGGAGAGAGGGCGTAAGGTCGCCTATGCGGAGCCGACGGGCGAACCTTCCGGGCAGGTCGCCGCGGAGTGACCATGGGCAAGGTCGAGCTTGCAACGATCGGCTTCACGAAGACCGATGCGGAGGGTTTTTTCGAGCGCCTGCTGAAGGCGGGCGTCAAGAAGGTGATCGATGTCCGCCTGCACAATACCTCGCAGTTGGCGGGCTTTGCAAAGGCCGACGATCTCGCCTATTTCTTGAAGAAAATCAACGGCATTGAATATGTCCACCAGCCCCTGCTGGCGCCGACCGACGACATCCTGAAGGAGTTCAAGAAGGACAAGGGAGACTGGCGCATCTATGAGGATCGATTTCTGAGCCTTATGGCGGACCGCAAGATCGAGCAGCGATTGACGCCACAGGCGTTCGACGGCGCATGCTTGCTGTGCTCGGAAGCCACGCCCCATCACTGCCACCGGCGTCTGGTCTGCGAATATCTGAACGACAAATGGGATGGTTGCTTAAGTGTGAAGCACCTGTAGCGAAGGTCCGCGCGAATACGCCGCTGCCGTACTGCGTTGATGGATGGGTCCAGCTCTGGATGTTCCATATGCGAGTGGAGTACGGGCTTCGAGCGAGAGGACCGTTCCGGCACAATCGCATAAAATCCCGCGGTGCCTCTCCACGATCTGTTAAGCATCGCGCCTTTTCGGTGGGGACGGACGCGCAAAGCCATTCGTCGGACGGCAAGAGGCGGTTCAGGCTCCAAGGGTACAACCCACAGGAGAACCGACATGCCGTTCCAGCTCCGCTCGCTCCGCTTCGTTCCCGGCGGCAACGAATTGATTCAGTTCGAAGACGACATCCTGTGCTCGCTCGTCGGGCTGTCGGCCTTCTCCCTGAGTTATGGTTCAGGCGTCGACCACCATGTCGAGACGATGAGCGTCTCGATCAAAGTGACGCCCATGGGGACCAGGGCGTTGTTTGTCGAGGCGATGCCAATCCTTTTCGACGACAGCGGCAACCGCCAGGGCGACGGCAGCTATGTCTGCGTCTCGGTCTTGGCCTGGGTCGGCGAGGCGCCGTCGGTCGGCTCGGTTTCGATGCCTCCGCCCATCACGCTCAACAACGGGGAAAGCGCCGATCTGGACGACTATCCGCAGATCGCGGCGCTCTCGGGCTTCGACCTGAGTTACGGCGACAGCGATCATCATCTGCTGGGGGCAGAGGCCTCCGTCCTCCCCTCCTGGTCCACCATTTCCGCCATGGCGGGAATGGCGGACGGGGATGGCAACTTCGCGTCGACCGCCGAGATCGCCGCCGTGGTCATGGAATTTATCGGCTCCTTCGATCTCATTGTCATCAAATCGGTCAGCCTTGACGATGAAGGTCCCCAGACCATCGACATGGGCGTGCCGCTCGCGCAGGTGGGCATCTTCATGTCCAGCTTCAGGGCGACCTACAGCGGTACGAATCATGCCGTGCAGACGTTCGGAGCCGGGCCGAACATCTTCGCGATTGACCGGGACGACAGGACCAAGGTGAACACGTCCGGCATATGGTCGTTTGTCTGGGACGATTCCGGAAACAAGGGCAGCGGCCCCTGCGATCTCCTGATTGTCGGCATTCCGGCTGCGGATTGACCCCACGGAGAAGTAGCCAGCCGCCACCCATCCATTCGGTCCTTCCCCACACGATCGGTGACGGATACGAAGTCCGACTTTGCGCATACGCGGCGACACAGTCCGGATACACCGTTTTGATAGTTCCACATTGCTAATTGCAAGTTACCACTCTTTCTTGCAACTTCGCATGTCTCAGGCGAGGACGGCTGCCGACCCCCGCGGCAGCCGTACCACCGCAGACAGATTTTTTCACGGCGGCCGCCAGGTTCGCCGGGTGGAAGGACATCGGAGCGGTTCATGGAATTCGTCACGCTGATCCACACGCGCTGGCCGAAGGACGAGTTCATCTACGACCACGGCGCCCAAGGCGAAATCCACGATGACGTCGACGACCTTTCCGCCGAGGACCGCGCCCGGCTCTACCGGACCGCCCGCCAGCCGCTCACCATGCCGGCCAACCGAAAACGCTTCAGCGGCATGTGGGGCACCATGATGATGGTCATCGGCGGGCCGATCCATTGCGCGCAGTTCGACCAGCCGGTGCCGGCCGACATGCTGTGCGGCGGCAGGCAGGTCGAGTTCACCATCAACAGCCGAAGGGTTTTTGTCGCGACATTCGGCGACGTCGCCTCGACAAAACTCTTCACAACGGTCGAACGCTACCGCACCGACGACGGGCGGGTGGACCAGTGGGACATCGGCTTCGTGCGGCTGATGCGCCGCGACAAACCCTACGGCCTGCGCGTCGAGCGCAACAACAAGGCCGTCAAGGACCTGCGCGCCGGCCATGACGGCATCTGCCTGCGCGTGCTCGGCGGCTCGAGCCTTCAGCAGCAAGCGATCCTTATCCACGAGGCGCCGAATGTCGGCTGGGTCACCGGCTGCATCGGTCCCAGGCCGCATGGCAACCGCGAGGTTTTCCGGAACGAGGACGGCAACCCATCCGATCTCGCCGTGCGCGAGATCATCCGCGAGGTGGACCGGCGCGGCGGCAAGGGACAGCTTTATGTGCTGAGAGGCTGAGCACACCGCCGGCCCGCCCGGACGGTCTCGGCAAACACCCTCCAGCCCGTCGGGTGCTCCCGACGGGCCGCGTAGCGCTCTATCTCAGACGATAAAATCGCTGGCATCCAGCACATGGCGCCCGATCAGAACGATCTGGAATTCCGCAGCGCTGTCGTTGTCGATGTTGCCGGCGATGACCGTGTCGCCCGCCGAACTATAGGCATAGCGCAGTTCGCCAGGGCTGTTCGAGATGAAGCCGTCCCGGCCGATGAAGTCGAAAGCCTGGTTGCCGGCACGCGTCGTATCGGCGTCGATCTGCGAGAAATCGATCAGATCGTCATAGCCAAAACCGTCATTGACCTGGAAATCGGTGATCACGTCGCGACCTGACGCGCTGTTCATCTCCGAGATGCTGACGAAGCGGAAAACATCATCGCCGGAGCCACCCGACATCAGGTCGCTGCCGATGCCGCCCCAGATCTGGTCGTTGCCGCTCTCGCCGTAGATGTCGTCGTCGCCCAGCCCGCCCAACAGCCTGTCGCTGCCGCCATTGCCGTCGATCAGGTCGTGGCCGCGGCCGCCGAACAGCACGTCGACGGAACTCGAACCGCTCAGATTGCGCGCGGCCGTGGAGGTGTCGAAGACGAAATCGCCGGAGATGAATTCGCTGCGGGTGACGTCCGCGATCTCGATCACGTGGCTTTCGCCGCCGGCATAGGCGTTGAGGATCGAGCCGCCGTCGGACGTATTGCTAAGCAGCGCCTGGACCTGGGTGAAGTCGGACACACCCCAGTTGCGTAGGTCGATGCGGTCATAGCCCAGTTCGAAGTCGGCGATGTAGTCGTCGCTCAGCCCGGTCGAGCGCGCGCTGGTGCGGAACCAGTCGTCGCCGGAGCCGCCAACGAGCGTGTTGATGCCGCTGTCGCCATAGATGTCGTCGTCGCCCGAGCCGCCATACAGCGTGTCGTTGCCGGCTCCGCCGGAGATAAAATCGTGGCCTTCATAGCCGTAGATCTTGTCGTTGCCGCCGAAACCGTAGATCTCGTCGTTGCTGGCGTAGCCGTAGATGGTTTCGCCGCTGTTGGTGCCCTTGATCAATGCCATGGACGAATCTCCTCATTTCCGAGGGCCCCGTCGTACAGGCTGTTAGGTGAACGGGGTATGAATGGAGCAGCCGGCTCTTGCGCCGGGCCGGCCTCATGCCATTCGCGTGCCACGTCAGGCAACCGGCTATCCGAATAGACGGCCAATGCCGGTCCGAAAAGCGACGGGCTATTCAGTAATACATCGTCTTTTTTTGGCTGATTATTTATCGCCAATGGAACTAGCCAAGCCGAAAAATCGACGCTACTGAATGGTTGTGAATTCCTGGATGAATCCGAGCAAAATGAGAAAACAAATAGTCCTGGGAACCGTCCCTACGGTTCTAGCCGCCTTGCTTTTGGCCACCGGCCCTGCCCTGGCGGCGGAAACGCTGGCCGGAAAAGTCGGCACAAAACGCTTCGGCGCGATGTTTCCAGCGGGCATGAAGGGGCCTTGCCAAAAGGCCTACAAGGACTATGTCGCGGCTGCCGGCCATTCGGCTTACGCGCAGACGCCGCTCAGCTACAGCGTCGAAGCTGTGTTTTGCGGGCGCGCCTACAACGCTCCGTCGCAGAAGGAGGCGGAGAAGCGAGCGCTCGCCGAGTGCAACTCGGTTGGCAAGAAATACAAAGTCAAGGTCGCCGGACCTTGCCAGATCTACGTCTCGAAGTGAGTTAAGCCGGACGCAAAATCAGCAGCACATACCCGCAAGGTCGTCGCCTCGAAATAGAGGCGAGGCTGCGCCACCTTCACTGCAAGCTCGGCTTCTTCAGGAAGCTGCTGCGATTGGCCGACTTGATGCGCAGCCATAAGTCGCGTTTTCCGCGCACGACCCGGACCGGAATCTCCGTGCCCGCCGGGCCGCTGCTCCACACCTTGCGGTAGAAGTCGGCCAGGCCCTCGACTTCCTGGTCGCGCACGTCGGAGATCACGTCGCCTTCGCGCAGGCCGGCGGCTGCCGCCGGGCCGCGGCCGTCGACGTCGACCACCACCACCTTGCCGTCGCGCTCGTTGGAATAGACGCCGAGCCAAGGGCGCGGCGGCTTGTTGATCTGCCCGTAGTTGAGCAGGTCGTCGAGCACCGGTGGCAGAAGATTGATCGGCACGATCATGTTGATGTCCTGCACCGACGTGCCGTCCGCCATCTGCAGCAGCAGTGAGCCGATGCCGAGCAGCTTGCCGTCGGCGCCGAGCAGCCCCGCCCCGCCCCACATCGGATGCGCCGGCGCGATGAAGATCGCCTCGTCCAGCAGATATTCCCAATAGCCGGCGAATTCGTGCTTGCTGACGATGCTGGCGCGCACGAACCGGCCGCCACCGCCACCCGCCATCACGACGGGATCGCCGACCCTGGCCGTCTCCGCATTACCGAGGTCAAGCGCGGGAAGATCGAGCGCACCGAGCGCCTGCACAAGCCCGAATCCAGTCTCCTGGTCGTAAGCCAGCGCATGCGCCGGCACGATGCGCCCGTCCGCAGCGGTCAGCCAGACGTCCTGGGCCTCGGTGATCAGGTAGCCGATCGTAAGCACAAGCCCGTTCTCGCGGATGACGACGCCGCTGCCGGCCCGCTGCGTGCCGAGCACCGAGGCGGTGAAGGCGTCCTCCGGCACCGAGGCCTGGAGCGTTACGATCGAGCGCAATGCGTGTTCGAGATCCAAACTCTTTTCCTTGGTCATGGGCGGCTCCCGAAATCTGCTGCGGCGCTAGGGCGGGCCGAACGGTCCGCCGGAAGGATGTCTTTTTTATAGGTAAGGCATCGACGCCACCGCGCAAGCGGAGGACATCGTCGTGCCGGCCGCCTCGATCCTAGCCTTGCGAGGCCATTCCGCAATGCACAATCCATCTCGCAACTGCAAATCACCAAATAGGTGATTTGCATCTTGAAACCACCTCAATCACCCATTACGTGATTGAGAGAGGAGTTGAGACGATGAAGACCGAATGAAGATAGCGAACTACGGCCTGATCCCCGACGACGATGCGATCCGTGAGATCGAACGGACCTTTCGCGCCTATGCCTCGATGCGCGAGATCCTGGACGAGACCACGCCTGCCCATCCGAAGGACACATTCGAGCTCCAGCGCCTCGCTTATGAGCGTATCCGCGCGGAGACCGGCCTGCCCTCGCGGCTGGTCACCAACGGCATCCGCGAATACGCCGCCGGCACGTGGTCGGCGGACCGCATGCCGCTGGACGAGAAGCTGATGTCGTTCAAGGGCGTCGATCGCGTGTCGCTGGCCACCCTCGACGGGCGTGTCGTCGTGCCGTTCCTGATGACCGGATACGGCGACGCCCATGAAAAGGGAGCCTTGTCGCATCTGATCCGGGCCAACTGGTCCTACTCGCTGTCCGTTCCGCTTTCCCGAGAAATGCAAAACCAGGAGATCGAAGCCATGCAGACCGAAACCATTCCCGGCCGAGTGTCCCGCCTAGCAGCGGGACTGGTCGCGACCGTCATAGACGGCCTTGAACGCAAAGCTCCCGAGGCGGTGGCCGAACAGGCGATCCGCGACATCGACAAGGCGCTGGACGAGCTGAAATCCGGCCTGGCATCGTCCGTCGCGGAGCAAAAACGCTACGCCATGCAGAAGGCTTCGCTTGTCGAGGAGCGTGACGGGCTCGACGCCAATATCCGCATCGCGATGCGCGAAGGCCGTGAGGATCTGGCGCGCGCCGGCATCGGCCGGCAGGACGACATCGACGCGCAGGTCGAATCCATCGACCGGCTGATCGCCGATGTCGAGTTGCGCATCTCCGAGTCCCGATCGGCACTCAACGCCGCCAATGCCGCCCGCCGCGAGGCGGCCGAGCGGGTGAAGATCTCGCGGCGCGCCAACGACCGCAGCACGGGAGTTGCTGCGGCAACCGGCGCCCGCCCTTCGCCGGAGGACAAGATCGCCGCCGCGCTCGGTGCCGTCGAACGGCTCACCGACCTGCCGGCCGGCAAGCCGCGCGAGGAAGACCTCGCCGAACTGGAAGCATTCGGACGCAGCCGTCGCATCGACGACCGCCTTGCCGCGCTGCGCGAAGAGATGAAGCGAAAGGACTAGGCCTCGTGGACAAAGGGTAACCAAAGCTTGACTGCTGCGATGGTGACGAAGCCGAGGTAAGACTCCTTTGTCTTGTCGTATCTGGTGGCGACGCGGCGCCAGTTCTTGAGCTTGTTGAACAGCCGCTCGATCAGGTTTCGCCACTTGTATTTCTCGGCATCGTGTGGCGCG